>NZ_CP104174.1:7028269-7333846 GCF_025200925.1 Bradyrhizobium sp. CB1015 | reverse complement strand
CATGATCACCAGCGGAATGGCCTGGCCATGATAGCCGCTCGGGATGAACAGCCGGTAGGCGCGGCTTCCCGCGGCATTTGCGTAGACGCCTTCAACGAACCTGGCGCCGTCCGGCACGGTATCCGCCATGGACGGCGGGGGGCGCCCCAGCGATCCTCGGAGTCCGAGCCCGTGGATGCTGTTGGCGAGGTCCACTGCCGGCTTGGCCGCCCGACGCGGACGTCTCGTCTCGGTGGCGTTCGCCTTGGCGTTGATGGTCGGCGGTTCTCTTCCTGCAGCAAGGGCAGGGTGGCCGGTCCTCGGTGCGGTAGCGCCCCGTTCTTTCTCGCCCCGAAGCATGCGCTGAAGCAGCGCGGTGGCCTCGACGAGTTGGCCCGAGCGCGTGAGGCGTGTGGCTTCGCGAATGATGTCCTGGTTCAACATGACCTTACCTCGTCCTATCAGCGAGAGCGGACTTGACCGCCGGACTGGCATGCAGGGCCCCCCAGCACAGAGACCGATGCAATCGTCGCGCGGGCGAGCTCGGGCGTGACGTCCTGCGCGATGGTGGCGAGACCCAGAACATTGACGTGCAGCATCTCGCCCACCCTCCGTGCCGCCTCGAGATCCTCGCGGCTGTAGTGTCGCAAGCCCAGGTCCAGGCTCTTTCGCGCCGTGGACTGCTTGACCACTTCGGCATGGCGTTCGAGCTGGTTGCGGATGGCGGTCCGGATGAAATCCGTGCGGTTGGAGTAGAAGCCTTCCTGCACCATCAAATCGACCTGACCGAGATCGACAAAACCAAGATTGATCGTGATTTTTTCCGTGTCGGAAGGCTTTGGTCGAATTTCGTGAACATTGCTCGGCATCACATCACCATCCGTACAGCATCCAATTGGATGGTATATGGATGGGCGGAATTGGCCGTCAAGGGGGCCTGCCACACGGATCGTGGCAGACGGTGCCGAGATATTTGGGATCCAGAGCGCGCTCTTGCTTAGCTCACGCGTCTGCGGGCGGCTGCCGCCGTGAGGACGGTCGGACGGGCGAAGCGATCGTGTCCCTGAGCGTGGTGTAACTGGCGGTGGGACACCGCGTTCGCCGGCAAGAGCCGGACTGGTCAGCTGGCGATAGCCGGGAGGCTGACGGTTGGATCATCGCTCAACGGCGCGATGGTTTCCAGCGTCATGTAACGGGCGCGCTGGACGGTCCATTCATCATTCTGTTCGAGCAGGATCGCGCCGATGAGGCGGACGATAGCGTCCTCATTGGGGAAGATGCCGACGACCTCGGTCCGGCGCTTGATCTCGCCGTTGAGGCGCTCGATCGGGTTGGTCGAGTGCAGCTTGGTGCGGTGCTGCGGCGGGAACGTCATGTAGGCCAGCACATCGGTCTCGGCCTCGTCGAGGAAGCCGGCGAGCTTGGGTAGCTTGGGGCGGAGCTGATCGGCGACCTTCCGCCATTGCGCTCGTGCGGCCTCGGCATCGTCCTGGGCAAACGCAGTGGCGATGAAGGCGGAGACGACACGCCGTCCACTTTTGCCGGCATGGGCCAGCGCGTTGCGCATGAAGTGCACGCGGCAACGCTGCCAACTGGCGTTGAGCACCTTGGCGACGGTCGCCTTGATGCCCTCGTGGGCGTCGGAGACGACCAGCTTGACGCCGCGCAGGCCGCGGCGGGCGAGCTTGCGCAGGAACGCCGTCCAGAATGTCTCGGCCTCCGAGGGACCAATGTCCATGCCGAGAACTTCGCGCCGGCCATCGCTGTTGACGCCGACCGCGACGATCACCGCGACCGACACGATGCGCCCCTGCTGGCGCACCTTCACGTAGGTGGCGTCGATCCACAGATAGGGCCAATCGCCCTCGATCGGGCGAGCGAGGAACGCCTTCACCTTGTCATCGATCTCCGCGCACAGCCGCGAGACCTGGCTCTTGGAGATGCCGCTCATGCCCATCGCCTGCACCAGATCGTCGACGGAGCGGGTCGAGACGCCCTGCACATAAGCTTCCTGCACCACGGCGGTGAGCGCCTTCTCGGCCATCCGGCGCGGCTCCAGAAAGCCGGGGAAGTAGGAGCCTTTGCGCAGCTTGGGAATGCGCAGCTCGACCGTGCCGGCGCGGGTCTCCCAGGTCCGGTCGCGGTAGCCGTTGCGCTGCGCCAGACGCTCGGGGTTCTTCTCGCCGTAGGCGGCCCCGGTCTGGCCTTCCACTTCCAGCTCCATCAGGCGCTGGGCAGCAAAGCCGATCATCTCGCGCAGCAGATCCGCATCAGGGGTCTTCTCCACGAGCGTGCGGAGGTTCATCATCTCATCGGTCATCGGTGGTTCCTCGAATCAGGTTGGTGTCAGCAACCCGACCCTACCGGCGAACTGCCGGTGACCACCGCAAAGCCGCCCGCCCGCTACGGCGCCATGGGAGGGCGCGCGTGCGGACGGCTTTGCTCTACCGAGCTACACCATCACCGGGGATCGTTCACCACGCGGGCGCTGAGAATTCGGACCGACCCAACGAAGTTTCTCTGGTCGAGCCGTTCGCGAACATCGCCGTAAGCGGCAATCCCCGCGACCTTTGTGCCATGTCCCCATACGTCGGCAGTGCCGAGTGCCGCTGGAACTGCAATTTGCTCCACAACGAGGCCGTCGAGCAAAGGATGCGCGTTCAGCCCGGAATCAATGATGCCGATGATCGGAGAGTCCCGCTCAGCTGGGATTGCTGGCGGTAAATCATGAACTGTAACACTAGGAACATCGTGTTCGCCCAAATCGGGAAGCGGAAGCAGATCGATGGACGCCACTTCCGGACGGTCGAAGAGTATCTTCAGCTCGCTCCCTCGAATGCGCAAACGGACCAGTGAGAAGCCTGAAGTGCCGATAAATGGTTGACCGACACTCTGGCCTCGGAGGTCGCCTTCGACATAAGCAATCAACGATCGCGCTCGCACTTCGCGATCAAACTGCTCGCCGGCATCCCACAATTCGACGTCCACGACGAAAACATTCCGGCCGTCGATATCGTCTAGCCCCACAATGCCAGATGCGGCAAGACGCGGTCCGATCCGGTCTTTCGGGTCAAGCTCACCTACTCGCTCGATAGAAGCGATAAGGGAGTTGTGGGGCGGGTTTTCACGGCCCTTTACCGGCCCCGCGATGAACCTCTCCACGCGATCGCGGAATGCCTCTAGTTCAAACGAGTCTGAGAAAAGGACGAGAATGTTGCCCGGATTTTGAGCCAAAACGTGCAGGCCAGCTCTCCGCCACTCGTCTTCGTCCACCGCGCTGGTTAGTTCGACCTTTAGGATCAGCTTAGGGTCGATTCCGGGGATGGGAGCCCGCGCTCGGGCGACAGCTATCGTTTCCACGACCTCCTCGGCGATGCGCGCTCCGTGCGCTCGGTGGTCGCGTTCCGGCGGCCGTCCAAAACCATGCTTTCTGCGGGGCTCTACGCGCGGCATGCGTAGAAGCGGAAGGTGCTCACGTGGGGGCATTCATCAGGTCGCCCGGGGCCGACGAGTTGATTGCGCCGCAGTTCTTCGGTTCGCGCTTTTGAGGGCCGCAGCGAAATCCGTCTCGCTCACCGCTTTCCGCTTCTTCAGGACCGCAGTCTTCACGGCATCGAGCGCTACGCGCTCGATTTCTGCATACGACAGACCATGCAGCTTAGCAGCGCTGGCGTCGACGTCGAAGTTGACAGGAAAGTTCTTGAAAACCAGTCGCAGTAACGAGCCGATTTGCTCGCGGCTTGGCGGTTCAAAAATCACCACATCGTCGAAGCGACGCCAGATGGCAGTATCCAAGCTGCTTTCGAGATTTGTCGCCGCTACGAAAACACCCCGTCCATGGTGGCGATCAATTAGCCCCAGTAAGCTGTTTACGACGCGCCGCAGTTCGTTGTGTTCGCCCTCGTCAGTCCGAGACCGAGCGAGTGCGTCGAATTCATCCAAAAATAGAACACATGGGCGGCGCGTCGCGTACTCGAAGAGGCGTCTGAGATTTGTAGCCGTTTGACCGAGCAACGATGATATCAGCGCATCCACGCGGGCCGTTAGAAGCGGCAGATCGAGCTCGCGCGCGATCACCTCGGCTCCAAGCGTTTTGCCGCAGCCCGGAGGCCCGCAGAACAGGATCTTCGACTTCACATGCAGTCGATGCCGTCGAAGTTCGTCGGCTCGTTTTTGTTCCTCGATCAAGGAATCGAAGCTGCTGCGAGCTTCCGAAGTCAAGACGATGTCCGACAGCCTCCGCGAGGGGTCGGTCGCGTCCACCAATTCGATGGCGGGATCCGAGGATGCGTCAAGGGAAGCGAGCTTTGGGGCGCCGCTGACGGGATGAACGCTGGAATCGAGAACTCGCTTAAGAGCGGCGGCCAGCGGAGCGTGGCCCATCCGATGTTCATCGTTGATGATAGTCATCGCCGCAGACCGAAATTCATCGGGACGGCCATAGCTCGCGATGAGCTTTTTGATCTGTTCAGCCTTGGCCATCTACGTGGGCGGCCCTCGACCGCAGATCATATCCAATGGAATGGAGGAATCGTACGAAAATACCGTGTTGGTCGCAAGACGCCAGTCAATTAATGGCACCGTCGGTGCGGCTCTGTGGGTATCTCTTGCCGAGCCAGCCGTTCAGCCACTTGCCCTTCTTGCGGAACAGCAGGGTCGCTCGGTTCGGATCGCCTCTAACGATGTGCTCACGCCGCCCGTCACGGCCCGACGGCGAGGTGAGAACTCTGACGCCTAATACCCGAGCGCTATTCTCAAATTCCAAGGCGGCCGGGTCGCGCTGGCTCCTCGGAGACTACCCGTTCCGCCCAATCGTCCAGCCACTTCGCCGACTTGCGGTAAACTGCAGCACGCGCGGCATCGTGAAGCATGATCTCCTTCAAAGCTTGGCCGGCGGTCGACTCCGCGAATGTGACCTGGCGATCCAAGAAATCAGTTCTATGCAGCCCGAAATCCTGGGTTAGGAACCACACGTCTTCGTTGGACAGGGGGCCGAGAAACATACGCGGTTCTCTGGGCGAGTCGTGGCAGACAGCCCAGCCGGGCGATCCTGAAGGCGCCCGGCGCTGCGTCCAGTTTTCCGAGTAGCAAAGCCTTGGCAAGGTGAACGCTTTGCCGATGAGATCGACGCTGGACTCCCGACCGCTCTGGTTTTCCATGTGAAGAACGACGCGGTCGCGCTCTACCATCGCGCGGAAGGCCACGTTCGCGATCTTCACCTCGTGGAATACTTCTCTAGAGCTCTTTGCACTGCTTTGCCTCCGATGACGAAGCGTCAGGCTGGAGCTGGGATCGGCAAACCGCAATCGCGCTTAAGATACTTAGACCCCCCTCGGTTTTTCAAAGCGCGAAAATCGTCGAAAAAACTGAGGCTGGATTTGCCAATTGTGTCAGGCGGATGTGAAACCGAGTCGTTCTCAAAACGAAATCGAGTCGTTCTTAAAGCGGAAATCGAGTCGTTCTCAAAGTGTCCGCACAAATGATCGATTTATTGGTGGGCCCGGCAGGACTCGAACCTGCAACCAGACCGTTATGAGCGGCCGGCTCTAACCATTGAGCTACAGGCCCCGCCGCGAGGCGGCCGCAGATAGCGCGGCCGGCAACGGTGCGCGGTTCGTTTACAGGGCTCGGGGCGGGGGTGCAATCCTGGCTCTGGCGGACGGGAACGCCGGCACAGCATCTCGGATCATTTTCGAATAACCGAAACTGGCGATGATGCCTATATATAACCCTGTTTTGCCCGACGGAGCAAACCGCTTTTTCGCAGGTTTTTTCGAGGTGTGCGCTAACCCATTGAAATAACTGGCCTCGTCTACTGTGCATGGGGTTGTTTTCGCAACTTTGTGCTGAGAGGGCTTTGGGCCCCCTCACGTGGTGCGGCCGAGCTCGGTGGCGGGGCCGCGGCCTAGTCCACCGAGACCCCGGCGAACTCGACCACCTTGCGCCACTTCTCGGTTTCGTCGGCGACCAGCTTGCCGAAGTCGGCGGGCGTCATCGGCTTGGGCAGGCCGCCGACTTCGGTGAGGCGCGCCACCAGCTTCGGATCCTTCAATGCTTCGCCGACGGCCTTGTTGAGGATCTCGATCACCTCGCTCGGCGTGCCCTTCGGCGCGGAGATGCCGTAGAAGCCGACCGATTCGAAGCCCAGCACGGTCTCGGCGATCGCGGGCACGTCGGGCACGCTCGGCCAGCGCTGCGGCGAGGTCACTCCGAGCGCGCGGACGTTGCCGCCCTTCACCTGTTCCATCGCCGAGGGCAGGTTGTCGAAGATCAGCTGCACCTTGTTGGAGATGACGTCGGGGAAGGCGATGGCCGAGCCGCGATAGGGCACGTGCACCATGTCGCACTTCGTCATCACCTTGAACAGCTCGGCCGACATGTGCACCGAGGTGCCGTTGCCGGAGGAGGCGTAGGAGACCTTGCCGGGATTGGCCTTGCAATAGTCGATGAACTCCTGAACCGATTTCGGCGGAAACGCGTTGGAGACGACCAGCATGTTGGTGAGCTGCATGATGCTGGCCACCGGCACGGTGTCGCGCAGGAAGTCGAACGGCAGCTTCTTGTAGAGCGAGGTCGAGATCGCGTTGTTGGGCGCGACGAACAGCAGCGTGTAGCCGTCCGGCGGAGAATTGATCGCGGCGGCGGCGGCGATGTTGCCGCCCGAGCCGGTGCGGTTCTCGACGATGAATTGCTGGCCGAGCCGGTCCGACAGCCACTGCGCCATGATCCGCGCCACGATGTCGACCGGGCCGCCGGCGGAAAAGCCGATCAGCCAGTGCACGGGGCGGTCGGGATAGCCGGCAGCGGCGGGAGGGGTGGCGCTGAAAAAACCCAAGAGCACTGCGAGCCCGAAAACACCGCGCCGCAAAATTCGCAACATGACATCTCCCGTTGTTCCATTGTCTGCGCGCGACGAAATAGCGAATGGTGAGTTGCGAATAGCGAATGGAAGCATCCCCATTCGCTACTCCCTATTCGCCACTCGCCACCGTCACTTCTTCACCAGCGGACACGCCGGGTCCGGCGGGCCGAACGCCTTGTCGCCGGAGATCGTCGTGAGGATCTTGTAATAGTCCCACGGATATTTGCTCTCCTCCGGCGTCTTCACCTGCACCAGCCAGAGGTCGTGCACCATCAGATTGTCCTCGCGCAGTTTGCCGTTGCGGGCGAAGAAATCCTCGATCGGCTTCTCGCGCATCTTGGCGGCGACTTTCAGCGGATCGTCGGTGCCGGTCTCCTTGATGGCGTTGAGATAGTGCATCACGCTGGAATAGACGCCGGCCTGCCACATCGAGGGCATCCTGTTCATCTTGGCGAAATAGCGCTTCGACCATTCGCGGGTCTTGTCGTCCATGTCCCAGTAGAACGAGGTGGTCAGCAGCAGGCCTTGCGCCGCCTGCAGGCCGAGGCCGTGGATGTCGGTGATCAGCGCCAGCAGCGCCGCCATCTGCTGGCCGCCCTTGAACACGCCGAACTCGGCGCCGGTCTTGATCTCGTTCATGTTGTTGGGGGGACCGGCGGCAATGCCGATGATCTTGGCCTTGGAGGCCTGCGCCTGCAGCACGAAGGAGGAGAGATCGGGCGTTGCCAGCGGCGGCCGCACCGAGCCCAGCACCTTGCCGCCATTGGCGGTGACGACGGCTGAGGCGTCGCGCTCCAGCGAATGGCCGAAGGCGTAGTCGTCGGTGATGAAGAACCAGCTGTCGCCGCCGCGCTTGACCACGGCATCGGCGGTGCCGACGGCGAGCGCGCGGGTGTCGAACACCCATTGGATGGCGTAAGGCGAGCAGAACTTGCCGTGGAAATCCGCGGTGCCGGTGGAGTGGGTGATGAACAGCCGCTTCTTCTCGTTGGCGATGTTTTGCACCGCGAGCCCGACCGCGGAGACCGGAACGTCCACGATCAGATCGACCTGATCGACGTCGAACCAGCGCCGCGCGATGGCGCCGCCGACATCGGCCTTGAGCTGGTGGTCGCCGATCACGACGCTGATCGGCTTGCCGAGCACCTTGCCGCCGAAATCGTCGATCGCCATCTGCGCCGCGGTCACCGAGCCCTGGCCGGTCGGCGCCGAGGCCGGACCGTTCATGTCGGTGAGCACGCCGATCTTGACGACGTCGTCGGAAACCTGCGCCATGGCCGCGCCCGGCAGCAGCGCTGCCGCGAGTGCGGCCGCGACCGGCAGTCCAAATCTCGTTGGATACACGTTTCTCCTCCCCTGATTCGGCGCGTTGGCCGGTGTTGCTTGTCCCGGGTATGGCCCGGCTGAATTGGTTTCTTTTGCAACTATTAGGGGGTAGGCGTCAATGTCAGGCTGCGAAGCGGATCAGTCCTGCGGGCGAGGGATCGTAGCCGGTCAGCTCCTCCGCGCGCTGGCGCAGCCGCCGCTCGTTCATGAAGCGGAGCAGGGCCTGCATGGCGGGACAGAAATAGCTGCGCTGCCGCATCGCAAGGTCGAAATTCTCCCACACCAGCGGCACGAAATCGAGGCCGGCCGAGCGCGCCGCGGCGCGCGTCGCGATGCCGCAATCGGCCTGGCCGGCGCGAACCAGCTCGGCGAGATCCGGGCCGGTCAGCGCCGGCGTCTCGATGCGGCGCAAGTCCCGCATCGAGGCGCCCGCGCGCTTCAGCAGCACGTCGAGCAGCATCTGCGCGCCCGTGCCCTGCTGCCGCGTCGCCATCCGGGCGCCAGTTGCGAGCACGTCGGTCAGGCTGTGCAGGTGCCTGGGATTGCCGTGTGGCAGCACCAGACCTTCTTCGCGGCGCACGAACGCGACCAGCACCGCATCATGCAGGTCCGGCGTGGTCCGCAGCGCTTCGATACTGGCGTCGCCGGCGAGATTGTCGGAGGCGTCCAGGGCGTGGAAGTGCACCGCCGCGGCCATCACCTCGTTGCGCTGCAAGCGCTCGAGCCCGCGCGCGCTGCCCTCGCTCATCGATCCGAGTCCGGAGCCGGACTCGCGCAGGCTCCAATCGAGCAGTTCGTCCTGGCTGCCGCCGACGACCGGCGGCGGCTCGGCGATCAACATGCCGGCCGGTCGCGCGAGGCCCGACAGGACCCAGAGGTCGAGCTCGTGCCGTGGGAAGAGCCATTTTCCCGTCACCTTGCTGCAGGGGATCGCACCGGTGGTGACGAGTTCGTAAAGCTTGCGTTCGCCGAGCCGCAGGTAGTCGGCGGCTTCGCTGGTGGTCAGGAATTCCATCCTGCATTCCTATGCAAATTCTTGCTTTCTTTTTGACGTCCGACGCAGGTGGAATTCTGCATTTCAGATTTTTGTCGCGGGAACCATGCCCGATCATCTCGCTGCTTTGCAACACATCCAGCACGCGCGATTTCCGCTTTGGTGAACGATCCCAAAGCGATCGTTCATGCGATACGCCTCGATGAAATTGCCGAAATTTCCCGACTGGCAGCGCAAAAACGCGTCACGAGTGCGGCGCAATCGATCATCATCATGATCGCGTCATAACCGAGGGAACCCGGATCATGGGCCGCCTGTCCGTTGCACTTGCGCTCCTCTGCGGCCTTGCCGCAGGCATTGCGGCGTCATCCGCGGAGGACCGCAGCATCGTCCTCGCTTCGACGACGGCGACGCAGGAGTCCGGGCTGCTCGACTATCTGCTGCCGATCTTCCGCGACAAGACCGGCATCGACGTCACCGTGATCGCGCGGCGCGCCGACGAGGTGCTCGATGGGGCGAGGCGGGGCGAGGTGGATGTCGTGCTGATGCACGCGCGGCCACAGGAGGAGAAGTTCGTTGCCGACGGCTTCGGCGTGAAGCGCTACGACGTGATGTACAGCGACTATGTGCTGATCGGGCCGAAGAGCGATCCCGCGGGCGTGAAGGGCAAGGACATCGCGACGGCGCTGAAGGCGATCGAAGCCAAGGGCGCGCCGTTCGTGACGCGCGGCGATCGGTCGGGCACTCACGCCGCCGAGCTCGCGCTTTGGATCGTCGCCGGCATCGACATCGCCGGCGCCAAGGGCGCCTGGTATCGCGAGGCCGGGCCGGGGATGGCCGCGGCGCTCGAGGCCGCGCGCGCCGCCAACGCCTATGTGCTGTCGGAACGCGGCAGCTGGATTGCCTTCAGGGATCGCGGCGATCTCGACATCGTCGTCGAAGGCGACCGGCGGCTGCTCAACCAATATGGCGTGATGCTGGTGAACCCTGCGAAGTTCCCGAACGTGAAGAAGGACAACGCGCAGAGTTTCGTGGATTGGCTGACGTCGCCGGAGGGGCAGACGGCGATCGCCGGCTACAAGGTCGACGGGCAGCAGCTGTTTTTTCCCAATTCGGACAGGTCGGGTGGCTGAGGCCGGCATCGCCGGCGGTTGCCAAACCGGACGATGCATGGTCCTCATGGCGCATGACCCAGCGCCTGCCGTCCTCGCTCACGCCGCTCGACACCGCGCTTGCCGCGCTGCTGCAGGGCGTTGATCCCGTCGCGCCGGTGGAGGTGCCGCTGGCGGACGTAATCGCCTGCATCGCGGCGGGCGCCCCGCTGCTTGCCGCCTATCCTTCGCGGAACATTGCGGCCGTAGACGGTTGGGCGCTATCCGCCAACGATCTCGTCGGGGCGTCCGCTTACTCGCCTGTGCCGCTGGCAATGGCCCCTGCATGGGTCGAGGCGGGTGAGGCGATGCCGGCGGGATGCGATTGCGTGCTCGATGCTGACGCCGTGGAGATGTCTGGGCCGCTTGCCCAAGTGCTCGCAGAGGGCGCGCCGGGGCAGGGTGTCAGGCGCGCGGGCAGCGACATTGCCGCGCGCATGGCCGTGGGGGCCGCGGGCCATCCCATCGCTGCGAAGGATCTGCTGCTCGCGCGCGTGGCGGGCGTGGAGAAACTCGCCGTGAGGCGGCCGCGGCTGCGCATCGTCAATGTGCCGAGTGGAACGGTCACGGCGCAGATGATTGCCGGGATCGCGCACGCAGCGGGACTGGATGTGGAAACGCGTCAAGCGCGTGCGCGCGATGCAGCGTCGCTTGCCGATGCGCTCGAGGCGTCCTCCTGCGATGTTCTGCTGACCATCGGCGGTAGCGGCGTCGGCCGCCAGGACGCCGCCATCGCGGCCCTCGCCCGGCGCGGCGAGGTGATGGCGCACGGCCTTGCGCTGCAGCCGGGACGCACCGCCGCGGTCGGACGGCTGGGACGGGTTCCGGTCATCGCCTTGCCCGGCTCGCCCGATCACGCGTTTGCAGCTTGGCTTGCACTCGTGCTGCCGCTCGTCGACCATTTGTCGGCGCGTCGGCCGCGTCGAAAAGTGTCGCTGCCGCTTGCGCGAAAAATCGCCTCCAGCGTCGGCATCACGGAGATCGCTTTGCTGGCTGAGGAACATCGTGCCTGGATGCCGCTTGCCGTGGGCGAATGGCCGCTTCAGGCCATCGCCCGTGCGGACGCTTGGCTGCTCATTTCCGCCAGCGACGAGGGATTTGCGGCAGGTACGCCGATCGATGCGTATCTGATGCGGGCGTGATAGGGTTCTGGCATGACGATGATCCCGAAATCACCGGACCGCAGCGCGCTCGAGCAGGAGCAGTTCCTCAAGATCCTGTCGCGCGAGGAGGCCTTGGCGCGCTTCGAGGCGGCCTTGTTCCCGCGCGCGCGCCGCACCGAAACGCGCAAGCTCGCAGCCGCGCTGGGCGCTGCCCTCGCCGAAGATATCACGGCCCCGATCGACGTCCCGCCGTTCGACCGCTCCAATGTCGACGGCTTTGCCGTGCGCTCCGCCGACCTTGCGGCGGCCGGCGAGGGCGCGCCCGTGCGCCTCGCGCTGAATGGCGAGACTGTTCATTGCGGGACCGCGCCGACACTGCAGGTGGCGGCCGGAACCGCAACGGCGATCGCCACCGGCGGTCCGTTGCCGCGCGGCGCCGATGCCGTGGTCATGGTCGAGCACACCCAGCCGGCCGGCCAAGATGCGATCGACGTCCGTCGCGCTGTCTCGCCGGGGCAATTCGTCTCCTATGCCGGATCCGACATCGCGTGCGGCGAGGCGCTGCTGCGCGCCGGCACCATCATCGGCTCGCGCGAGATCGGCATGCTGGCGGCTTGCGGCATCGCTGAGGTGAGTGTTGTCCGCAGACCGCGGGTTGCCGTGATCTCCACCGGCGACGAGCTGGTTCAGCCCGGCGAGGTGCTCGGGCCCGCCGAGATCTACGATACCAACGGCGCCATCGTCGCGGCCGCGATCGACGAAAACGGTGGCGAGGCCGTCTTCCTCGGCGCCATTCCGGACGACGAAGCCAGGCTCGAAGCCGCCATGCGCAACGCGCTTGCGGATGCCGACATGCTGGTGCTGTCGGGCGGCACCTCGAAAGGCGCGGGCGACCTGTCTCATCGCATCATCGGCCGGCTCGGCGCGCCCGGCATCATCGCGCATGGCGTCGCGCTCAAGCCCGGCAAGCCGTTGTGCCTTGCGGTGTGCGACGGCAAGCCTGTCGTGATCCTGCCGGGCTTTCCGACCTCGGCGATGTTCACCTTCCACGACATGATCGTGCCGGTATTGCGCAGGATGGCCGGACTGCCGCCGCGCTCCGATGCCAAGGTGAACGCGACCGCGCCGGTGCGCATCGCCTCGGAGCTCGGCCGCACCGAATTCGTCATGGTCTCGCTGGTCCAGGGCAGGGAGGGCCTCATCGCCTATCCTTCCGGCAAGGGGTCTGGTGCGATCACGTCCTTTGCGCAGGCGGACGGCTTTCTGCGTATCGCTGCACTTGCCGACCAGATGCCGGCCGGGACCGAAACGGAGGTGACGCTGTTCACGCCGCATGTGCGCGTGCCGGATCTCGTCATCGTCGGCAGCCATTGCACCGGCCTTGATCTCGTCACCGCACAGCTCGCGCATGCTGGTCTCACCGTGCGCTCGATCGCAGTCGGCAGTCTCGGCGGGCTTGCAGCAGCCAAGCGTGGCGAATGCGATCTCGCACCGATCCATTTGTTCGACGACAAGAGCGAGACCTACAACACGCCTTACCTTGTCGAGGGACTCGAGCTCGTCGCCGGCTGGCGGCGGATGCAGGGCATTGTCTGCCGCAAGGGCGACAAACGTTTCGAGGGCATGAGCGCAAAGGACGCTGTTGCCGCAGCGCTCGCCGACCCCGCCTGCATCATGGTCAACCGCAACCAGGGCGCCGGCACCCGCATCCTGATCGACCGGCTGCTCGGCGGCGCGCGTCCGGAAGGCTATTGGAACCAGCCGCGCTCGCACAATGCGGTGGCGGCGGCCGTGGCGCAGCACCGCGCCGACTGGGGCATGACCATTGCGCCGGTCGCCCACGCCGTCGGCCTCGGTTTCATTCCGCTGGCCGAAGAGCATTATGACTTCGCGCTGGTGACCGCACGCAAAGACCGGCCGGCCGTGCGGGCCTTTCTCGACGCGCTCGGCTCGCACGCGGCGCGCGCCGCACTCGAGCGCGCGGGTTTCCGGCCTGCGTAGATATCAACTAGATCTACGGTTGCGACGCCTGGTCGGTGGCGCTGGCGGCTCGATCGGGTTGCCCGCGCTTGCGCTCCCGTTCCTCGGCCTCGGCCAGCGCACGTTGCGCGGGGGCCGGCAACGGCTTCGGATCGGGCGGGACCTCGACGAGGTCAGGCTTGCTCAGCTGCTTCGTGCGATCGATCACATCCGAAACATCGAGCGCGAGATCGACGACATCGAAAACGACATCCAAGAGAGAGTCGGCCATGGTTCATCCGGGGCAACGTACCGATCATTGGTCGTTCGCTTGCTCGGTCGGGTTCACGGCCAACAGCTCAACGCAGCGGCTTAGGACGCGTCATCCAGCGCAGCCAGCCGCTCGGCCTCGGCAATATCCTCGACCGTGTTGGCATTGAAGAACGGATCGAGCGGCTCGTTCGGCCAGGTCACCGTCGCGAGCGGATAGCGCGCGGTCCAGCGGTCGATCTTGCGGAGGTCTTCGACCACGAGCGCGTGGCGCAGCTCCTCGCGCAAGGCGACACGCCACAGGCCGATCACCGGATGCGACTGCGCGCCTGACGCGGCGACCGCAAGCTGCGCGTTCTCACGCGCGCGCACCTCATGCAGGCGCGCGACGAGATCGCGCGGCAGGAAAGGGCAGTCGCCGGCGGCGCTGAGCACCCATTCGATCTCCGGACTGTTCGCCGCGGCCCAGTCGAGCGCCGCGAGGATGCCGGCGAGGGGGCCGGGGTAGCCCGGCACGTCGTCGGCGACGACCTGCAGGCCGAACGCGGCAAAGCGGGCGGGATCGCCGTTGGCGTTGAGGATCAGCCCGCTGCACTGGGGCGAAAGGCGCGCGATCACGCGTTCCAGAATGGTGCGGCCGCCGATGCTGCGCATCGGCTTGTCGCCGCCGCCCATGCGCCGCGCGAGCCCGCCGGCGAGCAGCACGCCGAGAGTCGGCGGAACATGCGCCGCGGACACGTCAGTCTTCACCGCCTTCACCCTTGCGCTTGTGCTTGGCCGATTCCTCTTCGACATAAGCGAGGTTCTGGTCGTAGACGATGCGTTCTTCGCCTGCGAGCGCGATGAAGCGCTTGCCGCGTGTGCGTCCGACCAGCGTCAGGCCGACCTGCCTTGCGAGATCGACTCCCCAGGCGGTGAAGCCGGAGCGCGACACCAGGATCGGAATGCCCATGCGCACGGTCTTGATCACCATCTCCGAGGTGAGGCGTCCGGTGGTGTAGAGGATCTTGTCGGACGCGTCGACGCCGTGGCGGTACATCCAGCCGGCGATTTTGTCGACGGCGTTGTGGCGGCCGACGTCCTCGGTGTAGCAGAGGGGGGTGCCCTCCTTGCACAGCACGCAGCCATGGATCGCGCCGGCCTCCAGATAAAGCGAGGGCATGGTGTTGATGGTCTGCGTCATCTGGTAGAGCCAGGAGGTGCGCAGCTCGGCCTTGGGCAGCGCGACGCTCTCGACCGCCTCCAAGAGGTCGCCGAAGGCGGTGCCCTGTGCGCAGCCCGAGGTCTGCGTGCGCTTCTTCAGCTTGGCCTCGAAATTGGTGTGATGTGAGGTGCGCACGACGACCACCTGGAGGTCGTCGTCGTATTCGACCTCGGTGACCACGTCGTTATATTTCAGCATGTTCTGGTTCAGCAGATAGCCGAGCGCCAGATATTCCGGATAGTCGCCGATCGTCATCATGGTGACGATCTCCTGCGCATTCAAATAGAGCGTCAGTGGCCGCTCCATCGGCACCTTGATCTCGACCCTGGCGCCGGTCTGGTCGGTGCCGGTCACGCTCTGGGTCAGGCGCGGGTCGTCCGGATTGGGGACGATCAGGGGCACCGGGGCTTTGTCGATCTTCATCATGGCGCCGAGGTTAGCATGACATTCGGGTCAAGCCGATATAAGCATGGCCGGGAATGGGCAAAATGGCTCCGCTCGTCATTGCGAGCGGAGCGAAGCAATCCAGAATCTTTCCGCGGCAGTCTGGATTGCTTCGCTCCGCTCGCAATGACGGGGAGGGGATGGTGGTTCCATCGGCGAGCGCTGGTTGCTGGAAAAGAGACCTCGAATGAAAGTCATCGGCCTTGCAGGATGGAGCGGTGCGGGCAAGACCACGCTGTTGACGCGGCTGATCCCGCATTTCAGCGCGCAAGGCCTGCGCGTCTCCGTGATCAAGCATGCGCATCACCAGTTCGACGTCGACGTGCCCGGCAAGGATTCCTGGCGCCATCGCGAGGCCGGCGCGGCGGAGGTGCTGGTCGCCTCGTCGAAGCGCTGGGCGCTGATGCGTGAGTTGCGCGGGGCGGCGGAGCCGCGGCTGCCGGAGCTGCTCGAGAAGCTCTCCGCGGTCGATCTCGTCGTGGTCGAGGGCTTCAAGCGCGAGCCGCATCGCAAGATCGAAGTGCATCGCGCCGCCAACGGCAAACCGCTGCTGTTTCCGGACGATCCCGGGATAGCGGGGATTGCGAGCGACGTCGCGGTTGAAACCCGGCTGCCGACCGTCCATCTCGATGATATCCCCGCCGTCGCCGCGTTGCTGCTTCGGGCGGCGATGCCGATCGAGGAAGCGGTGGCAAGAAGCACCGCGATACGCTGACGAGGCACCATGGCGCAACTGTCGGACGATTGCTTTGCCTTCGGCGGCCCGATGATGTCGGTCGACGAAGCCGTCGGCCTCATCACGACGCGTGTCAACGCGATCGTCGATCTCGAGACGGTGGCGCTGGTCGATGCCGACGGGCGCGTGCTGGCGCGCGATGTGGCCGCACCCTTGCCGCTGCCGCCGTTCACCAACTCCGCGGTCGACGGTTACGCCGTGCGCAACGCCGACCTTCCGGCAAGGGCGGAACAGGCGTTCCCGCTCGACGGCCGCATCCAGGCCGGCGGACTTGCGCAAGCGCCGATCAAGCCCGGCCACACCGCGCGCATCTTCACTGGCGCGCCGATGCCGCCGGATGCGGGGACCGTCTTCATGCAGGAGGACGTCCGCATCGATGCTTCAGGCAGGATCGTGTTGCCGCCGGGGCTGAAGCGTGGGGCCAATGTCCGGCCTGCAGGCGAGGACATTGCGCAAGGTCAGGTCGCGCTCCGCGCCGGCCAGCGCCTGCGGCCGCAGCATGTCGCCCTTGCCGCCGCGTTCGGGCTGACAAGGCTCGACGTCGTCAGGCGCATCCGTGTCGCCGTGTTCTCGACCGGCGACGAGCTCGCCTCGCCCGGCGAGCCGCGCGCCGCCTCGCAGCTGTTCGATTCCAACCGCTTCATGCTGATGGCGATGCTGCGGCGGCTCGGCTGCGAGGTCAGCGATCTCGGCATTCTGCGCGACGAGCGCAGTTCGCTTGCGAGCGGCCTGAAGCAGGTTGCGGGCGACCATGACCTGATCCTCACCACCGGCGGCGTCTCGACCGGGGAGGAGGATCACGTCAAGGCGGCGGTGGAGAGCATCGGCTCGCTGGTGCTGTGGCGGATGGCGATCAAGCCCGGTCGTCCCGTGGCGATGGGCATCATCGACGGCACACCGCTGATCGGATTGCCCGGCAATCCCGTCGCGAGCTTCGTGACATTCGTCCACGTGGTGCGACCGACGGTGTTGGCGCTGTCGGGCGCCTTGCCGGAGCCGCTCTTGCCCATCCCGCTGCGCGCGGCGTTCACCTACAAGAAGAAGGCCGGGCGGCGTGAATATGTGCGCGCCTCGCTGCGGCGCGCGCAGGACGGCGGGCTCGAGGCGATCAAGTTCCCGCGCGAAGGGGCCGGGCTGTTGTCCTCGCTGGTCGAGACCGACGGCCTCGTCGAGCTCGACGAGGACATCACGAATGTCGAGCCGGGGCAGGACGTGGGCTTCCTGCCCTACGCCGGCCTGATCTGATCCTCCCGCGTTGACGCAGCCGTTCCACCCCGCCATGGTGCGGCCATGACCAGGACGACACTCGATCTCACCGGGCTGAAATGCCCGCTGCCGGCGCTCAAGACGCGCAAGGCGCTCAAGCCGCTCAAGGCAGGCGACCAGCTGGAAGTTCACTGCACCGATCCGCTCTCGGTGATCGACATCCCGAATCTGATCCGCGAGACCGGCGACAAGGTCGAGATCACCGAGCGCAACGAGGCGCGCATCGTGTTCCTGGTTGAAAAGAGCGACGCCCTTTAGAAAGGCGAATGTTCCCGGCGGCGGCCTTGTGCTCCCGCCGTAGCCTCGGACTGCGCATTCGATAGGGCTTCGCTATCGCAGCATGGGACACCTTTATTGATCTCCCGGCCAATTCGGGCTTCGCTCCATCAATGGGCCCGTTAGACGAAACGCAAAGCCGTGTCCGGGGCAGCACTCCGGGGTTGTCTTGGGCTCCGCCTGAGCCGTGCAGCTAACCGCTTCCGCCAGCGTGATAATCCGCTTGGCATCTGGCATGCCAGGGGTTAGAAGTGGAGCCGTTCTAAAAGACGAGATCGAGACGAATCGATGAGCCACGAGGACGTGCACAAGGTCCGCTCCTTCGAGCATCCCGGTGAGGGACGCCGACGCGCCAAGGCGACCCCCAAAGGGCGGCAGGTCGATCCCACGGCCGCGCACGAGATCGAGCTGTTGCTCGGCGACAGGCCGCGGCGGCGCGATCTCTTGATCGAATATCTGCACCTGATCCAGGACACGTACCACCAGATCTCGGCGGCGCATCTGGCCGCGCTCGCCGATGAGATGAAGCTCGCCTTCGCCGAGGTGTTCGAGACCGCGACCTTCTACGCGCATTTCGACGTGGTGAAGGAAGGTGAGCCCGACATTCCCCCGCTGACGATCCGCGTCTGCGATTCGCTCACCTGCGCGATGCTTGGCGGCGAGAAGCTGCTCGCGGATCTGCAGAGCGCGTCAGGTCCCGGCATCCGCGTCGTGCGCGCGCCCTGCGTCGGCCGCTGCGACACAGCGCCGGCCACCGAGGTCGGGCACAATTTCGTCGACCACGCCACCGTCGCCAACGTCATGGCGGCGGCCAAGGCCGGCGACACCCACGCTCATCTGCCCAAATATGTTGACTACGAGGCCTATGTCGCCGGCGGCGGCTACAAGCTGCTGGGCCGCCTGCGCTCGGGCGAGCTGTCGAAGGAAGATCTCCTGAAAGCGCTCGACGATGCTTCGCTGCGCGGACTCGGCGGCGCCGGCTTCCCCACCGGGCGCAAATGGCGTGCGGTGCTCGGTGAACCCGGGCCCCGGCTGATGGCGATCAACGGCGACGAGGGCGAGCCCGGCACGTTCAAGGACCGCTATTACCTCGAAACCGATCCGCATCGCTTCATCGAGGGCATGCTGATCGGCGCACATGTGGTGCAGGCGAGCGACGTCTACATCTATCTGCGCGACGAATATCCGGCCTCACGCGAGATCCTCGAGCGCGAGATCGCAAAGCTTCCGCCGGGCGGGCCGACGCTGCACATGCGGCGCGGCGCCGGCGCTTACATCTGCGGCGAGGAATCCTCGCTGCTGGAGAGCATCGAAGGCAAGCGCGGCCTGCCCAGGCACAAGCCGCCTTATCCGTTCCAGGTCGGCCTGTTCGGCCTTCCGACGCTGATCAACAACATCGAGACGCTGTGGTGGGTGCGCGACATCGTCGAGAAGGGTGCCGAGTGGTGGAAGGGCCATGGCCGCCACGAGCGTCATGGCCTGCGCAGCTTCTCGGTCTCGGGCCGCGTCAAGAATCCCGGCATGAAGCTCGCGCCATCAGGCATCACCGTGCGCGAGCTGATCGAGGAATATTGCGGCGGCATGGCCGACGGCCATCAGTTCTACGCGTATCTGCCGGGCGGTGCGTCCGGTGGCATTCTGCCGGCATCGATGGACGACATCCCGCTCGATTTCGGCACGCTGGAGAAATACGGCTGCTTCATCGGCTCTGCCGCGATCGTCATCCTCTCGCACAAGGACAGTGTGCGCGCAGCCGCACTGAACCTGATGAAGTTCTTTGAGGACGAGAGCTGCGGTCAGTGCACGCCGTGTCGCGTCGGTACCCAGAAGGCGGCGCTGCTGATGCAAAGGCCGGTCTGGAACCGTGCCTTGCTGGAAGAATTGAGCCAGGCGATGCGCGATGCCTCGATCTGCGGGCTCGGACAGGCGGCATCGAATCCGCTGTCCTCCGTGATCAAATATTTCCCTGACGAGTTCAAGGAAGCGGCCGAATGACCAAGATTACGTTCGAGCTCGACGGCAAGCAGGTCGAGGCCAACCCCGGCGAGACGATCTGGCAGGTCGCAAAACGCCAGGGCCGCGACATTCCGCATCTCTGCTATTCGCCGGCGCCGGACTATCGCCCCGACGGCAATTGCCGCGCCTGCATGGTCGAGATCGAGGGCGAGCGTGTGCTGGCCGCGTCCTGCAAGCGCACGCCGTCGGTCGGCATGAAGGTGAAGACCGAGAGCGCCCGTGCGACTGCTGCGCAGAAGATGGTGATGGAGCTGCTCGTCGCCGACCAGCCGGCGCGCGAGACCTCGCACGATCCGGATTCGAAGTTCTGGCATTGGGCCGAGACCACAGGCGTCACCGAGAGCCGCTTTCCCGCCGCCGAGCGCTGGGCGACCGATGCCAGCCATCCGGCGATGCGCGTCAATCTCGATGCCTGCATCCAGTGCGGCCTGTGCGTGCGCGCCTGCCGCGAGGTCCAGGTCAACGACGTCATCGGCATGGCCTATCGCAATGCCGGCGCCAAGATCGTGTTCGACTTCGACGACCCCATGGGCGAGTCCACCTGCGTTGCCTGCGGCGAATGCGTGCAGGCCTGCCCGACCGGCGCCTTGATGCCGGCCGTGATGCTCGACGACAAGCAAACGCGCGTCACGTACGCCGACAGGAAGGTGGACTCGCTCTGTCCGTTCTGCGGCGTCGGCTGCCAGGTCACCTACGAGGTCAAGGACGAGAAGGTGATCTATGCGGAAGGCCGTGACGGTCCCGCCAACCACAATCGCCTCTGCGTCAAGGGCCGCTTCGGCTTCGACTACATCCACCATCCGCATCGCCTGACAAAACCGCTGGTGCGGCTGCCGAACGCGAAGAAGGATGCCAACGACCAAGTCGATCCGGCCAATCCCTTCACCCATTTTCGCGAGGCGAGCTGGGAGGAAGCGCTCGACATTGCCGCCCAGGGCCTCGTCAAGATCCGCGACGAGAAGGGCGTGAAGGCGCTGGCCGGCTTCGGCTCGGCCAAGGGCTCGAACGAAGAGGCCTATCTGTTCCAGAAGCTGGTGCGCACCGGTTTCGGCTCGAACAACGTCGACCATTGCACCCGCCTGTGCCACGCCTCGTCGGTGGCAGCGCTGTTCGAAGGCCTGAGCTCCGGCGCGGTGTCGGCACCGTTCTCCGCCGCGATGGATGCCGAGGTGATCGTCGTGATCGGCGCCAACCCGACCGTGAACCACCCGGTCGCCGCGACCTTCATCAAGAACGCGGTCAAGCAGAACGGCGCAAAACTGTTCGTGATGGATCCGCGCCGGCAGGCGCTGTCGCGCCATGCGACCAGGCATCTGCAGTTCAAGCCCGGCTCCGACGTCGCGATGCTCAACGCGATGATCAACACGATCATCACCGAGGGGCTCACCGACGATCAGTACATCGCCGGCTACACCGAAGGTTTTGAGGACCTCAAGGAGAAGATCAAGGAATTCACGCCGGAGAAGATGGAGCCGATCTGCGGCATCCCGGCGCAGACGCTGCGCGAGGTCGCGCGCACCTATGCGCGGGCAAAATCCTCGATCATCTTCTGGGGCATGGGCATCAGCCAGCACGTCCACGGCACCGACAATGCGCGCTGCCTGATTGCGCTGGCGCTGATCACCGGACAGGTCGGCCGCCCCGGCACCGGCCTGCATCCGCTGCGCGGCCAGAACAACGTGCAAGGCGCGTCCGACGCCGGCCTGATCCCGATGTTCCTGCCGGACTATCAGCCGGTCGGCCGCGACGACTTGCGCGGCGCCTTCGAAAAGCTCTGGCAGCAGGATCTCGATCCCGTCCGCGGCCTGACCGTGGTCGAGATCATGAACGCGATCCACGCCGGCGAGATCACGGGCATGTATATCGAGGGCGAGAATCCCGCGATGTCCGATCCCGATCTGCAGCATGCCCGCGAAGCGCTCGCCATGCTCGATCATCTCGTGGTGCAGGATCTCTTCGTCACCGAGACCGCCTTCCATGCCGACGTGATCCTGCCGGCCTCGGCCTTCGCCGAGAAGGACGGCTCCTTCACCAACACCGACCGCCGCGTGCAGCTCGCGCGCCAGGTGATCAAGCCGCCGGGCGATGCGCGGCAGGATCTCTGGATCATCGAGGAGATCGGCAAGCGCATGGGCCTGCCCTGGAATTATTCCGGGCCCGGCGACGTCTACACCGAGATGGCGGAGCTGATGCCGTCGCTGAAGAACATCAGCTGGGAGCGGCTGGTGCGCGAAGGCGCGGTGACCTATCCGGCCGACGCTCCTGACAAGCCCGGCAACGAGATCATCTTCACCACGGGCTTCCCGACCGCGAGCGGCCGCGGCAAGATCGTGCCGGCCAAGGTCATCCCGCCGGACGAGATTCCCGACGACGAATATCCGATGGTGCTGTCGACCGGCCGCGTGCTGGAGCACTGGCACACCGGCTCGATGACCCGCCGCGCCCAGGTGCTCGACCAGATCGAGCCGGAGGCGGTCGCGTTCATGTCGCCAAAGGACATGCGCAAGAAGAAGCTGGTGCCTGGCGATTTCATCCGCCTGGAGACCCGCCGCGGCGCCGTCGAGGTCAAGGTTCGCTCCGACCGCGACGTGCCCGAGAACATGGTGTTCATGCCGTTCTGCTACGCGGAAGCGGCTGCGAACCTGCTCACCAATCCGGCGCTGGACCCGTTCGGCAAGATCCCGGAATTCAAGTTCTGCGCAGCGCGGGCCGAGCGCGCCGAGATGCGGGACGCGGCGGAGTAGGGGAAGTTCTCGGCGGAGTTCGGCGGCATGGCGCCCTCAAACTCCGCTGTCGGCCTCGCGCACGAGACTTGCCGCAGAAACCGCTGTCATGCCCCGGCTTGCCGCCTTCGCTAAGGCTTCGGCGGCCGAGCACCCTTGTGGCCCCGGCGTAGCCTGGCGGAGCCGGGACCGGGGCATCGAGTACGCCGCGGCCGTCGATTCAATCGCAAAGTCTCGGAGTCCTGGGCGCCCGGTCAAGCCGGGCGATGGCAGTGAATGCGTGGTGCCAGCTTTCCCACACCGCTTCGCTCCTCGCAATGACGGTGCTAAATACCGTTCATGTCCAAAGTCACCCCCGCCACGCGCGCACTGACGGCCGCCGGTGTCGCCTTCACCGTTCACACCTACGACTATGACCCCGACGCCGAGAGCATCGGGCTCCAGGCGGCTGCCGCGCTCGGCGAGGACCCGGCGCGCGTCCTGAAGACGCTGATGGCGCTGGTCGACGGCAAGCCGGTCTGCGTGGTCGTGCCGTCCGACCAGGAGGTCTCCATGAAGAAGCTGGCGGCGGCGGCGAGCGGCAAGTCGGCGCAGATGATGAAGCCGCCCGAGGCCGAGCGCGTCACCGGCTACAAGGTCGGCGGCATCAGCCCGTTCGGGCAGCGCAAGCAGGTCGGCACCGTGATCGAGCAGAGCGCGCTCACGCATGACCTGGTCTATCTCAATGGCGGCCAGCGCGGCTTGCAGGTGAGGCTCAAGCCCACCGATGTGCGGAATGTTCTGAAGGCGGCCGTGGCGGATGTGCTGGCTTGAAGGCGATGGGGCGGGATCATGAGGTGGCCACTGTTCCTGTGGCTTCAGGTCCTGCTCTGCCTGCCGGCTGAGGCGCATCAGATCAACCTCGTGACGGCGCGCGTGGCGCTGGCCGGCGATCGCACGGTGAGCGTCGAACTGGGACTGAAGGGCAGCGATCTCGATCGCCTGATCGGTTCGCGGATTTATGATGCGCGCCAGGACGCGGTCGATCCCGCTGCGGTTGAAGCGGCCAGGGCCAGGATCCTCGAATATCTCGACAGGCACTTGGTTGTGACGGGCGGCGGCACGGCTTGTCCGCGGCGCGATGCCGCGGTCCTGCCCGATGGTGACGGCGTCATTTATCGCACCAGTATCGCTTGCGCGAACGCGCCCGGCGACATCGTCTATCGTTCCACCGTTCTGACCGAGCAGGACAAGACCGCGCGCCAGGTGGTACTGATCGCGCAGGGCAGGTCCGAGGCGCAGGCCTTGCTCGACGCCGCCACGACGACGGTGACGCTCTCCACGGCGCCGCCGTCGCTGTTCTCGACCGCGCAGCGCTATCTCGTGGCGGGGATCGAGCACATCTTCCTCGGTTACGATCACATTGCATTTCTGGTTGCAATCGTCCTGTGGGCACGCAGGCTCGTTCCGGTCATCAAGATCGTCACCGCCTTCACCATCGCCCATTCCTTGACGTTGTCGCTGGCGGCGTTGAACGTCCTGGTCATCCCGAGCCGCATCGTGGAGCCCGCGATTGCGGCTTCGATCGTCTTCGTCGCCGTCGAGAACTTCTTTTCGCGCGATGTCGACCGGCGCTGGCGTGTGGCTTTTCTGTTCGGCTTGATCCACGGCTTCGGCTTCGCCGGCGCGCTTCGCGAGATCGGCCTGCCATCTGATGCGATCGTTCCGGCGCTGGCCGCCTTCAATGTCGGCGTCGAGATCGGGCAGATCGCGATCGTCGCGCTGATGTTGCCGGCGCTCGGCGCGTTGGACAGGCTGTCCGCGGTCGGCCGGGAGGAGCCGGCGCGGGCGGCACGGCTGGTGTACGCCATGTCCCGCGGGATCGGTCTTCTCGGCGGATATTGGCTGCTGACGCGTATGTTCGAGGCGTGATCGCGTCGGCGACCGGCCTAAAGCGCGATGCGATTGGGATGCATCGCCATCGCGCTTCAGGTCTTTTGTTTGAGCATGATCCTTTCGGAAAACCGATACACACTTTTCCGGATCATGCTCTATTGCTTCTGCAACAGTTTCAGCCGGCAGCGCAGCGCCTCGCGAATATGTGCGCGCGCCAACTTCTCGGCCTTGTCGCCGTCGCGGGCGGCGATGGCGGCAATGATCGCCTGGTGCTCGCCGTGGCTCGTCTTGGGCCGACCTGTGACCGTGAAAGTGGTTGGGCCGAGCAGGGCGATCCAGTCCTGCAATTCCCGCGAGGCGTTGTCGAGATAGCGGTTGCGCGCCGCGCGGCAGATGGTCTCGTGGAAGGCGCGGTTGAGCCGCGCCATTTCGGCTGCGTCGGTCGCGGATGCCTCGACAAAGGCCTGCTCGATATCGCGGAGCGCGGCGATCTCCGGTGGTGAGGCGTGTTCGGCGGCGAGGTGCGCGGCTGCGCCTTCCATGATCTCACGCATGGCGTAGAGCTCGAGCACCTCGGAAATGTCGAGATTGCGGACGATCAGCCCGCGGCCGCCGGCGGGCGCGACGAAGCCGCGTGCGGCGAGCCGGCCCAGCGCCTCCCGCACCGGCGTGCGACTGACCTTCAGCCGCTGGGCGACCTCCTCCTCGCGCAGGCGGTCGCCGGCGCGGTAGCTGCCGGCCTGGAGCGCCTCGCACAGCGAGCGGAATACGGCTTCGCCGAGCGCAACGCCGCCGCCGCGCGCGATCGTTCCACCTGCCTTTGCCTGCCGTGTGGCCATTGTCCCTCGATGCGCATCCTGCCCATGCAGAGATGCCGCTTGCGCAGCTTATGTATATCTTTGTATACAAAGGTGCGCAATGGCGGATCGGCGCGATCGAGGCCGCCAGCTGGCAGAATGTCTCCAACTTCGCCGCATCGGGCAGACGGGATGAGCAGCAAATACGACGTGCTGGTGATCGGCGGCGGCAATGCGGCCCTGTGCGCGGCGATCAGCGCGCGGCGCGGCGGCGCCTCGGTGCTGGTGCTCGAAGGCGCGCCAAAATTCTACCGCGGCGGCAACACCCGCCACACCCGCAACATGCGCTGCGCCCATGACGCGGCGACCGAAATCCTGACCGGCCCCTACAGCGAGGAGGAGTTCTGGGAGGATCTCTTGCGCGTCACCGGCGGGCAAACCGACGAGGTGCTGGCGCGCCACATGATCCACGAATCCAAGGACATCCTGAACTGGATCGTGGAGCAGGGGGTACGCTGGCAGCCCTCTCTCGGCGGCACGCTGAGCCTCGGCCGCACCAACTCCTTCTTCCTCGGCGGCGGCCGGGCGATGCTGAACGCGCTTTATCTCACCGCCGAGCGGCTCGGCGTCGAGGTCGAATACGACGCCGAGGTCACCGACCTCGTGATCGAGGACGGCATGTTCCTCGCCGCACGCCTCAAGCGGCCGATCAGGGGCGAGACCGAGATCCGCGCCACCTCGCTGGTCGCCGCGGCCGGCGGGTTCGAGGCGAACATCGAGTGGCTCAAGCAATATTGGGGCGAAGCCGCCGACAACTTCCTGATCCGCGGCACGCCCTATAACCGCGGCTCGATCCTGAAGATGCTGCTCGACAAGGGCGTGCAGGAGGTCGGCGATCCCACCCAATGTCATGCGGTCGCGATCGATGCTCGCGCGCCGAAATTCGACGGCGGCATCATCACGCGACACGACTCCGTCGTGTTCGGCATCGTCGTCAACAAGCACGCCCAGCGCTTCTACGACGAGGGCGAGGACATCTGGCCGAAGCGCTACGCGATCTGGGGCCGGCTGGTCGCGGCGCAGCCCGACCAGATCGCCTATATCATCTTCGATTCCACCGTCGTGACCAGCTTCATGCCGACGCTGTTTCCGCCGATCGCCGGGCAGACGGTCGCGGAGCTCGCCGGCAAGCTCGAGCTCGATCCGGTCGCGTTGGAAAAGACCATCACCGAGTTCAACGCGGCAGTGCGTCCCGGCACCTTCGACCACACCATTCTGGACGATTGCGTGACGGAGGGCATCACGCCGCCAAAGACGCATTGGGCGCGCCGGATCGAGACGCCGCCTTTTCTCGCCTATCCGGTGCGGCCCGGCATCACCTTCACCTATCTCGGCACGCGCGTGAACAAGGAGGCGCGAATGCTGATGAAGGGCGGCAAGCCGTCCGCCAACATGTTTGCGGCCGGCGAGATCATGGCGGGCAATGTGCTCGGCAAGGGCTATGCAGCCGGCATGGGCATGACCATCGGCAGCGTGTTCGGGCGGATCGCAGGACGGGAAGCGGCGAAACATGCACGGAACTAGGATTCTCGACGAGGCCGACCGTCTGATGACGGTCTGCAATTCCTGCCGCTATTGCGAGGGTCTGTGCGCGGTGTTTCCGGCGATGGAGATGCGCCGCGCCTTCTCCGATGGCGATCTCAACTACCTCGCCAATCTCTGCCATTCCTGCGGCGCGTGCTACGTCGACTGCCAGTTCTCACCGCCGCACGAGTTCAACGTCAACGTCCCGAAGACGCTGGCGGTTGCGCGCGCCGAGTCCTATGCGGCCTATGCCTGGCCGCAGGCGCTCTCCGGCGCCTTCGCGCGCAACGGCCTCGTCATCAGCATCATCGCCGCGCTCAGCATGGCGGCCTTCATTCTCGGCTTTGCCGCCTTGAGTGACCGCGGCGTGTTGTTCGGCGTGCATACCGGCCCCGGCGCCTTCTACAAGCTGATGCCGCACAACGCGATGGCCGCGCTGTTCGGCGCCGCATTCCTTTACGCGATCCTCGCCCTCGTCATGAGCGTGCGCGCCTTCTGGTGCGACATCGGCGCACCCATCGGCAACCGTGCCGATGGCGGCTCGATCTTTCAGGCGATCCGCGACGCCGGCGAGCTGCGCTATCTCCATGGCGGCGGGGTCGGCTGTTACAACGAGGACGACAAGCCCACCGACAGGCGCAAGCTCTATCACCACCTGACCTTCTATGGCTTCCTGCTGTGCTTCGCAGCGACCTCTGTTGCGACGCTCTATCACTATCTGCTCGGCCGCGAGGCGCCGTATCCGTTTTGGGACCTGCCCGTGGTGCTCGGCACGCTCGGCGGCATCGGCCTCATCGTCGGGCCGATCGGCCTGTTCGCCGCCAAGATGCGGCGCGATCCCGCGCTGCTCGACGAGTTCAGCTACGGCATGGATGTCGGTTTCATCGCCATGCTGTTCCTGACCGGCATCACCGGCATGCTGCTGCTGGTGCTGCGCGAGACCGCCGCGATGGGACCGCTGCTCGCGCTGCATCTCGGCGTCGTGTTCGCATTGTTCATCACCATGCCCTATGGCAAATTCGTGCACGGCATCTATCGCTTTGCGGCGCTGGTGCGTTACGCGCAGGAGCGGCGGACGGCGGCGTGACCCGCGCCCGCCCGTCTTTGGGCGACCTCCTACGCCACCTCACGCTCGGGCGCCGACGCCTGCTCGCGGGCCATCGTCGTCGCAGTGACATAGTCGGTCTTGCCGGTGCCGAGCAGCGGCACCTTGTCGACCACCATGATCGTTGCGGGAACGGTGAGCTCGGAGGCGCCGATGGACTTGGCCTGGGCCTGCATCGCACTGCGCTCGGCGTTCTTCTCCGTGGTCAGCAGCACGATGCGCTCGCCCTTGCGCTGGTCGGGGATCGAGACCGCGACCGAGCCGGCTTGCGGCCACAACGCCGCCGCGATGGCTTCGACCGCTGACAGCGAGACCATCTCGCCCGCGATCTTGGCAAAGCGCTTGGCGCGGCCCTTGATGGTGATGAAGCCGGCGGAGTCGATCGATACGATGTCGCCGGTGTCGTGCCAGCCATCGGGCAGCTGTTCGAGCACGCCGGGATTTTCGGCCTTGAGATATCCGAGCATCACGTTCGGGCCCCGCACCGACAGGCGTCCGCCTTCCTCGATGCCGGGGACTGGATCGAGGCGGCTTTCCATCAGCGGCGACAGGCGCCCGACGGTGCCGGGGCGGTTGGCCATCGGCGTGTTCATCGCCAGCACCGGCGCCGTCTCGGTGACGCCGTAGCCTTCGAGGATGCGGATGCCGTAGCGCTCCATGAACACCTGCCGCGTGCGATCCTTGACCGCTTCGGCGCCGGCAATCACGAGGCGCAGGGTGCGGAAGTCGTAAGGGTGCGCCGAGCGGGCATAGCCGGTCAGGAACGTGTCGGTGCCGAACAGGATCGTCGCGCCGGTCTGGTAGATCAGCTCGGGCACGATGCGGTAGTGCAGCGGCGAGGGATACATGTAGATCGGAATGCCCGCCAGCATTGGCATCATCATCCCGCCCGTGAGTCCAAACGAGTGGAACACCGGCAGCACGTTGAACACCTTGTCGTTGGCGTTGGCGTCGACCCGCGCAAGCGCCTGCGCCGCGTTGGCGAGGATGTTGCGGTGGGACAGCACGACGCCCTTCGGCGTTCCTTCCGAGCCTGACGTGAACAGCACGACGGCGGGATCGTTGGCCTGACGGGGCACGCGCGGCGTCGTGCCGGCGAGCAGGCCCTTGATCTTGTCGGCCAGGCCGATCGAGGCACGGACGTCCTCCAGATAGACCACGCGCGCCTCGGCGGAGATTGCGGCCATCAGCTTGTCGAGCTTGCCCTTCTCGATGAAGGCCTTCGAGGTCAGCACCGTCCTGACCTGCGCGGCCTTCATGGCGGCGAGCACGTTGACCGGTCCGGCCGAGAAGTTGAGCATCGCCGGCACCCGGCCGATGTTCTGCAGCGCCATGAAGACGACGGCGACGCCGGCGGAGTTCGGCAGCAGCACGCCGACATTCTCGCCGACGCCGGTGCCGCTCTCCAGCTTCCGGCTCAGTACCTGCGCGCCCAGGATCAGCTTGCGATAGGTCAGCTTGGTGCCGAGCGCGTCCTCGATGATGACCTTGCCGGTGTCGCGGTCGCGATAGGCGTGGCCGAGCGCTTCGAACAGCGTGTGATCGAGCATGGCGTTCTTGACGAGGGCGTCGATCATGACGTCCTGCAGCGCGGCGCCGGCGGCGTTGCGGCGTGCCTTGCCCTTGAGCGCTTGGTCGACCGGAAGCTTGACCGGCGGCAGGATCGTGACCGTCACGCGTGGGAACCAGGACCGCTTGATCTGGCTGGAGTTGAGATAGCTGAGGTAGGAGCGCTGCGCGCCTTCGATGCGGACCGGCACGACGACGGCGTCGGCCTTGTCCGCGATCATCGCGGTGCCGTCATACACCTTCATCAGCGAGCCGGAGACGGTGATCCGGCCTTCCGGGAAGATCACGACGGGCTCGCCTGCGGCGACGAGCTTGATCAGGTCGCGCGCGGCCAGCGGCTTGGTCGGATCCATGGTGTAGTGCTTGACGGCGCGCAGGAACGGCTTGGCCCACCAGGCCTTGGCGATGCCGGTATCGACCGCGAAGCTCGCATCGATCGGCAGCACGGCGTGCAGCAGCGGGCCGTCGATCAGGCTGACATGGTTCGGCGCGATCAGCATGCGCGTTCCCGGAGGCGGCAGGTTTTCGAGCCCGCGGATCTCGGTGCGGAACAGCGCCCGGAACAGCAGCCCGCCGGCATCGCGCACGCCTTCCTTGCCCCACTTGGTCAGCACGAACCACACCGCGCCGAAGCTGGCGAGCCCGAGGCCGAAGAAGATCCAGCCGACATGGAGACCCGCCGCCTGCAGCAGCGCGACGAACAGCGAGCCGACAACCATGAAGGCGGCCTGCAGCACGTTGCCGGCGGCGATGATGCGGGCGCGCTCGGAAGGTTCGGACCAGGCCTGGACCGCGGCAAAGGACGGAACGACGAACAGGCCGCCGCCGAACGCGAAGGCGACGAAGTCGGCCAGCATGCGCAAGCCGGCGAACGAGGTGGCGAAGCCGAGCGCGGTGATGTCGTGCCCCTCGGCGGTCACGCTGATCGCCCAGGCGAGATCGAGCCCCGCAAACCCCATGATAATGGCGCCGATCGGCACCAGCGCGAGGTTCGGGCGAACGTGGCTGAGGCTGGCGGCAAACAGCGAGCCGATCGCGATGCCGATCGCGAAGATGGCAAGGCACAGCGTCACCACGCCCTCGGTGCCGCCGACCACCTCCTTGATCAGCGCCGGCAGCAGCGACAGCACGATGGCGCCGACCAGCCAGAACCAGGAGACGATCACGGTGCCGTCCCAGAGGCGATGGTCGGCGTAAAGCGTCCTGAGCAGGCTCACCGTCGAGGTCCAGGGATTGGCGTCGACGGGCAGTTCGGGCGCGGAGGGCGTCGTCTGCGGAATGCGGGACGCGAACGCCCAGGACAGCACGGCCAGCACGACCACGGCCGATGCGACCCAGCCCATATGCGCGGAGCCGGCCACGAACTGGCCGCCGGCGACGGTGCCAAGCAGGATCGCCATGAAGGTCGCGCCTTCGACCAGCGCGTTGCCGGTCGCGAGCTCGCCGAGCTCGAGCTGGTCCGGCAGCATCGCGTATTTCACGGGGCCGAACAGGGCGGCGATGGTGCCGAACAGCGCGAGCGCTGCGAACAGGAGCGGCACCGAATGCAGGAAGAAGCCGGCAGCGGCGAAGCAAGCTGCAAAAATCTCGGCGAATTTGAGCCGCCTTGCGACGACGGACTTGACGTATTTGTCGGCGAGCTGGCCGCCGAGTCCGGACAGGATGAAGTAGGGGAAGATGAAGACGGCACCTGCCACCGTCACCAGCGCATCGCCATGGCCGGTCGCCGCGCTGTAGAGCAGGATGATGACGAGTGCGTTCTTGAGCACGTTGTCATTGAGCGCCGAGAAGAATTGCGCCCAGAACAGCGGCGCGAAGCGGCGTGACGACATCAATTCCCTGATCATGACCAGTCCTGTTCTAAAACGGCAGCCTGAGCTTGTTGCGTTGTCTGTGAAACGTCACGACCGGAAGCGAATGGGGCCAACGATTGCGCTGCAACGAAGTTGCTGGCCTGCTCTGTCCCCTCGGTTCCTCCGATCCTGTTGGTCTCCAATTGGTCTCGTTAGGTTCGCAAATATCTGGTCGAGGCCGCGGCGGAGCCGGGCGGGAGCAGCCTCGCTCGCCCGGATATGGCGCGGGGCGATGAAGGAAGAGCTGATCCGCATCGCTGAAATCCGCCGGATCGGCTGCGCACGTCCAGACATGGTTAAGTCCATCCTTGCAGCCGGCGCTTGCATTCGAGCCGACCGCATGCGCGCATCTCAGGTGAGATGGGCGAGGTGGCGAAACGGCGAGAGGCGGCCGAGCAGGCTGAACCGGCGCCGCTCCTGACGCGCACGGGCGCGATTGGCCCGCCACATCCGGAAGGTCGCCCGCCGCTCTGCGAGCACGCCCGCAACGTCGCAGGCATTGGCGATGCGATTGATCGGCGCCATGGCGAACCGCAGCAGGGCCCGGCCGAGCCCGGCGGCGTCATCGACGAAGGTGGCGGCGATATCGACAGCAAGGGTTTGCATTTTCGAGGTCTCCGGGTTACATTGAACAATGTTCACATGAGTAACTTGAAAATGAACAATGTTCAAGAAGAATCGCTGCGCGATCAAAAAAAATTTCGGCGCCGGCTCCAGATCGTCGAGATCGCCCGCGGCATCATCTCAGCTAAGGGGCTGAGATCATTGAAGGTTCGAGACGTTGCGGAGGCGGCCGGCTGCTCGGTTGGTAGCATCTATAACGAGTTCGGCGACTTCGACGGGGTCATCCTGACGGTGAACCGGGAAACGGTTCAGGCACTCACGGCCCGGCTCCGGGGTGTTCCCGCCGAGGATCCGGTTCGCCAGCTCTATGGGCTCGCCGAGACCTATCTCGACTTCTTCGCCGCGCACGCCAACCTGCTGCGCTCCCTGTTCGAGCATCGGATGGAGGACGATCGCCCCTATCCGGACGACATCCTCCAGATGGTGATGGATGCGTTCGCGCTGATGCATCCGCCCTTGGTGCGGCTATTGCCGGACGCGGATGACGTGAAGATCGCGCTGCTGTCGCGCACGCTGTTTTCCGCCGTGCATGGCATCATCTCGCTCGGCCTCGAGGAGCGCATGGTAGCCGTGCCGTCGCAGATGCTGCGCCAGCAGATCGAACAGTTCGTCGACACCCATCTCAGAGGTCTCGGCATTTTGCCGGTCGGTGCACGGCCGTCTCGATGAAGCGCCGTCGCTACCAGGCGTAGCGCAGGCTCGCGGTGCCGGAATAAGTGGTGCTGTGGGCCGCGAGCTCGCCGTCGAACTTGGCCGACAGGGCAACACCGTTCGAAAACTTCAGCTCGGCACCGGCGGATGCGAGCGCCGCGTCTTTCGCCGGCGTCGCGCCATTGACGATGAAGCTGGCGCCGGGCAGAGCCTGGAAGGCGGCGACGAGCGTCGGATCGCTCACCCAATCGTGGGCCCAGGCTGCGCGAGCCCGTACCGTCAGGACGGCACTCGGCGAGACCAGCGTCGCCCGATCGAAGCGTGCGCCGAGTTCGCTCCGCGTGTCGGAGGCCGTGCGTCCCCGATAGGTCAGCCCAAATCCGCTGCCGGCCGGATCTGTCTCGGTATAAGTCGGCGTGCGAAATGTCTGCGCCTGCGCAGCCGCGTAGGGCGTGAAGCCGCCGATCGGCGTGGCGAAGCGATAGCCGCCCTCGATGCGGCCGCCGACGGTCTGAGCATCGAACTTTGCGGTGAGCTGGTTGCCGAACGGTGCCAGGCGGTCCGTCGACATCCAATGATTGGCCACGGCGAGAGAGGCGGCGAAATAGACAGGTCCGTTGCGAACCGCGGTGTAGACGCCGGCCTGGACCGCCTCGCTCCGGCCGCCGCCGATCGCCTGCGCGAGGTCCCATCTGGCGCCGCCGCCGGAGAGCGCGAAGCCGACCAGCGCGTCGCGGCTGAAGTGATAATCGGCGCCGGCCGCGATGCCGCCCGCACGCGCGCTGAGGTCGTGGCTGCCGATCACGACGGCATCGCCGCTGGTGCGGTTGACGCCGCCGAAAGCCGTGCCCCATGCCGCCCAGCGCTCTTCGAAGGCCGCCGCTTTCGCGGGCGATGTCCCCATGACCTTGCCATAGGCGAGTGCGATGTCCTCCGGCAGTGCGGCGCGTTCGGGGCTGAAGCCGAGTGCTCCGCCGGCCGCGCCTGCGCCGGCGCGTCCGTCGAGAAAGGGATCGAGCATGAGACCAAGGAATTGGCCGGTCAGCTGGAAGGCACCCTGCTGCGCGCCGGTTGCGGGTTCTCCCGAGAGCTGATCCAGCTTGTAACGGAGCTCGGCGTCGCTGAGACCCGCGAACGCGGACAGGAAAGGCAGGTTGGAGCCGAATGCGCTCAGCGCGCCCGCTACGGATTTTTGATTCTGCGTCTGGGCAATGGAGAGGAATGCGGTGTTGTTGTAGATGAGCGTCAGCAAGACGCTGAACCCATCATAGCTGAGGGAGGACGCAAAGAGCTGTGGGTTGTACCCGCTGACAGTGACCCCCGAGAAACTCCCGGTGAGGCCAGCCGTCGTGCTGAGGATGGTATACTGCGTCGAGGGGTTGTAGGCGCCTGCAAGTGTGGTGACGGCGACGGTGCCGCCGGTCAGCGTCGCGCTCGCGGCGGCAATCTTGTCTGATTGCCCGGCCGCATTGACCGAGATCGCGTAGATCGACCCTGACTGGAACGCCGCATTGCTGTTGACGACGAGCTGACCGAGATTGCCGGGCGCGACCGTGCCGCCCGACAGCACTGTGAGTGATCCGATCGTGCCGCTGCCACTGAGCGTGCCGCCGCTGACGACCGTCCCGCTGTTGGGCACCGAGCCGTTGACGATGAGGGTGCCGGCCTGGACGATCATGGTGGCCGCGTCCATCGTGGTTCCTGTCAGCGTCCAAGTGGAGCTGCCGGTCTTTTCCAGAACCTCGAATTCCCGAAACTGCTTGGCCGCGCCGAATGTGCCGAGGTCGAAAGTACTGTTGACAGTCCCACCCAGGCGCAGCGTGTCCAATCCGTTGCCGGCTTTGACATATCCCGTGACGTTTGATCCGGCACGCAGTTCGAAGACGTCGCTCCCGTCTCTGAGGTCGACGGCAGTGCTGACCCCGCTGCTGCTGATCGCGCCCGAATTGACGATGGTGTCTTGACTGTTCGAGCCCGAAATTGCTGTGCCGACACTCGAGATCGTTCCGGCATTGTTGATGACGTTGCCGTCAGCTGCGCTGTTGAGATCGATGGCAGCGACATTGCCGGACTGCACGAGGCCGCTCGACAAGATGTTCACCTGGTTGTTCGCCGCTCCAGCGCCGATGCTGACTCCGATAGATCCAATGGCGCCGCTTCCCACCGTGCCGGCGATTTCGACGACGTTGTTGTTCGAATTGGCGAGGGCGATGCTCGACGAGGAAAAGGCTGTCGCTGCAATCACCGCCCCGGCATCGATCGTTATGGTGTTGTTGCCTCCACCGCTCACGTCGATGCCGTCGTTGCTGCTGGATGTGATCGACGCGTTGCCGAAGACCCTGACTGCGCTGTTGGAAGCGAATTGAAGAAATATGCTCGCAAAGGTGGGGTCGCTCACCGTGGTCGCGGTGGTGCCGTCCCCGATGTTGACGGTGACGCCAGTGACTACGGCTGCTGTTTTGATCTGGGTGTTGCTCCCGACGCAGGTAATTGAATCGCCCGATTGAAGCGTCGTTAGCGTGCCGCTGCCGGTCATCACACACACCGCTTGTGCCGGCGTGATGAACCCCGGCAGCGAGCTGCCCAGGGCACCGATCGTGGTGCTCAAGAGAAGCGCGCGCCGCCGGGACGTCGTTGCGCGAACGATATTGCGCGGGGCGATCAAATCATTCCAAGGCACTTCCAAACTCCTCTCGCGGCGCGGTCCGGGCGGATTCGCACCCGCAGCATCGGGCGCAGCCATGCTTAGCGAGGAAGGTCCCGGCCATCGTGGACCGGGGCGCAATGCGACGTGTCCGAATGCGAAGCGCGCTGCTTTTTTCAGATCGATGTGGCCGCGGCGTCACAACTGTGCCGTGTCACTGCACTGTCTGGCGCGCCGGGCTGGATCGGGGGCGCCATCGGGTGGGCCTGAGGCGGCTCAACCTGATTGCGATGGTCGCTGAAGATGAATTTGGGGCCAGGCGGCAATCAGCCCTGTGCAGCGATGACCTCGCGCGGTCGCGGCGCGACCACGACGACATCCGGCCGTCCGCTCTCGACCTGAACGCGGTTGCGTCCCTTTTCTTTGGCGCGGTAGCAGGCGGCATCCGCGCGCCGCATCGCATCCTCGACCGTGATGTTGCCGTCGGCGATGCAGGCGACGCCGATGCTGGCGGTCACGGCAAAGTACCGGTCGTCCCAGGCGAAATTGAACAGCTCCAGCGACCGGCGCAGGCGCTCGGCGATGTCGACGGCATCGAAGGGTGAGCATCGCGGCAGGATCAGGCCGAATTCGTCACCGCCGAGCCGGGCCACCAGATCATGCGCCTGCCGGTCTTGTTGCAGCAGGCGAGAGACCTGGCAGAGCAGGCGGTCGCCGGCGAGGTGGCCGCAGCTGTCGTTGACGCTCTTGAACTGGTCGAGGTCGAGCAGGATGAGGGCGAGCGCCCCCGCTGCGGCATTGTCCAGCTCGGCTTGCAGGCGTGCCTCGAAGGCGCGGCGGTTGGAGAGGCCGGTCAACCAATCGTGCGATGCCTGCCAGGCCAGGCGCTCCTTCTCGGCATGCAAAGCGCCTTCGAATGCCTGCCGTTGCCGCACCAGCCGCCGCGTATGCCAGATCAGGAGCAGGATCAGCGCCGCGGCGGTGAGGATGTTGATGCCCGTCAGCGTCAGCTTGATTGCCCGGGATCCTTCACCGAGGACGGTGGAGAACCGCTTGGCATGCACCGTGAACTGGGCATTGAGCTCCGATAGCCGCGATGACAGGAATTGCAGGCGGCTATCGTCCTGAATGGGACCTTTCTCCAGCTCGGATCGGATGACCTCGCCGAACACGCTGAGCTCCAGCAGCATGGGATCGGTGGCGGCCCACTCCCTGATCGCGTCCTGAAGGAAGCTGACGCGGTTGAAATAGCGGAACAGCCAGATCAGCCCCGGGACGTCGTCGGGATGGTTGCCGCCTTGCCGAAAGCCGATGCGGGCGGCCTCGACGTCGACCGGATCGCGCTCCAGCGCCCAGCGCGCGAACTCGTCGCCGATGGGGACGGCGAGTGAAGCCTGATATTGCGCGAACTGGCTCGGTTCGCCCTAATGCAGATAGAGATTGAGGAAATAGACGGCATTCTTCTGCGAGCGCGACCAGAGTGCTTCGCCGGCGACATAGGCGCGGACCGACGACATCACCTCGAGACTGAATCCCGCGATCGCCGCCTGGAGCACGACGACCATCACGAAGGGCAAGACGAGCTTGATGACGTGAAGGAGGTTGCCGCCCTCCGCCGACGCCGCTGTTCTGCTGAACACGCTAGTCCCCAAGTCGATCGATGCTCCCAACAGCGCGTTTGCGCCTGCAACGCCAAGTAGACGAGATGGCTGCTTAACTCGACCTGAAAGGCGCGGAGGACCGCGTCGCAGGGTGAAGCCCTTGTGAAGCAGGCGCCTGCAAATCGCATCAAATGCCGGCCAACGGGCAACCGGAGCGGAATCGATGAAAGATGCCGCGGATTCCTCGTGCGCGATTTACCCAATGGAGAGAGTTTGGGAGGGACTACACCAGCACCGGCTTGCGCACGCGACCGGCGTCGCCGAATACCCGCAGATAACGCTCGATTTCCGAGGGCAGGCCGGTCGCCTTCTCCGGATTGTCGGAGAGCTTGACGGCCGGACGGCCGTCGACCGACGAGACCTTGCAGACCAGCGAGATCGGATCGAGGCTGATCGAGCCGTCCGGCGTGCAGCCGACGAAGTCGTTGGTCAGGTTGGTGCCCCAGCCGAAGGAGAGCCGCACGCGGCCGGCGAAGTGGCGATAGGTGTCCTCGATCGAGCCGACGTCCATCGCGTCGGAGAAGACGAGCAGCTTGTCCTTGGGGTTGCGCCCCTTCTTCTGCCACCAGGCGATGATCTCCTCGCCGGCCTGGATCGGCGGCGCGCTGTCGGGGCGGAAGCCGGTCCAATCGGCGACCCATTCCGGTGCATCGCGAAGGAAGGCCCTGCTGCCGAAGGCGTCGGGCAGCGCGATCAGGAGGTTGCCGCCGTAAGTCTGACGCCACTGGTCGAGAATGCGGTAGGGCGCCCAGCGCAATTCCTCGTCGTCCCTGGCGAGCGCGGCTGCCACCATCGGCAGCTCGTGCGCGTTGGTGCCGATGGCTTCGAGATCGTTGTCCATCGCGAGCAGCACGTTGGAGGTGCCGATGAAGGAAGGGCCCAGGCCTTCCTTCACCGCCTCGACGCACCAGCGCTGCCAGAGGAAGCCGTGACGGCGGCGCGTGCCGAAGTCGGAGAGCCGCAGGTTTTCGAGCTGGCGCAGCCGCTCGACCTTGGTCCACAGCTTGGCCTTGGCGCGGGCGTAGAGCACGTCGAGCTCGAAGCGGCCGCGGCCCTTCATGGCCGCACGCGAACGCAGCTCGTTGAGGATCGCAAGCGCCGGAATCTCCCACATCGTGGTGTGGGTCCAGGGTCCGTGGAAATGCAGCTCGTACTGGCCCTCGACCTTGCGCAGCTCGTACTCGGGCAAACGGAATTCCGCCAGCCAGCGGATGAAATCCGCCGAGAACATATGGGTCTTGCCGTAGAAGGTGTTACCGGCCAGCCAGATCAGCTCTTTCTTGGTGAAGCGGATGGTGCGGGCATGGTCGAGCTGGGCGCGCAGCTCGCCCTCGTCGATGATCTCGGCAAGCCGCACATGGCGCGAGCGGTTGATGACCGAGAAGGTCACCTGTTGATCCGGGTAGTCCTCCCGAATCATCTGCAACATCAATAGTTTGTAGAAGTCGGTATCGAGCAGGCTGCGGATGATGGGATCCAGCCGCCAGCTGTGATTGTAGGTCCGGCTCGCAATGTCAGTCACTGTCATGGGGGGATTTTAGCGCGGCTCCCCCCGCGCAACCAGTGGGTTTGGGAAGGGCAGTCTTGCGAAGCGCGGCACCTGATATCAGGACTTGAGAACTGGATGTCAGAACTCGGCGGCCGTCGCAGCGACGGCCTCGAGCTGGCTCCTGACCCAGCGATGGGCGGGGTCCTTCTGGTAGCGCTGGTGCCAGACCATGAACATAGGCAGCTCGGCTAAGGTCTTCGTGCGGGACGCCAGCGGGATCGGTGTTTGCGCAAAGCCGCGCATCACGCCGGACGCGAGCAGGCTCGGCATGCTCGCCAGCATCTGCGAGCCGCGCAGGAACGACGGCACGCCGGAGAAGCTCGGCACGGAGATCGCGATGTCGCGGTGAAACCCGTTCGCCGCCAGCCGGCGGTCGAAGTCGAGCCGCTCATTGTCGGTATAGACCACCGTGATGTGACGCGCCGCGAGATAGGCATTGCGGCTGGCCGGCGCGGCACGTGCCTTTGCATCGTAGTAGCAGACGTAGTGATCCCTCAGCAGCCGCTTCTGCACGATGTCGACGCCGGAGGGCGGCAGCGGCGTGATCAGGAGGTCGCAGCGGTTCTCGCGCAGAATCGCGGGCGAGGGCGATTGCGAGGGGATCACGCGCAGGTTCAGGCTCTTCACTTGTGCGGCGACGTGATCGAAGAACCGCGGCAGCAGCAGGTCGCGCTGGAAGTCGTTGGCGGCGATCGTCAGCGACAATTGGGCCTCCTCCGGCGCGAAGCTGACGCCGCCGGCGAAGCTGCGCATCTCGTCGATCAGCGCGCGTGCCTTGCCGGCCAGCGCCTGGGCACGAGCCGTGGCGACGATGCCGCGGCCGGACTTGGCGAACAGCGGATCGCCGGCAATGCGCCGCAGCTTGTTCAGGGCGTGGCTGACGGCCGATTGCGTCAGGCCGAGCCGCGTCGCCGCGGCCGTCACCGATCCTTCCTCCAGCACGGCGAGGAATAGTTCGAGGGCGTGGCCGTCGAGGGCCAAATGATCGATTTCCTTCATGCAATTCATTATAATTCATCTATTTATCTTGAGAATAGGGCGGCTCATGATCTGCCAATAAGCCGTGCCCAACCCCGGGCTTCCAGGGAGAGACAACGCCGATGAATGCCCAGGCGCCAGCCTTGCGGGATCTCCGCCTCAACCGTCCCGAGCCGTTCACGCCGCCGCTCGGCGACGGCGGCTTCTTCCAGCGTGATCGCGCGATCCATCCGCCGGCACATGCGCCCGGCTACAAGTCCTCGGTGCTGCGCTCGCCGCGCCAGTCGCTGCTGTCCTTGGAAAACTCGATCTCGGAGATCACCGGGCCGGTGTTCGGGCACAACGACCTCGGCCCGCTCGACAACGATTTGATCCGCAATTACGCCAAGGACGGCGATCCCGTCGGCGAGCGCATCATCGTCCACGGCCGCGTGCTGGACGAGACCGGCCGGGGCGTTCCGAACACGCTGGTCGAGTTCTGGCAGGCCAATGCCGGCGGCCGCTACCGGCACAAGAAGGACACCTATCTGGCGCCGATCGATCCGAATTTCGGCGGCTGCGGCCGCGCGCTGACAGACGACACCGGGTACTATTATTTCCGCACCGTGAAGCCGGGCCCCTATCCCTGGCGCAACTACGTCAACAGCTGGCGCCCCGCCCATATCCACTTCTCGGTGTTCGGCTCGGGCTTTGCGCAGCGGCTGATCACGCAGATGTATTTCGAGGGCGATCCCCTGATCCCGGTCTGCCCGATCCTGACGACTATCCCGGACAAGGATGCGCTCGACCGCCTCGTCGCACCGCTCGACCTCAACGCCTCGACGCCGTTCGACTCGCTCGCCTACCGCTTCGACATCGTGCTGCGCGGCCAGCGCTCCACCTATTTCGAAAATCGCACCGCGGGGAACTAAAGCCCATGACGCAGCCGCTCAACTACCTCAAGGAAACCGCCTCGCAGACCGCCGGGCCTTACGTCCATATCGGTCTGATCCCGGCCATGGCCGGCTTCGACATCTTCGAGAAGAACTTCTCCAACGTGCTGGTGACGCCGAACACCAAGGGCGAACGCATCACGCTGGAGGGCAAGGTGCTCGACGGCACCGGCACGCCGCTACGGGACGTGCTGCTGGAGATCTGGCAGGCCAATGCGGCCGGCCGCTACAACCATCCCGCCGATCGCTCGGCCGGCGCGCTGGATGACGAGTTTCGCGGCTGGGGCCGCGCCGGCTCCGACTTCGACAGCGGCCTCGTCACCTTCGAGACCATCAAGCCGGGCGCGATCACCGACAGGACGGGGCGCAAATGCGCGCCGCACGTCAACGTCTGGATCGTCGCGCGCGGCATCAACATCGGCCTCAACACCCGGCTCTACTTCTCGGACGAGGAGGCGGCCAACGCCGCCGATCCCGTGCTCAACCTGATCGAGCAGCCGGTGCGCCGCAAGACGTTGATCGCAACCCGCAGCGAGCGCGCCGGCAAGATCGTGTACTCCTTCACGATCAATCTGCAGGGGCCGGAGGAGACGGTGTTCTTCGACGTGTGAGGTGCCGGCCGGCCGTCCTCTGTTCATTCCACCCGGTCGTCGCGCTTGATGGTTCCGCGCGCGAGGAATTGCGGTGGCTGCCGCAACTCGCGCGATCCCGGCCGATCGGGTGGATCGCGCCCCACTTTTGGCTTCAACTCCACCAAATCAATGAATGCGTCCGCCTGCCGGCGCAGGTCGTCGGCGACCATGGGCGGCTGAGTGGAGAGTGTGGAGACGACGGTCACGCGGACACCGCGGCGTTGCAAGGCCTCGACCAACGAACGGAAGTCCCCATCGCCCGAGAACAACACGATCTGATCGACGTGCTGGGCGAGCTCCATTGCACTCACGGCAAGGTCGACATCCATGCTGCCCTTCACCTTGCGGCGGCCGGTGGTGGCGTCGATGAACTCCTTGGTGAGCTTGGTGACGACGGTGAACCCGTTGTAGTCGAGCCAATCGATCAAGGGGCGGACCGACGAATATTCCTGATCCTCGATGATGGTCGTGTAGTAGAAGGCCCGTAACAGCGTACCTCGGCTTTGAAATTCACTGAGCAGGCGTCTGTAATCGATCTCGAAGCCGAGCGCCTTGGCGGTGGCATGGAGGTTGGAGCCGTCGATAAAGAGCGCGCTCTTCCCAAGCGAAGACATTATGCACAACTCCCGGGTTCGGCACGAAAGCCGACCGTCCAGCCGAAATGGCGCGGCCTGTCGGCGGGAAAATACTTGAGCGCGCCGTTGGCCTGCTGAAAAAAGCGGCGCAGACGACCGGACAGGGTTGGCCGCCTTGCGCCGAGGGTAGGGAGGTTCGATGCCACCAGCGCCAGGGCGCCGAATGCCGTCACGTTAGGGCGTGGGCCTGCCCCGCTCAATTGTACGGAGGTAAAGGGCCTCTATCCAAAGGATGGGGCGCTATATACGAAGGTAAGTGGCAACGAGAGACATCGCGGTTCCGCGCGGCGCTTCAGCCTTCGCCGCCATGGAGCCGCGCGCGAAACGCGCGCGGCGATACGCCCGTGGCGGCGGCGTAGACCCGGCTGAAATAGGCGGGGTCGTCGAAGCCGAGGGCGTAGGCGATCGTCGAGACCGGCAGGTTGGTGTAGACGAGGTTGCGCCGTGCCTCGCGGATCAGGCGGTTGAGGATCAGATGCGAGGCGGTGTCGCCGGTCGCCGCCCGCGTGATCCGGTTGAGATGCGTCGGTGTCACCGACAGCGCCTTGGCATAGTCGGCGACGCTCCAGCGCTCCAGATGATGCTGCTCCAGCAGCGCCTCGAAGCGGCGGAACAACCCGCTTTCCGCGGTGCCGTTGCCGCCGCTCTCGCCCGTGAGCGCGCGTGCCACCAGCCCGATCATGGCCGACGACAGGGCGCGGAGCACATGCGCACGGCCGAAGTCGCGCGCGGCGTGCTCGGCGAAGATCTGCTTCATCGTGGCGCGGATCTGCGGCGTGCCGCGCACCACGGCCGACCGCGACAGCGCCCCGCGCAGGCCCTCGGCGGCGAGCAGCGCTTCATCGAGAATCTCCGCGGCGATGGTCAACACCCACCCTTGCGTGTCGGGCTCGAAGCGGAAGCCGTGGACGTGGCCGACCGGCACGTTGACGATCTGCATTGGCCTCAGCGGCACCACGCGCCCGTCGAGCGTCGCCTCGCCGCCACCGCGCTCGATCAGCAGCACCTGGTGCAAGCGGGCATGGCGGTGCACGGCCAGCGTCCAGTCGTGCAGCACCGAACGCGACGCGATCGTCTCGCAATGCACGACATCGGGCAGATCGCCGGACTCGCCGAACAGATTGTAGACCCGGATTGCCGGGGCGGGGGCCGCGCTTCTCATGTTCGAATAGTACAAGACAAAGGCGAAACCCTCCATCGGTTTGCAAGGCAAAACATGTAATAAAATGCCGACGGGAGGACGCAAAAATGAAAGTTCAGGTCTGTATCATCGGCGGTGGGCCGTCCGGGCTGCTGCTGTCCCAGCTCCTGCACCTCAAGGGCATCGATACCATCGTGCTGGAGAAATACAGCCGCGACCACGTGCTGGCCCGGATCCGCGCCGGCGTGCTCGAGCACGGCTTTGCGAAGCTGATGCGCGAGGCGCAGTGCGGCGAGCGGATGGACCGTGAGGGCGAGATCCACAACGGGTTCGAGATTGCCCATGACGGCGTGCTGTCCCATATCGACCTGCACAAGCATTCCGGCGGCAATTCGGTGCTGGTCTACGGCCAGACCGAGCTGACGCGAGACCTCTACGAGGCGCGCGACCGGGTCGGCGGCAAGGTCGTGCACAATGCCGAGGACGTCACGCCGCACGATCTGACGTCGGATCGGCCCTACGTGACGTATCGCTCGAACGGGCAGACGATCCGCGTCGATTGCGACTACGTCGTCGGCGCCGACGGTTTCCATGGCGTCAGCCGCAAGTCGATCCCGAAGGACGTGCTGCGCGAATATGAGAAGGTCTATCCGTTCGGCTGGCTCGGCGTGCTGTCGCGCACGAAGCCGGTATCGCCCGAGCTGATCTACGTGAAGCACGAGCGCGGCTTTGCGCTGTGCTCGCTGCGCTCGCAGGTGCTGAGCCGCTACTACATCCAGGTGCCTTTGACCGACAAGGTGGAGGACTGGAGCGACGATGCGTTCTGGGCCGAGCTGAAGCGCCGCCTGCCGGACGAGGTCGCCGGCCGCCTGATTACCGGTCCGTCGATCGAGAAGAGCATCGCACCCTTGCGCAGCTTCGTCGCCGAGCCGATGAGCTATGGCCGCCTGTTCCTCGCCGGCGACGCCGCGCACATCGTGCCGCCGACCGGCGCGCGCGGGCTGAACAGCGCCGCGTCCGACATCTACTATCTCTATCACGCGCTGCTCGCGCATTATCAGAGCGGCGACGATGCCGGTCTCAAGGGCTATTCCGCCAAGGCGCTCGCGCGGATCTGGAAGGCACAACGCTTCTCCTGGTGGATGACGATGATGCTGCACCGCTTCCCCGACCGGATCGAATATGAGGATCGGCTGCAGCAGACGGAGCTCGACTATCTGCTCTCGTCCGAGACGGCGCAGCGTCTGCTTGCGGAGAATTACACGGGGTTGCCGTTTTAGGCGATCATCACTCTTACCCTCCCCTGGAGGGAGAGGGTCGATCGCGCGCAGCGCGAGCGGGGTGGGGTGCTCTCTCCACACGGGCACTGTGCGAGGTGGAGAGACTGTCACCCCACCCCGTCTCACATTTCGCTGCGCTCCATGTGAGCCGACCCTCCCCCTCCAGGAGAGGGCTATCGCATTTGAGAGCTTTTCCCTGCAGCCATCCTTCGAGACGCCCGCTTTGGGCGGGCTCCTCAGGATGAGGGCGGAGTGCGCGGCAGCAGTTTCAACGAACACTGACGCTGATTAGCCTCATCCTGAGGAGGCGCGTAAGCGCCGTCTCGAAGGACGAGGCGTGCGCGCAGGCCGCCGCCACAAGTCATATGCGATAGCCCTGCCCTCCAGGGGAGGGTAAGAGGCCGCTACTTTCCTTCCAGCGTATTGACCGGTGTCCAGTCCGGCGGCGGCGGAGTCTCCGTCAGCATTTTCGCACGCTTGGCGAACCGAGCTGACGCAGGATCGATCTTCGCGACGCCGTCGAACGCATCGGCCGCCTTCGCAAACTCCCTCGCTCGCCAGCACGCCAGCCCTTCCGCATATGCTGCGGCCATCTTCGCCTGCTCGGCGCTTTCCGCGCCGGTTTCCGCGAGCGGCTCGAACACCCTGATCGCCTCGCCGCGGCCCTGCACCCTGATCGCATCGAGCTCGCGCCAGGCGAAGCTATCGCCGGTCTGCGCCATCGTCGTTTCGGAGGCCATGATCGCGGTGCCGTAATATTTGTTGGCGCCTTCGAGCCGCGAGGCGACGTTCACGGTGTCGCTCATCACGGTATAGTTGAAGCGGCGCCGCGAGCCGATATTGCCGACCACGGCTTCGCCGCTGTTGAGCCCGATGCGATGCGACAGGCCGTGACCGGCGAAGGCGGGATGGCCGGCATTGAGCTCCGCCAGCTTGTCGTGGCACTTCAGCGCGGCACGCACCGCATTGCGCGCGTGGGCGCGATCGTCGGCCGGTGCGCCGAACATGGCGACGATGGAATCGCCGATATATTTGTCGACGTAACCGCCATGGCTTTCGATGATGTCGGTCATGGCGGAGAGATATTCGTTCATCAGCGTCACCAGCTCGCCCGGCGTCATCGTCTCGGCGATCGACGAAAAACCGCTGAGGTCGGAGAAGAACATGGTGACGTTGCGAGTCTCGCCGCCGAGCGCCGGCATCTTGCCGGAGGCGACCATGGTCTCGATCACCTCGGGCGCGAGGTAAAGGGCAAAGCTCTTGCGCAGAAAGCGCTCGTCGCGGTCGGCCAGCACGAAGCGATAGCCGATCATGATCGCGAGCGCGGCAAGGCTGGCGAGCGCCGGCTCGGTCAGCGGCAGCGCCAAGGCATGGACGAATGCGCTGACGGCAGCGACCACGTAGGCGATGGTGAGGCCGAGCCAGGCGATCAGCGCTGCGCTGGGTGCGAGCACGCCGGCCGCGCAGGCGACGATGGCCGCGAACGCGATCGTGAGAAGGGTCCGCGCGGGGAAGCCGAGCTCGGTCACGGCATCGCGCTCGATCAGGTTTCGGACCGCAGCGGCGTGCACGAACACACCGGCGACGTCGCTACGGGCCTTTTGCGCGGTGCTGGCAGGCGCGGGCAGGGCACATCGTGCCGACGGCGTCCCGTCATGGCCGCCGGACAGGCGCATCGAGGTGAGCTTGCGGTCCTCGAAGTTGAGGACGGTCCCGAGCAGAACGACCTTGCCCTCGAAGGCGCGCCGGAAGAAATCGCGGTCGCCTTTTTCGACGCAGGCGCGCAGATCGGCAAAGGAGAAGGTCGGAACGTCGCGGCTGAGGCCGCGGAAATTGAGCGTCAGCGTGTTCGGCACGGCGCTCGGGATTGCGTTGCCGGATAGCCCGGCCGCACCGGATGGCGCAATCTCCACCTTCGCGCCGAGCGCGCGGGCGGCGAGCTCGACCGCCATTGCGGGCACCGGCTTGCCGTCGATGGAGAAGCTGAGCGGCATCCGCCGGATGACATCGTCCGCATCGGTGTGGACATTGAGCGCGCGGACGTTGTTGCGCACCGCCAATTGCTGCGCACGGTAGGGCACTTCCGGATGGTCGTTGCTCAGGATCTCGCCGAGCACCAGCTTGCCGTTGTCGGAGATCTGCCGCAGCGCGATCAGATAGTCCCGGTCAAATCCGCGCATCCGGGCACCGAGCGGCGCGTCGCCAAAGGGAATCTCCGACTGCTCGATCGAGTTCTTGAAGATCACGTCGAAGCCGATCACCTTGGCGCCGCCGTCGCTGATGCTGCCAAGCACGCGGCCGATCTCGCGCGTCCAGGTCTGCGTCGGCGATCCCTTGAACGGCGGTGTTTCGTAGGTTTCGCCGTCGATGGCCACGACGACAACCGGCGATGTCGCGGGATCACGGCGCTCGCCGATGATCTTGCCGCGCAGCGCGGTGAGGATGTCGAGCGAGAGGCCTTGCAGCGTCTGCAGCGGTGGCGACGTGAAGATCGCGCCCGCAAGGAGCGCGATCAGAATCGCCGCAACGATGTCCCGTCCCCCGATCCGCCGCATCGCCCCGTCGCTAGGTCCGCCTATTCGAGTCGCAGCAGGCGGCCGATGATCGGGGTCGGCGACGCGGTGGCGCTGGCGTCGATCTGGAAGGTGTAGCGCTTGGCACCGAGAATGGCGAGGTAGCTGCCGCCCGGAGTCAGCGTCTTCCCGGCCTTGGCGAAATCATAGAACTTGCCGCCGACCATGGCGTCGCCCTTGAGCGGCACGCTGATCGTGGGCTCCTTGCCGTCGGTGCGTTCGATCACCAGCGTGCCGCCGGCTTTGGCTTGCACCAGTGGCGAGACGCCGTAGAGCGTCGGCAGCTTGGCGGGCCCGCTCTTGGCGTCCGAGCGCATGGTGCGGAAGGTCGTCGCGGCGCTCTGGTTCGCCTCGCGCTCCGACAGTTTTGCTGCGTTGGTATCGCAGGGCACCTTTTCCCGCTTGACCTCGCCGAGCTGCACGGTGCTCTGCTCGGCGCCGACCAGGACGACACCTTCGCTGATGGTCTCGCGCTGGCAGGATTTCAGGTAGCTGAGCGTGATGCTCGCCTTGGGGCCGAGCTTGATGATCTTGCCCGGCGCCACGTAGTCCATGAACGCGATGCCGTCGACCTTGCCCTGGACGTCCTCGACGATCGCAGCGGGAGTCTCCGCCCAAGCGGGGGCCGCAAGGCAGAATGCGCCGACACAGGCGCCGATCAGGCTTTTCATGGGAATTCTCATCCAATTCGACGATGCTCTGATGCCCCGTCCTGGTTCGATGCCTAGCAGCAGGGCGCCGGAGCAAGTGTGACCAGAATCACTCTTAGTTGTTGGTGCCACTCTAGCAGGAACAGGTTCAAACCGGCGACCGGAGAAAAGTGGAGCCGCGGCAAGATGTTGGCGGATCGATCGGGGGCAGGCGGTCGGGACGGCCTCGGCCGGATGGTCCGCGCCTGACGAGCTCGCCGCCGCACTCTCTATATCAGAGCGAGAGGGACGGCGGCGCTCGGCGAAGGTTCCGCGGCGCTGCCCGCGGTCGCGGCCCGGCTCGAGACCGCGAGCGCGGGCGCCCAGAAGCCGCGGCCGCAAGCGCAGGACGAAGCGATGCTCGATGAGCTGTTTGCGCGCTACACGATGGAGCGCGAGCGGGACGTCCATCGCCAATTCCTGCAGACGCTCGGGCTGAGCTCGGTCGCCACCACGCGCCGCGTCGAAGTCGTGGAGACGGCTGACGACGGCATAGAATTGTTTTGACATCGCTGTGCGCCGCCGCGTGCGGCCGCAGAAATTTGACGGATTGATTTTGCAGGGCGTTAACCGTGGCGGAATGCTCGCCGTGTCGGTCATTGTCGCGGCTCAAGCTTCGTTGCACATACGCGTGGAAATTACGGGTGGATGTTTCCATGCTGAAAGAGGGCAAATACGCGGCGTGGTTCAGAACCGCGCACGCGCAAGGCACCGGTATCGTGCATCTGGCCGCGGGGCGGATCTCGGGCAGCGACAGCTTCTTCAGCTATGGCGGCTCCTATCAGTTCGAGGACGATCAGCATTTCACGGCCGTCCTGACCACGCGGCGACATGCCGACGGACCAGCGACCGTGTTCGGGGTCGACGAGGTCGAGGTCGTGCTCTCCGGCGTGTATAGCGGTGCGATGGCGACCTGTTCGGGAACGGCCCGGCAAGCGCCCGACGTGAGGTTCGAAGTGACGCTGATCTACAGCCAGGAAGAGGCGCCGGCTCCCGACGCCCGGGGCGCGGTCGTGAAGCTCAAGGCCGACAAGCTGCCGAAGAGGCTCGACAGCCGTTCAAGGCCGCGGCATCCGTTCACGACGAACTCGCCGAAGTAAAAACCGGATCGGCAACAATTCGCGCAGTTCCATTCGCGCCTTGGCGCCCGATTAGCATCGCATTGACGTTGTTGTCTCGAATTCCTGCTGCAGCAACTCTGCCTTTAGAAGCGAAAGCTAGCCTTCCGGCCGATCAAGTGTGGTGCCGATCGAGTGTGGTGGAAGAACATGCCTCAAATCTGGATGACATATGACGAGCTCGGCGCGCTTTGCGGCTGCGGTGCAACGCAAGCCCGGGACCGCGCCGTCCATTTGTCGCTCGATCGTCGCAGGAGCCGCGACGGTGCAACGCGCGTCAAGCTCGATCTGGCACTCACGGCCAAGTTCTTCGCGTCGGTTCGCGAGGCGGATTTCGATCTCGACCGCGCCATCGAAGCGCTGCACAACACCCACCGCCAGATGGCCGAGCTCCTGGTTCCCTCCGGCCGTCACACGAGGCGCGGGGCGGCTTGAGCCGACGCGTGATGCGCTTGCGAAAGCTAATTCCCGCGAGCGTTGTCCCGAATCAGCATAGACTCTGAGGTGGAATGTCCGGCTGTCCCCGGTGTTTCAATCGCGGGGACCAGCGAAATCCGCAGGAGGAAGTGCATGAGCAAAGCCGTGTGTCGACGGTCCGTGGCACTGTTGGGGGCGCTAGCGCTGGTCGGAGGCGTCAGCGCGACGAGCGGAACGGCAGGTGCGGAGGTCGTGAAGCTGCAAGCAGAACTCAAGGGAAGCAACGAAGTGCCGCCGAACAGCTCGACCGGATCGGGCAAGGCGGAGGCGAGCTACGACACTGAAACGAAGGTCCTGACCTACGTCGTCACCTTTACCGGGCTGACGGGACCGGCGATGGGTGCGCATTTTCACGGCCCCGGCGAGGCCGGGAAGAATGCCGGCATCGCCCTGCCGTTCAAGACGGCGCAAAGCCCGATTCAAGGCAGCGCCACCCTCACCGACGCGCAGGCGGCAGATCTGTTAGGCGGAAAATGGTACGCGAACATTCACACCGCCGCGAACCCAGGCGGTGAGTTGCGCGGTCAGATGATGAAGTGAGGACCGGATCGCGAGGTCATTGCACCGAGGCCATGCGCGCCGCTTCAGGAAGGCGGTCTGGGCAGGAACGCCAGGATCATCTGGGCGAGCATGACGCCCACGGTGCCCCCTGCCGCCTTCTGCAGGACGTCGAGAAAGCCCGGATCGCGGTCGGGTATGAACGCTTGCATCAGCTCCAGCCCCATGGCGACCGCGATGACGAGCGAGCAAGCCAGGCTGAACCGTCCGGGCAGCAGGAAAGACAGCAGGAAGCCGAGCAGGCCATAGGCGCTGAAGCGTTCGATCACGACGACCCAATAGGCCTCGTGGTGGCCCATGAGCGCAGGCCGTCCCGACAGCTTCGCCAGCGTGGCATAGACGATCAGCGCCAGACAGATGCTCGCGGCTGTTATGAGATGGCTCCTGCGCATGGCCCCAACATACAAGCTTGCTCGCCGCTCCGGTTTGAAAGCGGAAAATATCGTTAGAGAATATCGTTAAAGCCTCCGCGGCGATGCAGGGTTCGCATTGACCAGTTTTTCCCTGCGGCCATCCTTCGAGACGCCCGCTTAGGCGGGCTCCTCAGGATGAGGGCTGAGTGCGCGGCAGCAGTTTCAACGAGCCCTGATGCCGATTAGCCTCATCCTGAGGAGGCGCGTCAGCGCCGTCTCGAAGGACGAGGCGTGCGCGCAGGCCGCCGCCACAAGTCATGTGCGATAGCTGCGCGGCGATGGGGGCCCGCCAGTCAGGCCACCAAAGTCGTCGTACCGGATGTCGCCGCGCCCGACTGCGCAGCCCGGCGCGACTCGACGAGCTCATTGAATTTGGCGGCGGGCAGGGGCGGCGCAACCAGATAGCCTTGACCTTCCTCGACGCCGGAGGCGAGCAATGCGCGCAGCTGCTCCTCGGTCTCGATGCCTTCCGCGACCACGCTCATATTGAGGTCTTTCGCGAGCGCCACCAGCATTTCCACGATCGTGGTCGTCGATGCGTCCACCGTGATCGTGTCCACGAAGAACTTGTCGATCTTGATCGTATCGGCGCCGAGGCCCTTCAGCCGCGACAGTCCGCTATGGCCGACGCCGACGTCGTCGATGGCGACGCGGAAGCCGCGGTCCCGCAGCTCGGCCACGATCGAAGCGGCGCGCGCGAGATCATCCAATTCGTCGCGCTCGGTGATCTCGACCACGATCTGGCGCGCGGAGATTCGTGCCGTCAGAACCGTGCGCCGCAGCGTTTCGACGAAGCCCGCACTCAGGAGGTGCTTGGGCACGACGTTCAGCGACAGCTTGAAATTCTTGTCGGCCCTGAGCAATGGCCTGAGCTCGGTGAGCGCCGTTCCCAGGATCTGCCAGGTCATCGCCTGGATGCGTCCGCTGGATTCGGCGAGCGGAATGAAGTTCATCGGCGGGACGATTGAGCCGTCGCGGCGCAGCCAGCGAGCCAGAATCTCGCAGCCCTTGATCCGACCGGTCCTGAGGTCGAAGACCGGTTGGTAATATGGCTTGAATTCGCCGGCCGTCAGCGCCCGGTCGAGATCGGCGACCGGCCCCTCCATCCTGCGGCTGCGTGCCAGCAGGATGCCGAAGATCGCGCCAAGTCCGAGGGCCACCGCGAGCATGGGCCAATAGGCCTCGTTGTTCCAGCTCGACAGCACCGCGTGCTCGAGCTGGATCGTGGTATGAAGCGGCAGCCGAGCGGACGTTCGCTTGAAGCTGATCGGCGCCGGCAGAGACTTGCCGGCGTCGGTCCGAAATTCGCCGAGCTTCTCGCCATTGCTCAAGGCGAGGATCACCTGGCTGTGCGCGCGCAGCTCGGCGGGCATGATATCGAACAGGCTGGCATTGACGCCGACAATGGCGGCCAGAGCGGAGCTACCATCGACGTCCCTGAGCACGCCCAAGGCGTCGCCGCCGAACTGCTCGACGCGGAACAGCGAAAGCGTCTTGTCGCGCGAAGGCAGCATGTCGCGGCGGTCCACCCATCCCTTGTCGAATTCGAGCGTCTCGGAATAGGCCGAGCAGATCACCGAGCCGTCCGGCTTGACCAGGCGGACGTCCTTGATCGCCGAGCGCTGGTAGACGTGCAGGCGGATGGCTTGCAGGGCCGCCGGCTCGCAGCTGGCGAAATTGCGCCGCGCGAGCTCGTCCAGGCTGCCCGCGGCAAAATCGACCGCAAGCTCCGAGCGGCGCAGAACGACCTCCGTCAGCTCGTTGAGCTGATGCGCCTGTTGATGGCGGATGACGGCCTCCGCGGCGAAATGGCCCGCCAGCCCAAACGCCATCATGCTCGCAAGCACGAGCGCCGCAAACGGAAGGCTTGGCCGCAGCAATCTCATCCGGTTCAGGCGAAATGGGGCAAGGCGTAAATTCGAGCAGGCTTGGAGATTGATCCTAGCCAGCGGGGGCTAAGATAGGGTTTAACGGAGAGACCGGCCCGAAAGGGCCGCCCGAGCAATGCCCTGGCCAATGGTCTGGCGGCTCAGGGCTACAACAAGCATGGAAAGTTGAGCAGTATGATCAGGATGTTAAGCCTCGTCGTGGCGTTGACAATCGGGGGCTCCGTGGCCTCGGCGCAAGGGACCAAGGACCGGCCATCGGGTACGCAGCCCACGTCCGCGACGCGCAGCGGCACGGGCACGAATTCCGGATCGGACACGATGGGCGGAGCCTTCAAGGGAACGGGGACGCCCAGCTACGGAACCAGTCCCGGGATGGGGTCCCAGAAGAGGACGCAGAATTAGCTGTGGCGGCTGGGGGCCACCGCAGGCAACCCGCTCATCCACCTCACTGTCCGAGACGATGGCGGACGGGAACGACCCCGGGATAAGGACGGCTGGTGTCGATGCGGGGCCTCGCGGAATCGCGGGCGGCCCGCAGCCGGAGCACCACGAAGGCGATGTTGATCGCCAGCCAGACCAAGATTGCGGAAATGGCAAAGTGGAGCACTGCCAGACCTCGCTGTGAGACCCGGGACCAACATCCGAGGGTTGAATTGGTTCCGTTTCGCCAAGCGCCGGCTTTGCCGCGCTGCCGCAGGACTGACGCTTCGCCAAGTCCGAAGATCGTCCGTGCTTCACTGGGGCGGTCGCTGAAGAAGCTCTCCGAGCAGGCTCCTTGCGGGGGCTCGGCGCTGGAATCTGCGAAGCCGCTTGTGTCGCGTTTGGCCTCTGTGACGGCCTGTGGGTCTCGTCGGCGCTATCGCCGCATCTCCACAGCAGCGACGGGCTGCGAGGCGTGAGGCGAACGCTGCCGCGCTTCCGCAATCAGCTCTTCTTCGCGTTTTTTGACTTCAACGAAAGACCAAGCCGCAACGCCATGCGCTTGATCGCATCAGGCGAGCGCCCGAGAGCTTTCGCTGCCTGCTCCAGCGAGGCTGAAGACTTTGCCAGCTCCATGAGCCGGCGATCTTCCTTGAACGACCAGGGCCTGCGCGCCATAACCGAAATGATCCTCTCGTCGACACAACGACAAAGCCGCCAAGCGGACCCATGTTCGCTCGACGGCTTTGCTTGGGTGGGGCCGAGCTTGGGGGAGCCCGGTCCGAGAGATGGATAAGCAATCGCTGAGAGTTCGCAACAAACAACGCGGGTTAAGCTAACCTCTCAACCTTACCGCGATGAAGTTGGTGCATCACGCTCCGTAGAACAACGGATGCTACGTCAGCACTATCGTTCGCGACGGCCGCCGGATGCCTTTGACGACGTGTCAGTGCCTGTCTGCAGATCGCAGCCGTGCCTGAGTACCGCGCATTCGGCTGCTTCGTTCGAGGCTGCTGCCGCAGTGAACACGGGTTAACATCGCGGGCTGGATATCGCCCTCGAACGATGGGAGATTTCGTCATCCTCTGGGGCTCGTGGCTCCTGCAACGACCAAACTTCAAGCATCACGTTGCACAAACTTCATGTTCCTCTGACAAAAGTTTCAGCGCCGATGATCTTGAAGTCATCACAACATCACGTTGAAATGCGCCGGGAGGAGCGTTCCGTTCACTGGGAACATTCCAAATGCTTGCAATTCTGGTTTTGATTTCGATCTTTGCAGCTGGCTTTTGCTGCGGCTATGGCGTGCGGGCGTGGCGCTCCCGCAAGCGATCGGCACGATATCGTCTCTATGCGCCCTACACGCCGGCCGCGATGGGGGCCAAGCAGAGCGAGCATCCATCGTAGGATGCACAGCCATGGGCGGATGTGCGCGCAAGCTGATCTTGCCATGCCGCCGGGTGGGATAACATGCGCAGTTAGGTTAACGTGATGCAGTTCTTGAGAGCTTCGGAAAGGCAACCTAGAACGTAGCAATTCATGGCGAGAGTTTAGCCGCCTGTATTTTTCGCGGCTCGCATAGGTGGGCGTGAATGGCGTATTTGATTGCTTTGCTGGGCGCGACTTGCGTCCTGATTTTGGTTGCGTTTGTTCGTAGCTTTGAGCGGCGGCTGAAGGATCGTCCAGGGCCTTGGATCATGAACGAGGGCCCTGCGAATGACTGATCAAAGGCACAATGCGCCGCGCAGATATTTCGTCGACGCCCATGGGCATCGCGTTCTGATCGGCCTGTCTCGGGAAGAGACGGCGGAGTTCGAGGCATTGGATCTTGCATCGAACGAGACAGGGCAATTCACGTCCGAGGTCCGCGCGCGAAAAGGAGCCGCTGCGGACGGCGAAGTTCGCTGGCTCGAGCTCTATTCCAAGCACGAGGGAGCTTGGCGGGCGTGGATCGCACAAAGCCAGTCGGGGCGGGCGCAGGATTTAGGATTTGTTAACTACGTCTGACCGATGGTAGCCGCCTGGATCTCGCATGTGGGATGGCCCGGATGTTTCAGCTGTTCCTGAGAGCGCGCGCGCACAATCTTCTCGGCTCCCGCCGCGAGGACAAAGCCTTTAAGGCCCGCTCGGCCGAGCGTGATGCGGAGACCGACCGCGTGCGGATCGGTGCCGTTTTGGCCGCGATCGAAACGGCCTTGCAGGAGGCGGAGAGGGAGCAGGCCGGCCTCAACCGGCGTGTCGACGATGCCCTTGCGCGTGCATCCGTGACCTTCGGAAACGGCACCGATGAATATCTCGAGCGGGAGGCGCTCGATAATTATCATCAGGATCTGTTCGCGGCCGACATCTCGAACGGCCAGCGCCGGCTCAAGGAGTTGGCGAGCACCATTGCCCACTTGAAGTTCGTCAAGACGGCAATGCTCACGCGCTTTCCTGATTTCAAGTCGCCGCAGCTCAACAGCTAGTAGCGCTTCTGCGGCCATCCTTCGAGACGCCCGCTTTCAGCGAGCTCCTCAGGATGAGGACCGAGTGCGTTGTGCCTGCTTTTGGACGAGCACGAATGCCGCTTAGCCTCATCCTGAGGAGGCGCGTAAGCGCCGTCTCGAACGACGAGGCGCGCACTCAGGCAGCCGCCAAGACTCTTACGCGTTAGCCCTGCGGGCACGCAGGTCAAGCCGCGTGACAATTCGGCACCGCTTTGCCGTTTGGCGCCTCGTTCCTTTTTGGTATGGTTGCGGCAAGCATTCACGGAGTGAAGGAGCGACGAAGTGCCGGTCAAGAATTTGCGGACATTGGTTGGGCTGGCATGCGCTTTGACCTTGGCGGTGCCGGTGACGGCCTCGGCCATTACCGTCGAAGTGGCGCGGGCGTGCGATGCGGCGGTGGCCAAGGCCTTTCCGCCCAGGCAGATCGGCAACCCCGCGGCGGGGAGCACCAAGGGAACGGCCAAGGACCAGCGCGAGTACTTCCAGAAATGCGTCGCCAACAACGGCAAGGTCGACGACATGCCGGCCGATGCGCCAAAGGACAACAAGCCGATCAAGTAGGAAACGGGAAGGCTGCGCTATCGTCGCGGCGGCGGGCAGGGCGAGTAGAACGCGCCGTTGATCGCATTGATGCGTTCGACGCATTGGTTGGGATCGGTGATCGTTCCCGCCACCGTGAAATCGTAGCCCATGGCCTTGACCACGACGATGTAGCGGCCGGGCGCGAGCGTGAAGCCGTCTTGCTCCGGTTGCAGCAACAGCATTCTCGACTGGTCGTCGATCGGGCCTACCTTGTAGGGGTAGGACATGCTGCGGATCACCCAGGAATCGCCGGCGCTGACCATGGCCGCCTTTCCGCTGGCATCGACGCCCATCGCCCGGGACACTTTTGCGATCACCCGAACTTCGGTCCCGCTGGCGTCGACACCCCCGTCGGGCCTGAACACGATGAATTTGACATCACCGTCCGGCAATGTGGTCACGCTCGGCGTGTTGATGGCGGCCGAGATCGCGACGCGCCGGTCCGGAATCTTTCCGGGCACCGGCTTGAGCTCATGGAGCTGGCCCTCGCTCAAGGCGTAGACGCCGAACGTCGTCGGCAATGGCATCGAGGGGTGCGCCGCCGGCGCCGGCTCCTTGGGGCTTTCCGACGTCCGTTCCGGTGTTTCGCCCGCCGACGGAGTCGGGATCGCGGTCGCTTGAGGCTCGGGACTTCCAGGTGCGCGCTCGGAGAGCGGCGCCACCTGCGACAATGCGCTCAGCTGGGTCTTCAGCCGTGGCCAATAGACGATCGCAGTGCCGGCCGCGGCGATCAGCAGCAGGATGGCGGTCAATCGCACCAGAGAATTGAAGGCTCTGCTCCGTTTGGGTTGCACGAGCGAAGTCGGCGGCGGGGCGGGACGGCTTGGCGTCTCGCCAGCTTTCGGACCCGCTGGGGCAGCCGAGGCGGCCGACGTCGGAATGGGCGGAGGACCAGGGGTCTTCACCGGCGGGGAAGTCGCCACGGATACCGCTGCAGCCGTCGCTGCCGCCGAGGAGGCGCCGCTGCGCTCAAAGGACCGTTCGACTTCCCGGATGGCGCGTTCGAGGACTTGCTGAAGCGCTCGCGCTTCCCGCGCATCGGCGTGGGTGAATTGTTCCAGAAGCTTGACGCGAGCCAGTTCGTAGACGACATCCCGCATCTGCCTGGGATCGCCGGAGACTTCGCGGATCCGCTCTGATAACAGGCGGACGAGTCCGGCCTTGATCTCTTGCGCCTGCGAGGCGTTGGCTGCGGTGTCGCCGGTCTCGGTCATCAAGACCGATCAACTAGCCCGGATAGTGCGGTTTCGCTAGGCTTTTTCACCGCGGATCGCGTCGGTCGCGGTGAAACGCGCTGATGCTCCAGCCCCGCAAAGATCATGTGCGATCGTCTCGTAGAGCTTGCTTTTGGGCAGAAACCTGTGACATTTCGACCAACTCCTTTTTCCGGTGTGTGACCATGCGCGGCATTTTGACAGCAATCATGTTTTTGGCCCTTCTGGTTCAGCCTGCTTCGGCACAAGGGACCAAGGACCAGGCCAACACCACGAGTTCCAGCATCGTGACGACACCTGAGAAAAAGAAGCAGACCACCCAGGCTGCCTCTCGACCTACTGCTGTCCGGAACGTCGGGAGCCTTCCTACCGGAAAGGCGGCCCAAGGTGTCTGGAGGGATGGCAAGCTGATCGCCGTGCGTCGGTGAGATCACAACGAACCGTGATGCCACCGTGAAGGAACGGCGTTCGCCTCCCTGACGTTCTTGCTCGGGAGCTCTCGCATGAAACGATTAGTCTTGATCATACTCGCCCTTGTCGCGCCTGCCGGCGCTTGGGCCCAGGGCGTCAATGACCCCTCGAGCCCCAATCGCAACGTGATCATCGTCAACCCGTCGCAGCCCGCGCCCCCCAACGCGACGCCAAATATTCCGAGCCGGATCGAGCCGCCTGTGACGAGGGGCGGATATGCCCGACCCTATCACGGGAATAGAACTCGGGGGTCGAGTCACCGTTAGAGCATGATCCGGAAAAGTGTGAAGCGGTTTTCCGAAAAGATCATGCTCAAACAATAGCCTAAAGCGCGATGACGATTCATCCTAATCGCATCGCGCTTTAGTCGCGCGGAACACCCGCCAGGGCGGGCTATTGCGGATTGACCTCGACCTCCAGGGTCGATGTCCCTGCAGCGCGACGGTTCTTGCCCGAGATCAGCAGCGTGAACTTGTCGCTGCCGCGCGCCTCGGGTTCTGCCGAATAGCGGAAGCCGGACCCGACCACCGCCAATTGTCCCCGTGATGGCCCGCTCACGACCGACACGTTGAAAATCTGCATATAGGACCAACGCAGTCCCTGAATGCAATCGGCTCCGGGCGCGATCGACATCGTCCATTTCACCGTGTCGTGCGACAACGCGAACGGCGTACGCTCCTTGATGCAGATGGGACTGGCGTGAGCCGTGAGGGCAGGCATGGCGGACGCCGCAACGGCAACACCCAACAGCAATACCGGTCTTGCACGCATTCTCGGCAACTCCATCAGCGAATGCCGAAATCTAGCAGCGATGATCTAACGAGGCCTTGGAACGGAGCTACTGCCCTCGAGGCGCTCATCCGATGCTGATCGCAGATGGGTCGATCATCGGTCGGCCCCCCTCCAGATCATCTCATCCTAGCCCTGTTTTGCCCGACGGATCAAATCGAACTTCGGGAAATGCGTAACCCATTGATTTGGCTGGCGCCGGCTACTGTGCATGGGGTTGTTTTTTCACTTTGATGGGACTGCCGCCGCGTTCCGAAAATGTTGCAATTGGCCGCCGTATCAGCTGAAGTTGCGGCCGCTGGCTGCCGCTGGGCCCGCTTTGGAGTCATCGGAGTGCGACCCGTTCGCTGCAAGTCCCTGTCAGACCGCCGGAGACTGGCGCGCGCGCCGGTTCAGGCGGCCGTGGCGGCCGCTGTCGGATTGGCTCTGTATGCCTGCCCGCTCTCGTGCCGTGCTCAGACCGAGCCGTCCCTCAACGACTATCTTCCGCCGAGCGAGCCGGAAGTCTCGCGCGACGAATGGCGGCAGCGCATCGAGGATGCGCGGCGCCGTGCCAAGGAGGTTGCACGCGAGCGGCGCGAGCATCCGGAGCTCTACAAGCCGATACCGGAAGATCCGGACCTTGTCGCGACCGAACGCCTGCTTCGCGACGACAGCCTGCAGCGAGGCGACATCGTCACCACCAAGAAGGGCATGTTCGTCTACCAGGGGCGATCCGACCAGCCGCGCCGCGATCAGGATTTCGTGCCGGTCAATCCGAAACCGGTCCGCTGACTTAGTACCGCCGCAAGATCTCGTTGAACTTGGGATCGGTCACCTTCGTCGTCTCCAGCAGCAGCGACTTGCCTTGCGGAGTTGCCTGCACGTAGGCCGCGATCAGCAGCGGCTCGTAACGCGAGCGGTTGGCCAGCGCCGACCGGATGTCGGATTGCGCCAGCAGCTTGATTTCCTCGTCGGTTGCAGCGGCGCTCGAGGTCACGGTCCGGACGCGCGAGAAGGCAACGTCGATCGGCACCGCCCCGGTCAGGTAGGACATCTTCACCGCAGGCGTAACCGCCTGGCCGGCCTGGGCCTGTAGCGTGCCGAGCGTGAGCCAGAGCGCCGGCCTGATCGGCGAGACTTCCAAGGCTGCCACGACAGCGGCTTGGGCCGTCTTGTTCTCGCTGGCCCTTCCGCCTGCCTCGGTCGACGGACGGTGCAGAGCGTCGGCGGCCATCGCCGCCGCATAATTTGCCAGGAGGTCGCCATCCCTCGAGAAAGATGCCAGGCTGCCTGCGGCCTTAAGCTTGGCCTTGTCCGGCGGAATCACCCCCGAGAACAAGTCGCGGGCGTGAAAGTCCGGCCGTACCAGATCGCCATAGAACGCGATGCCGGCGTGGAGCGCCAGTGCGATCGCGGTCAAGATACCAATGGCGCGAAGCGTGATCACCGAAATTGCGGCCTAAGCTTTCAAATTGCGAGAAGACTATCGCCTTGGATCGTCAATAGCGTCAAGTTGCCGGTCGCATAGGCGCCGGTGTCGATGTTGATGCGGTTCGGACGGATATCGGGCGCGCTGACCGGCGTGTGACCGTGAACGATGTATTTGCCGAAGCGCTCCTCGGATGCCAGAAATTCCTCGCGGATCCAGAGCAGGTCCTCATCCTTCTGGCGATCGAGCGCGATGCCGGGCTTGACGCCGGCATGGACGAAGAAGAAATCGCCGCAGGTAAAGGACGAGGGCAATTGCTGCAGGAATGCCAGGTGCTCGGGCGGGATCGCGCGCTTCAGTCCTTCGATCAATTCGACCTGCTGCTCCGCGGACGGATTCATGGTCGGCGTGATGCCGTAGGAGACCAGCGTCAGGAGGCCGCCATAGTGGCGCCACTCCTGCAGGCGGGCCGGGTCCTTGAGCACCTCGAGCAGGAAGACCTCGTGATTGCCCTTCAGACATACCGTCTCGTGCGACTTCGAGCGTTCGATCAAGAGATCAAGAACGCCGCGCGAGTCCGGGCCACGGTCGACGTAGTCGCCGAGAAAGACCTGAATGGCGCGTTGGGGGGCCGAGCGGGCCAAGTCGGCGTCGATCACGGTTAACAGCGATTGAAGCAAATCGGCACGGCCATGCACGTCGCCGATCGCATAGACGCGAACGCCGTCAGGAAGCCGCGGCTTGGTCTTCTTGCGAAAGCGTGAGGAAAGGCCCATCAGGTCGGTCGAATCGCATCCAGCGTCACGAGCGGAACGTCGTGACCGCTCTTAGCAGAACAAGTCACGCATCGGTATTCTTAATTGTCCCTGACCAACGCGCCCGCATTTTGATTAAAGCATCGCGCGAACTTTGAGCCGTATTTCAAGAGGTCTCGCGTAGCGTCTCCCCAACAAGAACGGGGAGCGCGACATGCGCAAAGTTGTAAAGTTCCTGGCGGCGGTTGCCGCCATCGTCGTTGCTGCGGGGGTGCAGCGGAACGCGGAAGCCGCCTTTGTCGGGGCTCCCATGGGGCTGCGCGGTGCCATTCAGTACATCAAGTTCGACCAGCCGACGCTGGCGCCGATGGCGTTCACGCTGTTTTGCCTGAAGTACAAGGACGAGTGCAAGCCGCGGCCGCAGCAGATCGTTTTCCGGGGCGGCCGCCTGAAGCTGACGGCCGAGCGCGTGGCGCAGATGCAAGAGGTCAACCAGCGGGTCAATGCTGCGATCCGTCCCGAACCCAATCTGGAAGGGCTGCGCGGCGAAAAGTGGCTGCTGCATCCGGCAAGCGGCGACTGCAACGACTATGCCGTGACAAAACGCCACGATTTGATCGCCAAGGGCTTTCCGGCGCGCTCGGTGCTGCTGAGCGAGGTCGTCACCACCTGGGGCGAGCATCATCTCGTGGTGGTAGTGCGCACCTTCTCCGGCGATCTCGTGCTGGACAATCTCTCCGGCCACATCATGCCGTGGTCGAAGAAGCCCTATCGCTGGGTCCGCATCCAGTCGCCCAAGAACCCGAACTATTGGGCCTCGCTCGGCGATCGCGCGGTCTAATGACCCGCGCGCTATCGTGATCCGGATTGGCTGACGCTCTGCGACAGTCCCAGGCCCACGATCACCGAAAGGCAGAGGATGGCTGCCGGGTGCAGCAATCCGGGTCCGGCAAAGCTCTGAAACAGCGCAAACAGGACACAGGCCGCGGCCGAAGCCGGAAAGAACGAGTCGCGTCCGCGCTGCAGGGCGCCGAAGAACAGGCGAACCAAAGCGAACAGGCTCACGGCGATCATGGCGACCAACCCGACCCAACCCATCCCCGCGAACACGGACGTGGCCGCCGAGGGCGCGGTCAGGACGGCGCCGGCATCGCTCTGATAGATCCTGCCCACCGCGGCAAAAGACCCGGCGCCGGCGCCGAACCAGCGTGTGTCGGCCAACATCCGCTCGAGCGCAGCCTTCGTCTCGGCCCCCATCTCCGGGGCGAGCCGCAGCAGGATCGGTCCGGAGCTCTTCTCGAACAGGAAGGTCAGCACGATCGCCGCGCCGGCCAGGGCTGCCACCGACAACGCGCTCGCGGCCAATGGCGACAGATCGAGTCTGCGGATGACGAGAATCAGCAGGATCAGCACGACGCCAAAGGCCGCTGCGATCGCGGTGTTCGTCCCTGATAACCCAAAGATCGCGGCGGCACTGACCAAGGCTCCGACCAGACCGCAAAGTCCGATCGCGACTGAGCGGAGGACCGAATGATGCGTCTCCGCCCGTTCAGCGGCGAGCTGCATGACCGCCAGATTGAGCATGAGGCCGAGTCCGGCCAAGCTCGTCGTGAGGTCATGGGGGACGCTTGCAGCAAGCGCCGGCGAGAGCCGGTGCAGGTCCAACATCAAGGCGGAGACCGCGGTTACCCCGCTCAGCACGAACAGAACCAGCTCGGCACGGCCGCGGTTACGGACCACCAGGATCGCGACGCCGAGCAATGAGATCGCGGCAAGCGCCAGCAGCAGCGCATTCACCGTCAAGCCGATATCGGCCGTGATCGGCCCGAGTGACAGGCCACCGATCGCCTCATGGGCGCTGGCCCAGATCGGATGCGCAAAGCGCAGCGGAAGCGGAGCGAGCTGGGCGGCGATGCACAGCGGAATCGCGACAAGGATCCAGCGGCCCCAGGAGGTGGCACGGACATAGTGCTCGTAGTCGGCCTTTCGCGTGCTCGAGGCGGCGGCCAGCAAGCTTAGCGCAGCGGCCATCGTCCCGAGCTGCGCACCGAACGTGGCGCCGGCGATTTCGAGAGCGGAAGCGGAAACGATGGAGACGATGAGGGCAAAATAAGCGAGGGACAAACGGCGCGCTCGAAGGAATCCTGAAACGGTCAGGTCACCATACAAGCGGGCGGTGCGTTTTCAAACAGAGGCCTGCGCCGTGATCAACGCGTGGCCTTGACCGGTCGACCGAAGACGCGGGTGGCGCGTGCGGCGGCAAGGGCAAAGCGCGCCCCCGAACCGAAGAGGTAACCGCCCTGGAGGGCGATGGCGGCGAACGCCGCAGCCTTCATGCCTTCAAGGAAGCCAAGGCTGGTCATCACGCTAACCGGCAGCATGGTGAGCACCAGTGCAATTGTTACCGGCAGAAGCACGAACACGCGAAAGCGTTGGCCCAGCACGGCCCCTGTGAGAAAGCTGAAAATCAAAAAGGCGATCATCCGAAACACTCTCCGTGCTTCGGACCCTAGGTTCCCCTCCCTAAAAAGACCCTTAAGTTGTATGGCTAAATTTGGCCTATTGGCCGCAATTTGCCAGCAGCGAATTATAGGCTTCCCGCAAGCCGTTCAACGCCACCAGTCCCTTGATCTCGCTGTCGCTTTCCCTCACCACCACGGACAGCGAGGCCGTGCTCTGCCACTTGCCCGCGGCAAAGGCCGAGACCTCGTCCGGCAACAGCACGGCCGCTCCCGCGGCCGCCAAGCTGCCCTCGATGCTCAAGGTGCCGCCGCCGCTCGCCGCAATGGTCACCTTGGGCCGGCTCCGGGGCGGGAAGGGCCGGATCAAGGCCACCAGCACGTCGATCTTGCCCTTCGGGGCGCAGCGAACGATCAGGCCGGCGAAGTCCGGGTCCGACTGGGTGGTGTCCGCGGTCTTCATGATCGCCGCGAAGCTCTCACCGTCCTTGGCCCCTTGGGTCCGGGTGAATTTCCAAACGGATGTGGAGGCAGGGCCGGCCACCTCAACAACGGCCGCGCCGCGACACCACGCCCCCGCGCTGCCACGACAGGGGACGGCAGGGCCCCATGCGCGATCGGCGGCGCCAAAGAGGGAGCCCGCCAACAGCGGGATCAGAAGGAGGCCAGACACGGGGAGTTCCTATCCTTAACAGCCCAGACTTAGCAGACGGCGGCGAGGCCAAGAAGCCTTGCGCCCGACACACCGCCCCCACGGTTGGGGCGATCTGCTCACCGATCGGGCACGCGAAATACAACAAATAGTCACAAAGGCTTAAACTAAGCCCCAAACAGTGGCCCGCACGCAACAGTAGCCGACCGATCGCTCCGTTAACTACCGGGAACCCTTGTCGCACCACCCCCTAGGCCGTACCAATCAAGGGCTAATTGGGGTCTCCTGGGGCGCGATTGATGCATTCCTTTGCCAAGTCATATCTTTTCAAGCCAGCATTTCTGGCCGCCGCTTTGGCGCTCGGAGCGTGCTCGACCAATCCCGGCTCGGGTCCGCTGACGGACGACGTCAACAACAAGATCCAGACTGAAAACGCGCCGGCTTACGAGCTGGTGCCGCTCAATCCGGCCACCGTGAAGATCCTGCACACCCACGAGCCCAAGGGCCTCGCCGGTGTGTTCACCGACCGCCGACCGCCCGCCAGCATCGTGTTCGGCATCGGCGACGTCGTCAGCGTCACCATCTTCGAAGCCGCGGCAGGCGGTCTGTTCATCCCGGCGGAAGCCGGCGTCCGTCCTGGTAACTATGTGACGATCCCGGATCAGTCGGTCGACAATGACGGCTTCATCACCGTGCCCTACGCCGGTCAGATCAAGGCCGCGGGTCTGACGGCGGTCCAGATCCAGCGCGCGATCGTCGAGCGGATCGGCAACCGCGCCATCGAGCCGCAGGCGGTGGTGGCGATGTCCTCGCAGCGCACCCAGCTGATCAGCGTGCTCGGCGAGGTCAATTCGCCGGCGCGTTATCCGGCGAGCGCGGCGGGTGCGAAGGATCGCGTGCTCGATGCGATCACCCGCGCCGGCGGCATCAAGGGCCAGGGCTTCGAGACCTGGGTCATGCTGGAGCGTGGCGGCAAGCGGGCGACCGTGCCATTCGAAAATCTCGTGATGGCGCCCGAGAACAACGTCTATGTGCGGCCCGACGACAGCATCTACGTCTATCGCGAGCAGCAGAAGTTCCTGGCGTTCGGCGCCAGCGGCCAGAGCGGCGAGTTCAACTTCGATGCCTGGCGCATCAATCTCGGCGAAGCCGTCGGCAAGGCCGGCGGCCTGCTGGACGGCCAGGCCGATCCGGCTGCCGTGTATCTCTATCGTCGCGAGCCGCGGGAGGTCGCAGCCCAGCTCGGCATCGACGTGAGCAAGTACACGTCAGAAACGATCCCGGTCATCTTCAACGTGAACTTCCGCGATCCCGGCGGCTTCTTCCTCGCCACCAAGGTCATGATGAAGAACGGCGACATCATCTACGTCTCGAACTCGCGCAACGTCGAAGTGGCCAAGTTCCTGCAGTACCTGCGTGTGATCATGGCGACCGGCAGCGATGCCATCAATCTTGGCAACGACGCGCTGATCTTCCGCAACAACATCAAGCTGGCGCCGTAAGACGCCGACTTGACCGACCAAAGACGATGGCACCGGGGCTTTGTCCCGGTGCCATTTTCGTTTAGCAATCGAAGCGGTTCTGCTGCGCCGACGAGCCCGGCATCTGGATCAAGGCGCCACTCGGCACGGCGTGCCGGTCATCGGTCACCCCGAGGGTCTTGCAAGGGGCTTCATGCGCTCTCGAGGATTTTGCCGTCTTCTGGCTCTGGGTTCTGTTGCTTGTGGGCTTGCACCGGTCGGGCCGGTGCTCGGCGCTGCCGCAGAGATGGGCGTCCGCCACCGCATCGACGTGATGGTTTCCGCCGAGCCTGATGCTCCCGTCCTGTCGCGCCTCAAGGGCGCCAGGGGCGAGCTGTCCTTCACCGTCCGCCTCTCGGCGAATTCCAGGGAGAGCAAGTTTTTCGGCATGCTGCGCCCGTCCTTCCCCGACATCGTCGTGCCCGATGGCCCGGGCAAGCCGCTGGTCGAGCAGACCAAGCTGTGGGAGGAGGATGTCTGCCATCAGCGCCGCGGGCTGCCGAAGGTCACCGTGACCCAGCTCGGCGGGCATTTTGCCGAAGGGGAGGGGCGGATCGAGATTTCCGCCATCAACCGGCACATCGGCGTTCTGGTCCCACCCGACGAATTAACTCCCGGAATAAAACTCGATCAGGGGAGTGATAGTTTTGGACTATTCTATGCGTTCCGCGCGCAGAGCCGGAACAGCCGCCTCAACGTGGATCTGAAGATCTATCCGATCGATTGCTTCCTCTAGGCGCGAGCAAGGCTCGCAAGACACGATGATGCGCCTTTGGCTTCCCGAGATTCGCTGGTCATGGAGCTTGCCCGCGGCCTTCATCCTGTTCTTCGTGGCCGCCGGCGCGCCGTTTCCGTTCGGCTCGACCAATGATCTGTCGATCGCGTTCTGGTGCCTGTGTCTCGGGATCGCGGTGATCTTCGCGCCGACGCGCGATCTGCGGACGCCGCATCTCTGGCTGCTCGCGGGCATCGCCGTGATCGTTGCCGCTTATGCCTTTGTGCTGCACGAGCAGCTCTCCGACCATCCCTGGGTCGCGCCGTTCCAGCCGATCTGGAAGCAGGCCTCGGATCTGCTCGGCGTGCCGATCGCCCCGTCGGCCTCCATCGTCAAGAACGAGGCGTTCTTCGCGCTCGGCGCGCCGCTCGCCAACATCCTCGCCATCGTCCTCGGCATCACCGTCGGCGCCGATCGGATGCGCGCGCGCCGCCTGCTCTGGGTGATCGCGATCTCCGGCGCGGCTTACGCGCTCTACGGCGTAGCCTCGTTCCTGATCGAGCCGACCATGATCCTGTGGCGGGACAAGACCGCGTATCTCGGCAGCGTCACCGGCACCTTCATCAACCGCAACACGGCGGCGGCCTATTTCGGCTCGGCTGCGGTGATCTGGATGCTCTTGATCCTGGAGGACGTCCGCCGCCGCCTGCCGGAGCGGCACATCGAATGGCGGCGTCTGTCGCTCGACCTGCGCGCGATCCCGCCAAGAGAGATCCTGCCGCGGCTCGTATGCCTCTTGATCTGCCTGATGGCGATGTTCATGACGACCTCGCGCGCCGGCGTCGGCCTGTCGCTGCTTGCGATGATCATCGCGTTCACGCTGTTCCTGCGCAAAGACCTGCCGCCGCGCACCGGCATCTGGATCTCGCTCGGCTCGGGCCTCGCCGTCGCGCTCGGCCTGTTGCAACTGCTCGGCGGCCGCGTCTCCAGCCGCTTCGACAGCCAGGGCCTGGTCGACGAGGGCCGCGTCGAGGCCTGGAAATCCACGCTTCGGATCATCGCGGACAATCCCTGGTTCGGCACCGGCATGGGTACCTTCCAATGGGCCTTCCCGCCCTACCGCAGCCCCAACATCTCGATTCGCGGCATCTGGGATGCGGCGCATTCGACGCCGCTGGAGCTTGCCTCCGAGGTAGGCATCCCGATGGCGCTCCTGGTGGCGCTCGGCTGGGCCATCATGCTGCTGGTGCTGGCGCGCGGCGTGTTCGGACGAAGGCGCGACGTCATCATCCCGCTGGCCGCGGCGGCGACCGCAACGCTCTCGCTGCTGCATTCGTGCCTCGACTTCACGTTGCAGGTGCCCGGCTACAGCATTCCGTTCTTTGCGCTTTTCGGCGCCGGCCTGTCGCAGTCCTTCTCGAGCCGGGAGGGCCGCGCCGCGGCAGATGCGTCGCCACCGCACCGCGAGCCGAGAGCCGCTCCGCAACCGCGGCCCGAGCTCCGCGCGCGCCGGGCGAGCTTCACAAAACTGTCTAGATTTGAAGCAGTTGCGCCGTTTACGAAGTCTTTAGAATAAGTGGACAGCTCTTCTCTCTTCCGCTAGGTTCCGCACTGCACAGCCATTTGCCCGGGCCGAGGAATCGGGGCAGCTGATTTTTTGGAGGTTGATTTATGAGGGTTGTCAAAATCGCGCTTCGCATGGCTGCCGCCGCGGCCTTCGCCGTGACGCTTCATTCGGCCGCCAGCGCCGCCGTTTACCCGCCGCAGCGCCAGCTGCCGGCCACCGTCATTTCCGACTTCAAGGCCGCCCCCAACAGCCTCTTGCAGCAATATCCGACCGGCGGCCCGCAGCTGATCTCGCGCGTGCGCGACCTCGGCGCCTCCGATCCGACCACGCTTCCCGGCCTGATCGCGCTGCTCAAGGATCCCGCGACCACCAAGGACCAGATGCGCGCGATCGTCGGCGGTCTCGCCCAGGTCGCCCGCATGGCCGCGCAGAGCGACCAGGCCTATGCCAATGAGATCCAGGCCGCGATCGCCAACACCGGCAACGCCGACGTGATCGCCGCCTACCAGGCCGCGACCGGCGACGTCGCGATCGCCGCGACCGGCGGCGGCGCAGGCGGCGGCGGCAGCGGCGCAGGCGGCCCGACCGGCAACAACTTCCCCAACGGCGGCAATGGCGGCGGCGCCGTCAGGTTCGGCAACAACAACAACGCAAACAATCCGCCCAACACCGCCGGCGGCGGCGTCAACGGCAGCACGAACAGCACCAGCCCGCGGCGCTGACCGGAACCGGCCCTTGCGGCCGGTCCATGACACCTCACGGCAGCGGCGCCAGCGGGCGCCGCTTTGCTTTTGCGCCGTTAAGCTTTCTGTAAAATGTCGGGTGAAGCGCGCGCTGCACTGCATCGCGCGCGTTCAATTGCAGGCAGGCTTGTGCTAGTGTTGCGCGCAGCGCGGGTTTTGGCATCGGGTTTGCTCCGGATGCCATCAGGCTTCTGGCCAGCATTGATCCCAAGAACACACATCGATCCATTTTCAGGAATTGCTAGATGTTGCAGGTGAACAAGCCGACCTCGGAGATCAACCGTGATTTCCCCGAGGCCGACGGCTCCCCGTCGCAGACGCTGACCTCCTATCTCGACATCATCCGCCGCCAGTTCCCGACCATGGTCGCGATCGTCTCGGCCTGTGTGATCCTGGCGCTGCTCTATCTCTTCACCGCCGCGCCGCAATTCACCTCCACCGCCTCGATGGTGATCGACACCCGCAAGGTGCAGCTGTTCCAGCAGCAATCCGTGCTCGGCGACATTGCGGTCGATTCCGCGACGGTGGAAACCCAGGTCGAGATCCTGAAATCGGAGAATATCAGTCTCGCGGTGATCCGCGATTTGCACCTGATCGACGATCCCGAGTTTACCGGTGCCGGGGGTGGCCTGCTCGGTACGGTGGTCGACGCTCTGATGGGCCTATTTTCCGATGGGGGGGCACCGTCCGAGTTCGAGCAGACTCGCAAGGCACTGGAGCGTTTCGAAAAGAATCGCACGATCAAGCGCCTCGGTCTCACCTATGTGATGGAGATAGGCTTCACCTCGAAGGACCCTGTGAAGGCGGCAAGGATCGCCAACGCGATTGCGGACGCCTATATCGTTGACTCGCTCGAAGCGAAATACCAGGCGACCCGTCGCGCCAGCGTCTGGCTCCAGGACCGCATCAAGGAGTTGCGCACGCAAGCCTCCGCCGCGCAAAGGGCAGTGGTGGATTTTAAGACAGCCAACAACATCGTCGACACCGGCGGTCGGCTGATGAACGAGCAGCAGCTCGCCGAGGTCAACAGCCAGTTGATCATGGCGCATGCTGCTACGGCCGAGGCCAAGGCCCGGCTCGACCGCATGAACGATATTCAAAAGCAGGAGGTCCCGGATGCCAACGTCGCGGACGCGCTGAAGAACGACACCATCGTCAAGCTACGCGGCCAATATGTCGATATGGCCTCCAAGGAATCGATCTGGGCTTCGAAGTATGGTTCTGACCACCTCGCCGCCGTCAACCTGCGCAAGCAGATGGCAGAGATCAAGAAGAACATACAGGACGAGCTGAGGCGCATCCAGGAATCCTACAAGAGCGACTACGACATCGCGGTCACGCGCGAGGAAGCTATCAAGTCGAGCCTTGCCAATGTCGTTTCGGAATCGCAGCTAACCAACCAGGCGCAGGTCCAGCTCCGCGAGCTCGAGAGCAACGCCCAGAGCTACCAGGCGATGTACGACAACTTTCTGCAGCGCTACATGGAAAGCGTACAGCAGCAATCGTTCCCCATCACTGAGGCGCGCGTGATCAGTGCGGCGACGACGCCGTTGAAGAAGAGCTATCCTAAGTCGCTTATTGTCTTGGCGGCGAGTCTGCTAGGAGGCCTGATGCTGGCATTCGGCGCTGCGATGGCGCGCGAGCTCACCGACAAAGTGTTCCGCACCACTGGGCAAGTGGAGGACGTGCTGGGCGCGAACTGCATCGCGATCCTGCCAGCGCTCGGCACTACTGCCGTTGCGCCCGGGCTCGGCGAGAAGATGTTGGGCGGCAGGCTCGCAGGCAAGAACAATCCTCAACCCGACCTCTTGCGCTACGTGGTCGACAACCCCCTGTCGCGTTTCTCGGAAGCCGTGCGCTCAGTGAAGGTGGCTGTGGACCTCAACTCAATCGTGCGCGAGAACCGTGTGCTCGCCACCACCTCGACCCTGCCGAACGAAGGCAAGAGCACTCTCTCGACCAACCTCGCTCAGCTGATGGCGCATGGCGGTGCGAGGGTCATCCTAGTCGATTCCGATCTGCGCAACCCATCGCTGTCGCGCGCGCTGGTGCCCGATGCGAAGATCGGCCTCGTCGATGTCGTCGCTCAAAAAGTCCAGCTGGAGGATGCGCTGGTCGTCGATGCGCAGACAAAACTGTCCATCCTGCCGGCTGGCACCACTTCCAAGCTGCTGCACACCAATGAGATCCTCGCCTCGAAGGCGATGCACGCGCTGGTCACCGAGCTACGGTCGAAATTCGACTACGTGGTGCTGGACATGCCGCCGATGGCGCCAGTGGTGGATGTGCGGGTGACCTCATCCTTCATCGATTCCTACGTGTTCGTCGTTGAGTGGGGCAAGACCAAGATCGACGTGGTCAGGCACAATCTGCGCGGCTCGCCAGAGATTCAGGACAAGCTGCTTGGCGTGGTCCTCAATAAGGCGGACACAAAGGCGTTAGCCCGTTATGAATCCTATCACGGCCGCTATTACTATCAGAAATACTACGCCCGTTACGGGTATGTCGAATAGCAGTCAGACGCGACGTTTTCTGTTGCGTGCGCTGTTGCTGTTCTGCGGCCTTCTCGGCATTGTTTGGGCAAAGTGCAGCATCCCAATATTCGTGTTGATTTCGCCGGCCCGGGATGTCGTGACACGCATCATTGCAGATGAACGGTTCAAGCCCGGCGTTTTAGCGGACGCTCTAGTGCTTATCAAAGCCTCCCCGCGATCCTCGATGATGCGGTCTGAATTTTTCCAAGCTGAGGCGCTATTGACTCTTCGCGTAGCGGAGCAAGCCATGCAGCGGCGCAAGGAGGAGAAAGGTGATAACGAAGTGGAAGCCGCAGAGGGAAGCCTTAAGATGGCGCTTGCGGCCAACCCAAGTAGCTCCTTTCTTTGGTTGATGCTTTATTCGGTTGAGACCGTGCAAAATGGATTCGACCCAACTAACATCAGCTATCTAGACCGATCCTATAATTTTGGTCCCCTCGAAGGCTGGATCGCTGTTCGTCGCAATCGTCTGGCCCTCGCGATATTTCCGATGCTCAGCGAAGTACAGCAGGATGCAGTTGTTTCCGAGTTCGCTCAGCTGGTAGACGCAAATTTCGCTGATGATGCCGCAATGAACTTGATCTCGGTTGGATGGGCCTACCGTGAGAGGCTGCTGTCGATACTCGGAAAGGTCGATATCTCCAGTCGACAAGCGTTGTCTAAACGACTGGCCGTAAATGGTGTAAAATTGGCTATCCCGGGGATAGAAGTCGACGAAAGGCCTTGGAGATGAAGGTGATTGTTTCCGGGCTAGCAAAGTGCACTATCCCGCTCGCATTTCTGCTCTCGTCGACTTTCGTTCTTCCAACGATGGCTCAAACGAGTGCGTCAAGGCTGACACTGCAAGGTCCGTCAGAGCAGATTGGCGCGCCCATCATTCGTGATGCAGTGGGTCGGCCGTGCCTTGACGTTGAGGCCGCGGCGCGCGCCCACGTCGCCAACCCAAATTTAGTTGATCACGTCGTTAGTATTAAGAACAACTGTCCGCGTCTGATCAAGACGAAAGTGTGCTACTTCAATTCGGACAACTGTAGGGCCTTTGATCTGCTAGGCTACAAGAGAGTGGACACAGTGCTCGGGACGATGATGGGAATTAAGGCGTTCCGGTATGTGATTCACCAGAAGTGACTTATGCTCGTTTCTTTGCTGTGCGACCGTCTCCGAACGCGATTGCCTGAGGCTATTAGAGTTTCTAAAGATGACGATGCGTAAGCAAGTGACCGTCGTTATTCCTACACATAACTCGGAAGGCACAATATCTGCAGCGCTCGGATCGGTCTTTCGTCAGGATCGTTCGCTGCTGTCAGCTGTGGTTGTGGTCGATGACGCTTCTCAAGATAGAACCATCGAGATCGTCAACGAAATGTTTCGACGTGCTCCGCCAGAATGTAGAGTTGTCCTGTTAAGAAATGACGCAAACTTGGGTGGAGGCAGGACGCGTAATCGAGGTATCGAATATGCGTCTACTGAAGTTGTTGCGCTACTAGACGCTGACGATGAGTGGAAAGTTGATCATCTTTCAGCTTCCTTCGCCTTTATGGAAGCTCAACATCTGGACTTCGTCTTTGGTCCTCCCGACAAAATAAAGACCGATGCACTGTATAGGAGAGGAACATCGCCTCTCGAATTCATCTTTGTCCACGGCGGGATTGCTCAAACGAGCAGCTTTGTCTTTCGCAAAAGTGTAGCGTTAAGATTTGACACTGCCCTTCGGAAGCACCAGGACTTCGATTTCCTGATGACGGCATTCTCGCGAGGATTGTCTATCGGCCAAATGAAGCAGGTCACCACGCGTTATAATGACGCTGACCAAGCCAAGTCTCGTGTTAGCAAGCAGCGCCGGCCCGAAAGTTCAAGGCGTTTCCTGCTTAAGTGGCGCCGCCAAATGTCCGTGGACTCTCGGCTTTGCTTTTTGATCTGGTTTCACTTCTACAACCGTCAACAAATTGCAAAGCGCACGGCGATATGGGCCCTGAAACGAATAGTTAAATCAAAGATCCATCTGAAGTTAAAAGCACGACTCGGGCTGTCGGTGCTCAGGCTTGCCAACTTTAGCCCTCTCGGCAAGTAGGGCCGTGACAGTGAAAGGACGTGCCGTGTCGATACTGCTGCAGATCGTGGGCTGGTTGCTTCCGTGGTACCTGAGGCGCCAAGTTCTGATCCGCCTACTTGGGTATGAGATCAGTCCATCAGCTCGTATAGGATTTTCAATCGTAGTTGCCGACAAAGTTGCTATCGACAGCGATAGCAGGATTGGACATGCAACTCTGATCAAGAATCTCTCAGAGTTTCGGCTCGGAAAGAATGCGATCATTGGGAATTTCAATATCATCTCGGGCTGCCACGGGACCCAGCTCTATCCCTATTCAGAGCAAAACTGCGTATTTGTGATGGAAGACGGTGCTGCAATTACCCACGAGCATCGGGTGGACTGTGCCAACAAAGTTACAATAGGAGCGTTTACAACAATTGCTGGTCGAGGCTCTCAGATCTGGACCCACGGAATAGATCCACGCGAGTCAAAGCAACTGACGGCCGAAGTGCGTGTAGGCCGTTACGTGCTCGTTAGCACCCGGGTCACCATTCTGAAGGGGTCCATTCTGGAGGACAACTCTATCGTTGCTGCCGGGGCAGTGGTAAATGGAGTGGTTAAGTCTCTCACTTTGGTCGCGGGTATGCCCGCACGGTCCATACGAAACCTTACCGGAACTGAGAAGTATTTCCTCCGAACGACACCAGTGGTTGATTGATGCCTAATGATTTTCTTCTGCTGGTATTGGTGTCGCTAGCGCATTTCGCTTCAATCTGCTTTTTGAGCGTCCGCTGGGTGACCAAGTCTCCGTCCCAGAGATATTGGCCGCTGGACATACGTTTGCTCAATTCAGCGTTCTTCACCCTCCTAGCTTTCCAGTTTCTGTTCGCTTCGCAGTACAAGAGCTTCCGGATCGGCGAGCAGACGCTCAACTGTGATGAGTCACTTTTGGTTGCTCTGCAGACAGGCAATCTGTTGTGCTTCTGGCTGTTCGCTGGTTTGACGGAGTTGCTCGTGCCGCAGGCCATCTCAGTTGGTGTGGATCGCACGCGACAGCGTGAAGGTCGGGCTGCTCGCGCGCTCTTCCTCATGGTTGCATTTCTGCTTTGTGGGTTTCTCTTTTGGCAGATACGCGAGCTTGGCTTCTTTACATTTATTGAGGCAGTAGGCGCGCGCCAGTACAAAAAGGATGCTGCCTTTGTGATCTTGAATGCATCTCCCTTTCTGTTAGTCGCCTCTCTCTACCTCATATTTAAGTCGAACTCGCTCGCTTGGAGTCTAGGTGGAGTTTCCGCCTTCACGGTAGTTGCGGGATTGTCAGGGGGGCGCGGCAACATAGTGTCAGCCTTCTTGCTGTTGCTATGCGCGCTGCTCGCCAATGGGCGGCCCCCTCGTCCATTTCGGATGTTCATCTTTGGCTTCATTCCTCTTCTCGTTGTATTGCAGATCTATACTGCGTATGTTCGATACGCCGGTTTTCGTGGGCAAGGTAATCAGGACATTTGGTTCGAAACGCTCGTCGAGTCTGAAAGCTTTGCGATTTGGAAGAGCGTGTATGCTGTTGCAACTACAAGTTTTGAGCTGCCCTACCCATTCTACTCCCTGACAGCCTCCCTGTTCTTCCCCGTGCCGCGGGCAGCGGTTCCATTCAAGCCTGAGCCGCCTAGTTCGCTGTTCACCCAGTTTGTAAGCCCGGTCCGGTTCGAAAACACCGGGTCTGAAATAACATTGTCTGGTGCGGGTACGCTGATAGCAGAGTTCGGGACGATTGGAGGCCCGCTCTTATTTACAATTCTTGTCGCTTGCCTCTCAGCGCTTCAATATCGGATTTCGATGAAGCCGAGCCGTCAAATTGAGGCGTTTGTTCTCTATTTCTACGTTTTTTCTCTATGGAGGTCCGACTTATTCACTGCGTCCCGGATTTTGTGGACCTACCTAATTGTGATGGGGATGTTGTACGCTATTCTCATGGTTGTTCCTCCTGAGAGAAGAGCGGTGCGCATCGAGGGGGAACGAGCAAGTCGAAGCCTTAGACGCATGCGCGCTCGATCAAAGTAATTCGAAAATCAAGACGATGACCTATTTCGTCGTAGAATAATCGAAGTTGGTTGATTGCTCCGATTGGTTATTTGTCTCGGCAGTAGACTATCCTGAATCACGCAATCTTGTGCCTGACTTGTAATCTCTACAAGATTGCCGGTTAGCTCGCTGTTGCTTATCGAGTTGTTTCGACCGCCCATCCTCGCTGCCGGCGCGCGAGTTAGTCCCCTTATCTTAACTCCATTCACTACATTGTTCGAAACGATCCCCGAGTTCCTCGCCTCAAACAGAACTCCAAGCTGTGCAGCCGAGGCGCTGAAAGACACATTGTTAATGGTATTGCTGACGACACTTGAAGCACCTGTGTCGAAAGATATTACGGCACCCCGAGCTTCCTCGCATGAGATCTCGCCGTCAGATACGGAGCAAAATGACGATGGTCCGAATCTCACTACCGATCCGAACTTGTTGAATGCTGAGGCGTTAATCGAAAAATTGGAGACGGTACAATTTATTGAAGACTCTTGTATCGCTATGATTTGGTGGTTCGGGCCAGGAGGGTTTTTCGTCATCTTTCCCCTCAAATTGCTTACGGAGACGTTCATGGAGTTGCACGACAGCTCGACTGCCATGCGATCAAACGTTGCTTCGATGTTGGTCCAAGAGCAGTCTTGGAATAAGTTTCCGTAGACGGCCACTCGGGCGTCGATCGCTAAGTCAGAAAAAGCGCAGCCTCGCGCCGAACTGTCTCCGATCCAAAAGCCATGCGATTTGATCGCCAAATTGCGAACGGCAGAATCGACCGATACAAAGCATCGGCTCAAAGTGCCTATGGCGCGCCACTCAATCTCGTCATCACTCGGAGCCATTACGAGAGCTCCATCAAAACTCACACTCCGGTCCAAATGGACTCGGTCAGATGTAGCGTAAAGAACGCGGCAGATAATCGTGATGGTTGAAACAGAAAACTCTGCTCCGGGAACGTAGTCAGTTGATCGGATGAAGACTGTTTGTCCGGATGAATAACGCCTTTTGCTGTTGTCTAGAAGGACAACGTTACGGGCGCCATCAAGTGTGACTTGATCAAATACTAAGCTGTTTAAGAATTGAGGATGATAGTTTCCAGGCAGAACGACGGCCTGGTCCATAAAGGTAGTGCTGTTTTTCCTGTCGTTGTATAACAGGCTTCCAGATCCGTCCCCGACTAATCTCACACCTGATCTAAGGAGCAGCGGGTGGGTTAGTCGCCAATATCGTCCCTTCGAAATGTCTCGCGCGGGTATATAAACGAGGCCTCCGCCGGCGCTCGATGCTCGCTCGATTGCATTTTGAATGCATTCCGTGTCATCGGTAACTCCATCTCCAAGCGCACCAAAACTTTGCACGTCCACGAACGCGGCGTGCCCGGACGCAGTCGAGACTGTTGATGCGCCTGCTAGCGCGAGGAGATGTCTGCGGGTGATCACGTTAAGCTACTTGCTTTGTTTATGGATCCATCCAGCAATGTTGACTCTTTAAGTCTGACGAGAAGCCTTCAATAGAAGGCGGCGGGCAAGAATTTACCGGCGGCAAAGAGCCGTTGTTGTTTCGCTGCTTTAACGATCCCTGTTTGAAAGTCGATGCCCATCTCCCTTATTTTTTTCTCAATTGCTTCGCACAGCGCATTTTCACCCGAACGTTCTGCATCATCGACTACGATCAAGAAACCGTCGCGGTTGAGCGACGGGATGATTTGAAGTGCGCCAAATCGGGAAAGAGCGTTGATCTTTGTCCCGCCGGCAGGTCCATCGATGATGAAAAGGTCGATTGCAGTAGGAAGTTTTGTGGCTGACAAGTCGTAACCAGAGAAACTGAAGCCATCATATTGCTGTTGAGACAATTCAATTAAGCGCACCTCGTGACTTACCTTCGACTGGAGGAGGTCGCGCCATCGACGATCGCTTTCGATTGTAAGAACGTTAGCGCTGCTCAGCTTGGCTTGAACGATCTGATTTAGCAGCAGAGTAGATTGTCCGCCCCCCAATTCGACGATTTGTTGAAAGGAGAAGTGTCTCACGGCACGAAGTAGTACGTATAGCAAGCTATAGTTAGCGGCCGCACCCACTGCGTAGAAGTCGTTCGTAAGCCCGAGGGCCTGAATGTCCCGATCGAAGATGTTCTGGTATACTGGCTCTTGTGCCGGTGCCACGCCTGTCCGAGCAACAACTCTGCGATTTGCGTCGGCCAGAAAAGTTGCCAACCTACTGCCTGCACCAAACTTCACTTGATTGCCTCCTTATTTCGGGTCGCTACTGAGTAGATGACTCGCCTAGCTGTCGGGAGAAGCAGAACCATTAAGCCCCACGTCGCGGCGGCGACAAGTACAACGACGGTAAGGCGAATAGGACCGTTGGCCAACCCGAACTCCCCGCAGAGCGCCTTGGTTGCGAAGGTCACAGATGCTGTGCAGATGGCAGTAGCTAATCCTGGAACTGCAGCGTTTAGTTGATCAGCGATGGAGATCGGCTTTTGTCTGGCGGTGATCCAAATGATGATGGGCGTTGCTGCGAGTAATGTTCCTGCGGAGAAACCGGCTGCAGCTTCTTGCGGGCCATAGAGGCAGCCGAGAACAGCGCCTCCGCCGCGGAAAAATAAATCAGCCGCACTCCAGATTCGAAGTTCGCGAACTCGTCCTTGGCTTGTCATAAATTGCCCAAATGGCGCGATAAAGCCGAGGGCAAAGAGAGCTGGGCACAGCCAAACCAATATTCTGGAAGCCTCTTCCCAAGAAGGACCAAGGAGCAGAACTACCAGATCACTTGATATGAAGGGAAGCGCTAGCCCTATCGTGAAGTATACTAGCCCGGACACCACCAAAATGTTGTGATATTCCTTTTGTACCTCGCTCGGCACGTGAGCAATCCGACACAAGAGCGGGAATTGAACCTGGAGATAGGGACCAAGGAGGAACGATGTTGGAAGCGAGTAAAGGGATTGCGCTCGCGAAAACAGGCCAGCAGCGGCACTTCCACTCCACAGACCGACTAAAGCGGCTGCAATGTTATTAGACAGAAAGTTTAGTCCCGAGAACGTGGCTACGTTCGCTCCAAAAGTTAGAAGTTCCAAATGACGGCTCAGGCGTGTCGGACGGCTGGGGAGCCATCTACCGAACACGACGTACCCAGTGCCGGAGAATGCACCTTGAAGCGCAGCGCCGAGTACTAGAGAGAGTGCATTTCGAAAAAAATAGGCCAATACAATCGTGGAAAGCCACCCAAGTATCAGCCCGCCCACCTCAGCTGCGAAGATGCAGCCAAAGCGCAGCTCTCTTCGAAGGAGAGCAGCGTGTTGAGCTGTAGCCCCTAAGAGAAAGAAGTTTAGCGTGGCGACCATGAGAACAGGAGTGAGACGTGGCTGCTCATATAGCGAAGCGATTGGACTCGCGCACAGGAGAAGGACGAGAACGAGTACAATGGTCGCAGCAAAGTTGAACCAAAAAAGCGCGTCACGCTGATCGTCTTGAAGCTCTTTTAGTTGGATTGCTGTTGAAGGCAGGCCGAAATCTCGAAAAACAGAAAACAGCGTAGAAAAGAATAGTGCGATGGCCACTAGGCCGAACTCGCTCGGCTCCACAAGTCGAGAGATTATTGCAATCTGGCTTATATTGAGAACAAACGAAATGATGCGTTGGGCGAATAAGAGGCCGGTCCCGGATCGTGCCCGCTTTCGATAATCTGAACCCTCCATAAATTACTATGCGCCTCCAACCGAGAGTGCGTAGCGTGCCCTTTCCTTCTCGAGGATATGCCGCTCTGATGCTTCATGAATGATATCAGTGCGCCCTTCAGGCTGAAATCTGCCTTCCAATGTGCGAAGCCAGGTCAGGGCATTGGTTACGAAAGGTTCTCCTTGCGGGATCATCAAACCATTCTGTCCAACCTGAGATGCTATGCAGCCCCTGTCGTATGCAACAACGAGGTTGCCGGCTGCTAGTGCTTCAAACAGTACTGTAGGTTGCGCTTCATTCGCGTATACCGTCGGAAACACGAACACGTCGATTGACTCGTAGAATCTAAGCTTGTCCTCACCGTAAAGGGGACCTACGTAGCTCAGGCGATCACCGAGTTCTTGGCGGGCGAGGTTGAGAGCGATTTCGTCGTTGTGCTCGCGTAATGGCCCGGCAAGTGTTCCTTGGACATTCAGGCCCTCGTCGCGAGTCGCCCGCAGCAGATCGAGGAACAGATAAAGCCCTTTTTCTCGATTGAGGTTGCTGAGCAATCCGATCTTCAGCGGCTCATCTGGCGAGCGGACAGTCCGACTGCTCTTGGGCACTACGAAGGCCGCGTTCGAGATGACGATGGGTCGATCTGGTCTCCAGTACGCTTTGCCAAAGGCATCTCGCATCCTCTCGCACAGAAAAATGTGGACGACCTTTGGTCCGCCTATTCTGAGGGCAAGGGCCATCAGCTGACGGCGCTCATTTATGTAGCCGAAGTTGTGATGATGAAGGTAAGTCGGATAACGAAAGAGGCGGGCTAACGCCAACAAGTAGATAGTGTAGACCAGTCCAAAATCGCTTTGGCACGGCATGTAGCAGGCGCGATTGTCTCGCCGTGCATTCAAAAACAGATGGACGGACGCCAGCAGCACGACAGTAGCTCTCGAGAGATGATACGCGAGACCTCGCTTTCCAACTTTGGGCGAAATGTTCAGGAGCTTGACTTCGTGGTCCTCGGCAAAAAGCTTGACGTATTCGGAAGTGATGTAGGCGAGCCCGTCCGTTGGCGGCGGAATCTGTCCGATCGCCACGATGAAACGTCGATTTGGAGACATGGGGAGCGTGGTCGGCCTGAATGAGATCAATACGCAGAGCTATTTAGCACTCCGAAAGCGGTTCGCATGATGATCCTAAGATCCAGCGCCACGCTCCAATTGTTAATGTACCACAGATCATACTCCACGCGCTTCTGCATCAGGTCGAGCGTGCGGGTTTCTCCGCGATAACCATTAACCTGGGCCCAGCCGGTGATGCCGGGCTTGACGTGGTGGCGGAAGGCGTAGTTGCCGATGATCTGCTCATATTCGGTGTTGTGGGCGGCCGCGTGCGGGCGGGGGCCGACCAGCGACATGTCGCCCTTGAGTACGTTGAGGAGCTGCGGCAGCTCGTCGATCGAGGTCTTGCGCAGCCATTTGCCGATTGGCGTGACGCGCGGGTCGTTCTTCTGCGCCTGCTGAATGGTCGGGCCGTCCTCGAGCACGCGCATGGTGCGGAACTTGAAGATCCTGAACGCGCGCCCGCCGAAGCCGTGGCGGGTCTGGCGGAAGAACACCGGCCCCGGCGAGGTCAGCTTGATCAGCAGCGCGGTCACCAGCATCACCGGCGCGAACACGAACAGCGCAAGGCTGGCGCCGGCAAGGTCCAGCGCGCGCTTGAGCGCGCGTTCGCGCCAGGTGAGCGGGGCGCGGCGCAGCTCGGCGGTGAAGGTGTTGCCGGTGCCGGAAAGCGGATAGCGCAGGAAACGCGCCGTGTTGGGGTCCGGCACCAGATGCACCGGCACGGGCAGGATCTTCAGCGCGTCCAGAATGCTGTCGATCGCATGCTGCCGGCTCCAGTTGATCAGGAGGAAGACGTGCTCGATCCGCTGCTCGCGCGCGTAATTGATCAGCTCCTCGAAGCGCGGCGCCAGCGAGGACAGCAGCAGGGGCGAAGCCAGCTGCTTGGCCGGGATCTCCATCACCCGCATCAGGCGGTAGCCGTGCTGGCCGAGGTCGTCGACCGCGTTGGACGAGGTGGCAAGGCCGAACTCGGCGATCAGAAGCGCCCGGCCGTTGGCGAAGGCGCCGGTGCGCAAGGCATGCGCGGTCCAGCGCGCGGCGATGGTCTTCCAGGCCAGCAGGGCGGCAAGGCCGACCAGGTAGAACGAGATCGTGGTGCCGCGGGAGAACTCGTCGCTGACCTTCATCGTGAAGGCGATCGCCAAGAGCGCGCCGAACAGGAAGGTCCAGGTCGTCAGCGTCATCCGGAACGTGCGGGGCAGGTTGGTGACCGTCTTGAGGCGATAGCCCCGCTGCACGACCGTCAGCAGGACAAAATTGATGGCCACCAGCACGCTCGCCGCCGCATAGACATCCGCCTTGCCGAGCACGCCCGCGGTGATGAGGTGATACCCGACCGCGCAGCCGATGCCGCTGACCACGATCAACGCCGCATCCACCACCGCCAGCAGCCGCTCGACAACCACAGGTCGCAGCCAGCTCGGCGCAAAGCCGTGAGATGCGGACGCGACCGGCTCGACCACACGAATTTCCGTCGCAGAATCAGCGACGGGCACCGGCCGAGTGGAAAGAATTGTCATCCTGCCAAACCCATTGACGCAAAATTCATTAGCCCGAACAAGCCGTGCTATCGGGCAAAATCGCTGTTAGAACAAGGCGAAGGAAAAATTAACCTTACCCCACAAGCGTGCATTGTACCCCATCCCGCCTCGACTGATATGTTAAATTTCACAACCCGTTAGGAAGTCCTCGTTGCCTCGCACCCAGTCCCGGCGGCGAACCCGGTCGAGAGGGAAGCGCTACCTCGCCATTGGCCTTGCAGCCCTCGCCTTGGTGGGACTCGTGCTTCTGCTTCTTCGTCCCGATGCAGCCCCCATCCGAGCTCCGACGGCGTCCAGGCCTGTCGCCGTCAAGCTCCTCCTTGATGGGCCCTATGGCGCGCGGTTTGCCGGCGAGCTCGCCGCATCCAGGCAGGGATATTTCTCCTCCCGCATCGAGGTGTCGGCTCAGCCCGAAGGCCCTGACTTCGTCCAAACCATTGCACGCCAACATGCCATCGGCGTGACGAGTGGCCAGAACTTCCTGCTGGCGAGCTGGCGCGGCGTCCCCGTGACTGCGTTTGCCGCAAGCTTCCTCGACACCTCTGTCGCGATCTTCACGCTCGAAAGCTCCGGCTTGCGTCGGCCGGCCGATCTGGTCGGAAAGCGCGTCGGATACCGCAGGGCGAGCGAGGGAGACGTCGTCTTCGATGCGATGATGGCGCAGCTCGGGCTTCCCCGAAGCCAGATCACCAAGGTGCCCGACCGCGACAGCTTCGAAGCCCTGAGGGCCGGGCAGGTGGATGCGATCATCGCCGCCATCGACGAGCAGCCGGATCCCTCCTTTCCGACCTTCGTGAAGCTGAACGTCATCAAGCCGCAGGACTACGGCATCCATGTCCCGGGCCAGGTCTATTTCGCGAGCAATGATCTCATCCATGACCAGCCGTCCGTGATTGCCGACGTCCTTCAGGGGCTCATTCGAGGATGGCAATTTGCCTACGCGGACTATGCACGGAGCGTGCCCGTTCTCGCCGGCACCGGCCCGGCCAGGCTGAATTCCGAGCGGCTGAAATTCGAGCTGCAGCAGCAGCGCCCGCTGGTGCTGCCGACGGGCGGCCGCATCGGCGACTACGACGAAAGCCGCTGGCGGACGCTTCGGGATATCCTCCTGTTCGCCAAGCTTGGCGAGGAAGACGTGCCTTTGGCTCAGACGGTCAACTACCAGTTCCTTCGGGATGTGTACCGCCGTTCACCCGACCTCGCTGCTCCCGGCGCCTGGAGCGAGGAAAAATAGGACCAAGAAGCCACACTTGCGCGCTATATCGTCCCAAAGGGCCTTTGGTCGCCCCCGCATCGGTTGCATTTCGGCCGCTGGCCTTGGTAAAGTTCGGTTCACTATTTGGGCTAGTCGCGGAGTGGCTTTACGGACCGTGACGTTGGTCGGCTGGGCGTCTGACAAGCGCGGGTCGGGGATCAAATCCGCAGGGGCGAGGAGCTTTTTGGATGTTTAAGACGTTGATGCGAGCAGGTCTTTTGGCGGCAACTGTTACCTTCTGCGCAGCGAGCGGAGCGAGCGCCGCAATGCAGATGCCCGCGCCGGCCGCCCTGCTCACAGGCGAGAGCCAGGTGACGCCCGCTACGTTCTGGGCGCAGCCGTATCCATATCGGTATGTGCCGCGGCGCCACTGTCCGTTGGTGCGGGTCGAGACGCCCTATGGCTGGTACATGGATCGCGTTTGCGCGCCTGTCGGTCCTGTCCTGCGTCGGGCGTACTAAGTAAACCGAGCGGCGGCTGCCGCCTGTCACCGATCGTTTTCAAGGCAGTCGCACAAATCGATGCGGCTGCCTTGCTTGTTTTTGCTTCATTGTGTGCTGATCATTTGTGCGCGCAGCGCAGGTTCACCATGAATATCTTTGTCGGGCCGGGGCAGGCTGTCGCATGGTGAAGATTGTGTTAGCAGTTCGGCGGGGCTGCATCGGCAGCGTGATTGCGTAATGCGACCGGTCGCCGGATCTCGTCAGGTGGTGCGATCCAGCCAAACGGACGCTGACAGAGGATACAATGACAGGGGCTTCAACCTACGATCTCGCTGGCAAACGTGTCTTCGTCGCGGGTCACCGCGGCATGGTGGGATCAGCTGTCGTCCGCCGGCTTGCGTCAGAGAATTGCACCGTGTTGACGGCTGACCGGCGTGAGCTGGATCTGACAAAGGAAGAGCCCACGCTCAGATGGCTGGAGCTCAATCGCCCGGAGGTCGTGGTTCATGCCGCTGCAAAGGTTGGTGGGATCGCAGCCAACAACAATTTCCCGGTCGACTTTCTCTGCGACAACCTTGCGCTGGAATTGAGCGTGATCCGCGCAAGTCACGCGGTTGGTGTGCGGCGCCTGCTGTTCCTCGGCTCGTCCTGCATCTATCCCAAGCACGCCAAGCAGCCGATCGCCGAAAGCGAATTGCTGACCGGGCCGCTAGAGCCGACCAACGAATGGTACGCAATCGCCAAGATTGCCGGCCTCAAGATGTGCCAGGCGTATCGTCGGCAATATGGCGATGATTTCATCTCGGTGATGCCGACCAATCTCTACGGCCGCGGCGACAATTATCATCCGGATCAGAGTCACGTCCCGGCCGCGTTGATCCGGCGCTTCCACGAAGCCAAGCTCGCCAATGCACCCAGCGTCTCGGTGTGGGGCACCGGCACGCCGCTGCGCGAATTCCTCAACGTCGATGATTTTGCGGATGCCTGCGTTTTCCTTCTGAAGAACTATTCAAGTGACCAGCCGATCAATGTTGGCACTGGCGATGAATTGTCGATCGCCGAATTCGCGACCACAGTCGCGGAGGTCGTGGGCTATGGGGGCAAGCTCGCGTTCGATACCTCCAAGCCTGACGGAACACCACGCAAGTTGCTGGATAGCTCGAGAATCCGAGCGCTTGGTTGGCAGCCGAAAGTTGCCCTGCGGGCCGGCCTCGCATCGGCCTATGCAGATTATCTCCATGGCTACGGGCGTCATGTGGAAGTCGGCGCAACGCGCTGAGTAGACTGGTTAGATTGCTAGAGAGTTTTTTATTCTGAAGTTTGAATTGGGGCGGGCTTTATGCGTGTTCTCTTGGTCGGCATCAATTATGCCCCAGATCTGATCGGCGTAGCGAAATATAACGCCGAGCTCTGCGAAAGTCTGGTAGCCGAAGGTCATGAAGTCAGAGTGATTACGGCGCCTCCCTACTATCCCGCCTGGAAGACCCCTCCGGCGTTCAAATCCTCTTACTTCAGATCGAGAGATGTTGACGGTGTTCAAGTAACGCGTACGCCGATTTATGTGCCCGGACATCCCACTGGCATCAGACGGTTGGTCCATCACGCTTCATTCGCGCTCACGAGTGCGGCGCCAGTGCTTTTTGAAGCGCTATCCTGGCGGCCCGACGTCATGATCGCCGTCGCACCATCGTTGATGTCGGCTGCCTTCGTCTCGTTCGTAGCTCGTCGCGTCGGTGCCAAATCGTGGCTTCACGTGCAGGATTTCGAGGTGGACGCCGCGTTCGATCTTGGTCTGCTGCGCAATCCTTCTTTGCGGAAGTGGATGCTTCGAGTCGAAGCGGCAATCCTCAAATCGTTCGATAACGTTTCAACCATCTCTCATGCGATGGTGGAGCGGTTGAGGATCAAGGGACTGCGGCCCGACAAAACCGCGGAGGTGAGAAACTGGATCGACACCACTGCGATCTGCCCGGGGCCTCGAGCGACCAAATACCGTCAGCAGCTGAACCTGGCTGAGGGCGACATCGTGGGACTGTATTCCGGCACGATGTCCAACAAGCAAGGCCTTGATCTCGTGATCGAGGCTGCGATTGGTTTAGAGAGAAGTCACCCGCACATCCACTTCATCCTTGCGGGCGAAGGGCCTCACAAGATGAGGCTCGAGCAGCTTGCCGCGGGACATCCCAATGTCCACTTCCTGGGGCTTCAACCCAATGACAGCTTCAATCAATTGATGGCCACGGCCGATTTCCACCTGATTCCGCAGAAGGCGGAGGCGGCCGATCTGGTATTGCCCTCGAAGCTCGGTGCGATCTTTGCATCTGCTCGGCCGGTCATTGCGATGGCTGAAGAAGGCACCGGCCTGGCGGCGGAAGTCACGAATGCGGGCCTTGTGATTCCACCGGGAGATTCGTCGGCTCTCGAGCTTGCAATTTGCCAGCTCAGCGAAGCGCCCGCCCTGCGTGAGCATTACGGCGAAGAAGGAAGAAGGCGAGCCCTTGATCGCTGGGATCGACGTACGATCGTGCGCCGGTGGTCGGAGGCCATGACAGGGCAGGGCAATGCGGCAGGGCAGACGAATGAGGGCCTGACGGGCGTTGCCAACGATATTGGGCTTCCGGTGGAGGATGCCGTTCGGTCGCCCTAGGCATTCGATTGCAGTTGGATGCGGCGACGTCATCCGAAAAAAATGAGCGCCGCAACGGGGCGCTCATTTGCTTGGCTTGGTCGCCTTTCTGGCCGATCTGCAAGATCACTCGTGTCGCGGATAATATCTAAACCCGTGCTGCTTGATGAGTTCGTCGCGCTTTGCGGATTCGAGATCTTCCTTCATCATTTCTCGAACCAGGTTTTCGAACGACGTCTTGGGCTCCCAGCCAAGTTTCTGCTTGGCCTTTGAGGGGTCACCCAGAAGCGTCGCGACCTCAGTGGGGCGGAAATAGCGGGGATCGACCGAAACGACACACTTGCCGCTCTTGGCGTCATATCCTTTTTCTTCGACGCCGCTTCCGTCCCAGCGAACTGTCATGCCGACTTCGTTGGCAGCGACACTGACAAACTCTCGGACAGAATGTTGCACGCCCGTAGCGATCACGAAATCCTCCGGCTTGTCCTGCTGCAGCATCAGCCATTGCATTTCGACATAGTCACGCGCGTGTCCCCAATCGCGCAGGGCATCCAGATTACCCAGATAAAGCCTTTCCTGCAGTCCCAGATGGATCCGCGCCAAAGCGCGGGTGATCTTTCGGGTCACGAAGGTCTCGCCGCGGACCGGAGATTCGTGGTTGAAGAGGATGCCGTTGCAGGCATACATCCCATAAGCTTCGCGGTAATTGACCGTGATCCAGTAGGCATACAGCTTGGCAACCGCGTACGGTGAACGCGGATAGAACGGCGTCGTCTCTTTTTGCGGGATCTCCTGCACCAAGCCGTAAAGTTCAGATGTCGACGCTTGATAGAAGCGCGCCTTCCTCTCCAAGCTGGTAATGCGCATGGCCTCGAGGATGCGCAGAGTGCCGAGAGCGTCGGAATTCGCTGTGTATTCGGGCTCTTCGAACGAAACGGCAACGTGGCTCTGTGCCGCGAGATTGTAGATTTCGTCTGGCTGCACTTGGCCGACGATCCGGATCAGGCTCGAAGAATCCGTCAGATCGCCGTAGTGAAGCCGGAAGGGCGGATCGGGCTCGTGCGGGTCGAGATAGAGATGATCGATGCGGTCCGTATTGAAGAGGGAGGTCCGGCGCTTGATGCCGTGGACCTCATATCCCTTCTGCAGAAGAAGTTCAGCCAAATAGGCGCCGTCCTGCCCGGTGACGCCGGTAATAAGTGCTCGTTTCTTTGTCATATCAATCCCAAAATTGAAATTTGTGCTTACACGAAATTGACTTGGTTAGGGAGGGTGAAACGGAGCGAAAATCAAGCTTAGATTAACGGCGTTTGGCTCAGGCGGTGAGGCCAACTATCCCCCAACAGAGATGCAGTGGACTTCAGTGGCGTTCGTTCCGCCCTTGGCCGAAGCTGGACTACCAAGCGTCCGAGCCGCGCGGAAAAAACGGATTGGATCTGGTGACGGCTTTTCAGGCACGAGCCGGTTGTCACCAGAGTTAGAAGACTACAACTTCCCGCGTCCATCGTTGTGGATCCGTGCCTGACTCCGCACGCACGATAGTGAACCGATCCAATGCGTCGACCAGCGGCGTGACGACCGGGCTTAGATTGTCGAGCACGAGAACCGCTCTTCCCTCGCGCACGAGCAGCACGAGGTGGTGCTCTCCGGTTGCTCGGATGATGACTTCTGCGAGAAGGAGTGCTGAACTGGGCCAGCCGGATCGTAGCAGCAGGTGCCGCTTGGTGACGGCATAGTCGCCGCAATTGCCTTCGTAAGGGAATATCTGCCACTCCGCGTCACGCCGGCTTGCGGGTGGATCTTTCGGCGTTATGCCGAAATTGACCGTTGAATTGATCTGGGCGAGTTCTCGCCAACGTTGAATTGAGGAGCGGAAGTCTCGGATCCTGCGATCGTCGTGGCGCTGGCAATCTTCGGGATATTGAATGCAGAATTGTGAGAATGACAGCGGTGGCGTCACCGCTTGAGATTCGTAGCTCGAATAGGCGGGCTGGCTGCAAACGCAATACATTATGGCCAGCATGCAGGCCGCATGTCTGATCATCGAAACTTCGCCTGACATTTCTTGATTGCTAGGCGAAGTATATTGCGATGCAATGGAAGCGCTATGACAATTGTGAGGCAATCGGTGCACAATCGTGGAGCAGGGATACGCTCGATCTCGATGGGGCCGCTGGTGCCGCCCGTGGCCCGGAAGCCGCCTGCTCCTGTTCCATCATTCTGTCCTTGGAGTCTGCTTATTGAAATGAAGCTAGCGAGGCCTCGTCACGGTGAGAAGTAAGATGTTGGTAGAGCGGGTCGGCGTGGACTTTGATCTCAACCGCCACCCCCGGTGACGATCGAGAGCACCGCATTTGCGGGCGGCGACGACCCACATGTTGTGCTGCAGCTGCGCCATGTGCTTCTCGGCCGCAGCTTCCTCCGTGACGGCCCAAGGCAGCATGAACTTGGCTTCGAACACGGCGCCGGTCTGCTCGACGGTCCCATCCAGCGTCGCCGCCATCCATTTGTGAACGGGGTGACGGACGCGCTTCTGGATGTCCTTGATAGTGTGGCCGCTCGCTCGTTGATACCAGGCGCGGTTCAAGACCTCAGTGACCGTGCCGAGCTGGACAATAAGATTGTTCGAGAGATCCTCAGGCTCTGCTTCGCCGCGCTTTTCACGCCAAAAGCGGATGAGGCTCTCCTGGTCATCTCCCATGATGGTGCGGGCGTCCGAGCCGCCGATGAAATGGCGGCGGTCGTTCGGATTGAACCTGATGATTTGATACTGTGGCTCGGCCCGGCCATCACTCTGCACGCTACGCACTGGTATCTCCTACAACAGCGGCGCTGCTCGCCGCACTGCCTGAAGCCCCGCATCTGCGAGGTGAGATACCGACGGCGCGATTGCGCGCCCGGCCGACGCAGTAACGCTCCAACCGCGGCGGAATGCCAGTCCTTTCTGCAGCAATCTTATTGCTCGTGCTGCGGCCAAAATTTGCGCCTGTCATCGATGTTGAAAAATCGGCTGATGGTAGCGGCGGTCTCCAATAAGTCACAAATCGAAGCCAATGGAGCGCGGTGACCCATATGAGGATCCAACTTGCGTTCGCTCGCCCGCTCGGAACTCCGCTCGAACACATGCCTCTGAGGCAGATGCGGTAAGTCGCATCGGCACCAGCATCATCTTACGTACCAAATCAACGTTCAGATATCCGTGGGGCCAGAACAGCTATTGATCGCAGCGCCGATTGCGCCGAAGGTTGACGCCGGCTGGAGGGCAAGGCCGAGGGAACGGCTGATGCCAAAAACTCTCCAAGAGCAACTAGATCACGTTGAGCGTGAGATCGAACAGTACATCGAATTTGATAAGGCAGAAAAAACGCGCTTCAATCGCGAGTCTCACTTATGGACCGCGCAGGATCGCATCGAATGGCAGGAGACACAATCTGACAATGCTCAAACACTTCGCGAACTCTTCGAAATACGAGACGCATTGCGCGGCCAGCTAGGCCAGCAAAGCCGCAGTCGGAGTTTGCGCCAAGCCGAAACGGAACAAGAGAAAGCCTTAACGGAGAGCACAAAAACTCCGGATGCGAGACCATGTTCGCGCCAACCGCGCTAGTCTAGCCGGCCGAGTCCTGCATGCCCAAAGCGGATGGTGCGACGCCCTGGCAGTTTTTACGAGACCGCCACCGCCGGGTATGCGCTTTCTGCGCCCTGCGCCTCGGCGGGCGAGCTCGCGAGGTGCTGGCGGCCCACCCACGTCGAGACCGCGCGCCAAGCTTCACCGGCACCGAAGCGGAGTGGCCGCGCATGATCGAAGCTCCGGCGAGATTTCGACAAATCGCAATGGAAGGCAAGTCGCTCGTCTGATCCCTCAAGGGGGCAAGCTTGCCATCCCAGAACTGTACCACGCCATCTGTCTCACGAAGTCACTCGATTGTTCGCGCCGTCGTCGTTGCTCGTTGATCCGTATTCAACTCTCGAGCTCGGCTTTTGAGTTGGGGCAAGGCATCATCAGATCCGCGTCCCATACCTGAGAGCATTACCGCATCGAACGCAATGGCGTACGATCGGAGTGGACCTGACGACGAGAAACCGGGTACTGGCACTCGGGATCGCGTGCAATCGCGAGGGGATCGGTGGCGTCGAACCACTCCAACAACGCTTTCCGGGCGGACGGATTGCGGTGTTTGCCACGAGCTTGGCGCACGACCTCATTTGTTAAACCGTCGAAAAAGCCCTGCGCAGTTCGGGGTGGGGCGGCCAGGCAGCCTCCAACAATGTCGGCGAGGGTCTCCAACAAAATAGTACGGACGATTGCGGCGTCGAAGCCAGCGGCGACAACGGTCAATCGCCGCAACAACGATGGGCTCAGGTCATCCGATGACTTGATCAATCTTTCGATGAGCAAGAGATTCTTCCGTCGCCACTCACGCCACATGCCATCATCATATTGGCTGGTAAACTGCTCTCTGGGCAAAGAGTCAACGTAGATCTGATCGCGTGCGATGGCTTTGGACAAGTCCGTCAGTAGCTCTTTGATGTTCGATGGGGCGAGAATGGAATGAGGCATCCGTGACTTCCTCTTGTTAACGCGCTTTAGTATCGGATCCCAAACAGAATTCAGGCAATGAAAATTCCTCGTTTTTAGCTGGAAGATGTGGAGAGCGGAATTTGCTCGAGCAAACATGGACTTGTGAAGGCAATGATGGCAACTCCGCCTCTGTCTCTGAAGAACTCGCTTTGACCGACTAAATCTGACGATCCTTGTTGGCCACGACGGCGCGAGAGCTCTCACCTCCCAATAAGCGCAAAGAGCTGCATTCCCGACCTATTGAAGACTGTCTGATGTCTTAAAGACCCGGCGTCTCTCTTTGGAGTGACAGATTGCCGGTCCAACGAACTGCGGGTTGGCGTGAGAACGCTCAATGATGGCAACTCGGCACACTTAAGGCCTTGCGATGAATGATTAATCGCGTTCTCCACATTTAGTCGTTTTGACCAAATTGAATTTGCTTCATCAGAGCGGAGGAGTGCCGCATATTGCTCAAGGCGGCTCGAAGAGCATGGACCCTGCTCCGAAATGGTACGTTAGGTTTGGCGCTTGTCATTGCTGTTGATGGCTGCGGCGGGATTAACGGACGGGGCAACAGTGGATCGGCTAATCTAACTGGTTCAAGGAGATCATGATGACAGCAGGCGTGGGGCATTCGCTCACCAGAGAACAAGTCCGCCGCGCGGTGAAGCGACTTGTGCGCCGGGGATTAGTGATCGAAAGGGTAGAGCCCGGTCGGGGTACCGTTTATGTGGCGGCGGAATTCGCTACTGAGCAGGAGGCCAAAGCAGCGCAGGCGCGTATTTCTTCGGCGGCGAAACGGAGATCTTCACGCCGAAAAGGGAGTAGCGTTCCTGCGGCCGGGGACACCAATGCCTGATCGTGGACGACGCTTTTGATATGCCAACGCCGACGCTACGGTTAACGCGATTTAACGATGCTGTACTGTGGTGCTTGCGTTCTGCTAGTCGGGGCCTATTTGTAGCTTGTCCGCCGCTCCTGAGAGCGGTCGAGCGGCCTTGCGGAGATGGCCGCCGTGACCTTTCCTGCTAGGGCCGCACCAGCGGTCGAAATGGCGACGAAGGCCCTCTCCACGATCAGCCTTCTTCCTAGCAACCAACGCCTCGTGCACCCCGAAAAACGCTAGACCGGATGTAGCCAACGGCGCGGAATCCACGCTGAGAGAGGAGATTTAATGTCGCGTGACAACAATATGTTCCTGAGAGCGAAAATCGGCCCGGACGGAAGCATCCAGTCCTTCACATTGGGCAACTATTCGGGCGGTAACGATTTCACTCTCCGCATCCACCAGCTGGCAAGAGGCGACCAATATTGGGTCGTCGAGGGAAATGGTTACGGCGGCACGGTTTTTGTCGACTCGGTTGATCCAGAATTTTCTGACTTTGACGAACTTTGTCAGCGCGTCCTGCGGGATTGGCGCCAAGACATTCTGCACCGGCGCGACGCCAGCGTTCGCGACCTTATTCAGCGACGCAGCGCCGACCTGGGCCCCGCCGGGGACTTGCCGCCCATCGTCCCAACGGTGGATGAGTTGAGAAAGGCCAAACGCGAGGCGGGCAATTCGGGCCACACTCCGTCCCCGTGATTTCGACTTCCTTCGTGAAAGATGAGCCGGCGATCTGAGCGCTCGCCCTTCATCGTCCCGCGGGGCGCCCCTGGCGCGCTGCTGCTGCTCCACAGTCGCGAGAAGGTCGAGCAGGCGGAAAACAGGTGCTGGCCTTGCATGAAGTTCACGCCGTTCTGCTTTCTGCCGGCGCTCGTACACCTTACGCAGGTATCGAGAATACGCGGTTGGCAGGATGCTGCAGTGTTCCCTCCGGGAACAACTCGAGCTGGCTGGGACGCGGTAGTCGTCGTTTAAATTTGTTAACGACTAGGTTGGCCGAAAAAGGAAGACTCCGAGCGGGTGCCAACGGCGGCCCCAAAGAAGAACAAGTTGGGGGCGTCCATGAGCACCCGCGGTCGAGCGGTGATTCCTGCTGCTGCAATTCGCGAACGTCTTCAGAGCATCGTTTCTGCACTGGTTGAATTAGAGGAAATCCGAGCTCGAGTTCTCGCGGCTGAACAGAGCGAAAGACCAACAAGGTCCAAGCCGAAGAAGCGCCCCCGCCGAGGCAAGCCCACTGGCAGGAAGCGGTAGCCACACATCGCTTGCGACCGCGCGACGGGCGGCGAGGTGCGATCGTGCCTGCTCGGTTCGACTGTCGGTCTTGCTTGCCACCCTTCGCACGACCTATTGCCAGCTCGTTCCCCCACGGGCTGGAGTACTCCATGGAGTCGGATTCACAAATTTGAATCCCAAGTGGACGATTTCTTGGGATGAAGCTGTGTTTGCCGACCAGACAGCGGCAGACCTCTCGGTCCCAGCTCCGTTTTTCGATCCGGAAAAACCTCCAGGCTGGGGCCGATGTGGTCTACTCTGGAAGCGAGGCTTTTCCTTCTAGCAGCCGCACACTGCAGCTCGAGCCAATGTCCGGCCCATACACGCCGGCCGATGATGGGGCCTGCTCATTGATCTATCGCAACGGTCTCCTCGGGCCGCGAGGGATGGTCGGCTCTCAGGGAGCTTGCGATGGGCACGGATTACATGGCGGAAACCGCCCGGCCGTCCTCATCTCCGTGCTCGCGGGCCTGCAGAAGTTCGATCCCGCACAGGAGATGGTCGCGCGCAGCCTCGGCATGAACCGCCTGCGCGGCTTCTTCGCGGTGACGCTGCCGCAGATCAAGTCCAGCGTGGTCGCTGGCGGCATCTTCACCTTCATCTCGGCGATGGACGAGACCATCGTCGCGCTGGTCATCTCCGGCGGCCAATACCAGCGCTGACCAAGCGCATGTTCACGGCGCTGGGAGATGCCCACACTTCGACTGCCGTTGGAGCTTGAGCGGACGTCAGCCGGCAAGCCGTTCATGAGCACGTAGCCCAATTTTGGGCTGTCCGGCGTCTCTGTCGGAGGTCGCGATGATGCACTCAACGCGGGGCGGGACGCAACCAGGGGCGCCACCGCCCGCGGATCACAGGACGCATCCGCACCGAGCCGATTGGGCATAGGCCGAAAGGCGCGGGTCGATCGCGGCATGCGCCGCGCAGAAGCGGTCGATGATTTGGATGACTTTGTCGCTGTAGTCGCGGTGCCAGTGTCCAAGGCCGTGTAGAGCACTTTCCTGACAGGCGATCGATTGAAGCTGCAGGATGCGGTCCATGGTTTGCAGCGCGCAATCGTGGAGCGTTGGCAGGGCGGGATCATCGGCAAGAGCCAAGCTCGGAAACGCATCCCACCACATGTAGCAAACATTGTTGAGTGCGTTGCTAGCGGCTTCGCTCAGGTGGGACAGGCTAGGGGCGCAACGAGGCTCGAACAATTTGGCAAATAGAGCAGCGACAGACTTGACGCAGCGAACACGGCCTTCGACCGGAACATCGGTTGAACAAAGCCACCCGCAATCGCCTCCGGCACTGGTATTCACAAGGTAGGTTATGCCCTGCGCGATTTGGCTGTCGGCAAATCCCCGTAGTGCTGGCTCCGGGTCTTCAAACAGTCGAGTGAGATAAGACACGGCTTCTACCGCCGGCGGATCCCACCAATCATGCTCGGGATCGAAGTACCAAGGTGCTTGCCGAAAGCGAACCTCGCGTCCAAATGCGTGCTCCAGCCAAGCATCAAAGCTGAGGTGTTGAAGGCGCATCGCAAGTGCCGCGGCTCATACAAGCAGGTCGATCGGCCGAACGACGTCGCGGCCGGATAAGCCCCTCGCTATGAAGGGCGGCGGCCGAGGCGGGTTCGCCATGAAACGAACCTAGGCTAGATGCGGGATGAAGCCAAGCCACGAGACGTGTCCGATAGCGACCGCGTGCCGCCTGCAAGGTCATCCCCGCTCTTTGCTTCCAGCGTCGCAGCACGCGACGATCGGTGCCTTTAGCAGCGGCACCGCTTTCGCAACGTCCGCCGCCAATACGCACCGACGTGCGGGCGCGCTTGAAACCGCGATGGTCAAGGGCTCAACGCATGATTCACCGTCACAATTCGCGCCGCAAAGCAGGGCGGTTCGTAACCGGCCGTTAACGATGCCCCGTAACAGAATGTTCCGTGCCGCTGCGCTAGTCTGTCTTGACGGAGAGGCCCATGAGCACTGAAGACCGCAACGATAAGTTTCGGCAAGCCCCATCGGATGGCACTGAACGGACAGGCTGGCCGACTCACTTCGTCGCGGTGTTCTGGATTAGCTTCGGTGGATTGAGCCTGATTGCCGCTATCATTGCAGTTACCGCCCTGATGATCGGACATCTCCGCGAACAGGAGCTCGAGAAAAATCGGAACGCGCTTCGAAATACCGTGGTGCTGCTCGCGCGCCATTTCGATCAACGCTTCACCGGTTTCGAGGCAGTCGAACGATCTCTTGCAACGGAGTTGGGGCAGCAGATCGCGTCTCCCGACCAGTTCGCGACGGCAGTATCGAGTGAGAATTTCCACAAGCTGCTCCGCAGCAGAATCAATGACTCAGGCGATCTTGGGGAGGTTAGTCTCTACGATTCCGAGGGCAATTGCGTTGCCTCGTCGGTGGCCTGGCCGGTCGAAAGAACAAACATTGCCGACCGCAGATATTTCCAAAGCTTCACGACCGCGCCTGCGAGCAGCCCGACCGCGATTGAGCTCGTCCACAACGGATCGAGTCCGGCGATCGTGGTCGCACGCAAGATTGTGGCGCAAAACGGCCAACTGCTCGGATTGGTGACAAAACGCGTCGCGGCCGAGGACGTGGAAAGCTTCCTTGCCGCCATCGCGCCGCCAAATGCCGCGCTCTCGCTGTTTCATCAAAACGGAACGCTGCTGGCCCGGTCTCCACGAGAGACGCGATCGCTCGGCCAGGACTTTTCCGCATCGCCCCTGTACGCTGCCGCGGCCGCAAACGGCGGCCAAGTCACCGCGCAGTTTATCAGTCCGTTCGATGGCGTGGAGCGGATCGCGTCGGTCAGGTATCTGGACCATTATCCCCTTGCCGTGCTGGCCACCATCACGACCTCCACCGTGCTGTCCGACTGGCTGGGTCAAGCCCGACTCTATGGGTTCGGAGCCGCCGCTATCGCAGCGGTTGCGCTGCTGACGCTGGGCTTCGTCGTTCATCATCTGAGACGGCAGCATCAACACCTGGAGATGGCAGTCAACAATATGAAGCAGGGGCTGCTGCTGTTCGACCGATCGGAGCGGCTGATCATCTGCAACAGGAGCTATATCGACATGTTTGGCCTGTCGCCTCAATTGGTCAAACCGGGCTGCTCCCTGCAAGCTATCATCGCGCACAGGCTGGAGACAGGCTCCTTGGTCGGCAGTGTGGATATGCATTGCGAACCGATTCGGGCGGCAGCAAAACGCGGGATCGCCACTCAGGCTCTGGCCAGGACGCGCGACGGTCGATGGATGCAGATCATGAATCAGCCTGTCGCGCGCGGCGGCTGGGTTTCCACCATCGAGGACGTCACCGAGCAACGGGAGTACCAGGAGCGGATTTCGCGGCTTGCCAACTACGACCTAGTGACAGAACTGCCCAACAGATCCTACTTTCTCGAGCGGCTCGAAACAGAGCTGCGCGACTGTTCCACAACCAAGGTGGCACTGCTGTTCTTGGACATTGACGAGTTCAAGTCGGTCAATGATCTGTTGGGCCATCATGTCGGAGACGCATTGCTGAGGAATATCGGCCGAGCCTTGCAAGATTGTCTTGCACCTGGTGATTTCCTGGCAAGGCTAGGCGGCGACGAGTTTGCCGTACTGACCCGGTATTCCGGGGAGGAGAGCGCGGTCGAACCCTTCCTGGCGAAGATATATGCGTCACTTCGGACGTCGCATGGCTGTGGCGGATTCAATCTCGCGGTCGACGCGAGCATCGGCGTGGCCATAGCTCCACTGCACGGACGGACGTCCGAGCAACTACTCCAAAATGCCGATCTCGCGATGTACGAGGCGAAGTCGTCCGGCAAAAGGGGCTTTCGCTTCTTCGAGCCGGGAATGGAACGGAGGGCCCGCGATCGCCGCATGCTGGAGCAGGATCTTCGGCGCGCCTTGGACCGCGCGGAGATCGAGGTCCACTTCCAGCCGCTCGTTGGTTTGGCAACAGGGGCCATCACTGGCTTTGAGGCTCTCGCCCGTTGGAATCATCCTGAGCGCGGTGTCGTCTCGCCGGCGGAATTCATCCCGGTTGCCGAGCAATCCGGACTGATCGAGCTGCTTGGCGAGCACGTTCTTCGGGTGGCCTGCAAGCAGGCCGCAACTTGGCCTGCCCAGATCAAAGTGGCGGTCAACGTCTCCCCTGCCCAATTCAAGACGGGTGTTTTGCCCTTGAAGGTCGCGTCGGCGCTCGCTGCCGCCGGCTTGATGCCCGGTCGGCTGGAGCTCGAGATCACGGAAGCCGTCCTGATCAAGGACGACCATTCCGCATTGGAGACGCTGCATCAGTTGCGCGCCCTCGGCGTTCGACTGGCCCTTGACGACTTCGGAACGGGCTATTCGTCCCTGAGCTACCTGAGCAAGTTCCCGTTCGACAAAATCAAGATCGATCGGTCGTTTGTCGCGACGCTGACGGAGGGAAGGAAATCGATTGGCATCGTGCGGGCGGTCATTGCACTGGCTGCCGAACACCAGATGGCCACCACCGCAGAGGGGGTCGAAACGGAGCAACAGCGCGACATCCTGCGTGCTCTTGAATGCGATGAATTCCAGGGCTTCTTGGTGAGCTCGGCGCGGCCCGCGGCCGAGATCGCTGCGATGCTGGAAGCAGCCCAGAACGAGCACGCTGCAGCCTAAGTACCGAACTGGTGACGCGTCCCAGTTTCTTGCGGGCGTTGCAAGTCTGTTGTCGCGGTCTAGCGAGGCGCGTCGGAGCTCTAAGGCCAGTGCCGCCGAGGAGGTCCCGAGGAACAATCGGACTCTCTGGCCGCGAGGAGGGATAAGCCACATGACTTAGGCTGGGACTTAGGGTGTGACTAAGGCTGTGACTTAGGCCTCGCCCCCGGTAGAGCAGCTTGCGCTCGGGCGGCTGTGGCTCGGCTTTCAACTTCGCCCGCCAGTTGCCGAACGCCTTGAGCGGGATATCCTCCGCCGCGCAATACTGCCGTTGATCCAAATCGCTACGCTTCCACGCTGCCTGTTGCGGTGGCGGGGTTTTGCGCGGGGTTTCTCTGCAAAATTCCCTATAAGCAGGGAATTTGATCCGCCAGCGGGCCTTTTGCAAACCTTTGGGCGGGCATCTCGTGGCTTGGGCCTTTATGGACGCGGCGGAGGCCCAGTCTAGTGGCGGGCCAAGTTCCCTGTTATTGCCGTCCGCAGAGCTGACCCTGACTACTGATTTGTTAGCCTAGCCCATTTGGGGGAGGCGCACCCAAGGATTTAGGCATTATCGCTATCTCTTGCATGCAGCGCTCTTGCGCTCGCATGGGGCAAAGATGCCGATGGGTGCTTAAGTAGCGAAATGACGTCAAACTCGTTGGGAGATAATCCAGGAGACTTGGACGACTTCTCGTTCTTCGAGCTTGAGATGCGCAAACGTTCGCGAAGCTGGGAGTGGAGCATTGGCTCCCGCGCTGGACAACCCATCATACGGGGAAGAGCGAGGAAGCGCGTGGTGGCAAGATATGAGGCGACAAGTGCGTTGTTTCTCTTGCTGATGAACGTAGCCGTGGCGGCACGAAGCCGTAAATGAAAAGTGGAGCGCAGACCGTAAGGCCGCACCTTTCGGCTGAGACGCCGAAAGGTCGAGGTCTTTCGCCCGCGGTCAAGCGAAACTTGCGACCGCCGACGGGCACAAAGCAAATGCTCAAACTGCAAATGCTCAAACCAATTGCAGAAGCAGCTTGACTAGTTCCGGTTGCCGGTGGGCGCCGGTCTTTGAGAAGATCGATTTGAGGTGATTGCGCGCCGTCTCGCGCGAAATGCGCAGCTGTTCGGCGGCGCTGGCGAGCGATGCGCCAGTTGCAAGCAGTGCGGCCAATCGAGATTCGGCGGGTGTCAGGTCGAAGGCTTGGCCGATCAGGGCAGAGTCGGGCGCCGGCGGCGGGACGAGATTGGACAGAATCAGCATGGCGCGAGCGCCGAGAAAGACGGAGCGCGCCGCGCCGTCCACTGGCAGTATGCGCAAGACAACCGGTGGTTTCGCCGTGCGACGGACAAGGATGGGAGCGGCAGGGATGGCGGCGCTATCCGGCGTGGATCGGATCAGGTTGATCAGCTGATCGAGTTTGGCCATCGCCTGCTTGTCACGGAGCAGGAGACGCCGATCTTTGATGCGGATCTCATTGTCAAAGCCGCCGTCGGCCACCTCGTTTGTGCGCAGAACCTTGCCTTCCCGGTTGAGGATAAGGGCGGGTTGTCCAACGCGACCGAGGACGTCTGTCATCGAGGTCAGCGTGATCCTGCCGACCGCGGTAGCGAGCGTGGCGGTCTCGGTGAGACGCGGAGCCAATTGAGCAAGCAGCTGCTTGTCGCGCGCCTCGAACGCGCCTTCGCGGCCTGTTCGTTGGATCGTTAGCGCCCATGCTGCGCTGTCCGCCCAGAAGCCAATGCCGGCAAACCAGCGGTATCCGAACGGAAACAGCACCTCGTTGTACATGGGATCCGCACGAATCTGCTCCGGGGTCATCACATCGAGATCGGTCACGACCTCGCCCGCCATCATCTGCGGAAAGCCTTTGGCGCGCGGGTCCCGCAAGTGCCAGTTGTCCCTGAAGTAGAGATCGGTGGCTTCCGCGATCGAGTCCGTGCGGGGGACGTCCGGGGTCCTGATATCGCTCTGAAGGAGTATGGCCGCCGATGCCCCGACCGCCTTGCAGATGTCATCCATGATGCGGCGCCAGGCTTCCGGATTCACGGCAGCCTCGCCAAATCGACTGAGGACCTTCGACAGTTCTTCATCGTCTATTCTATCGGCCTTCACGAGCGGTCCCCCTCCGCCTGAGCCCCTGGTCATTCGTGCAAGCCGGCGCGCAGCTGCGCCAAATGCCAGACCCCCTAATATCGGGACTTTCCAATGCGTTCCCGCGCGGTGATGCTTCGCGAGGAGGCGGCCAGATGCAAGCCCCCTTGGCTGTTTTTCCTGAAGAATGGTGCTCGACGAAAGTCTAACACGGCAATTTCAGCGGAGGCGCTGGACCAGATAACCCATTCGGGTCATGCGCAACGACGTGCGGCGCTATTCCATGGACGAGAAAAATCTTCGTTCCGGGAATCGAGATGACGTTGCTCTGTTCGAGCCAGATGGGTTTCGGTGTTGCTTCTTCGCTTCCGCATCGATTCGCTGTGTATTTCGGCGCGTCAAAGCGTCGCAGAAAGGGCAGCGCGACCAAGCGCGGATCGCACGCCGGCGCGATCAGCGGTGCCAGCTTGCTCAGCAGCTTGGGCGATCTCGTCGCGTCGGGCGCAGGGGGAAGGGCTCGCTTCTTTCCAGCCCCTATTGTGCTGCAGTCCGGCAAAGCTTCGATCCCGCGTTTGCCGAAATCGGACGCGACCGCAGCCTGGGGGCATACGCTGCCTCAGCCGCGCCGTTCAGTTGCCCTCCTTAAGGTTAGTAGCTGTGCTGTCTTGACGCTGTCGTGCAACAGTGGAAACTATTTGCAATTATCAGAAAAGGTTTTTCGACGGTCGGAGATTGCGACTTCGAGAATTCAGGCGACGCAGGCAACGACGCCAGGCGTCGAACAATAATAAGATCACGTCATTTCAAACTCGCGCCGTTGGGCTGACGGCGAACCTGCAAAATCAAGACGGTTACGGGAGGGGGCTCACATGAGCGACCGCACTTGTTACGTGTCGCGTCCATAGCGCGTTTCGCGCTCGAGGATTGACAATTTCTCCATCCGCACAACGCAAGCCGCGTCCCGCGCGCTCGCGAACAATGCCTGTTGCCCTATCGAGAAAGATGAATTGCCATGATCATTAACGGCACCAATACAAACGATCAGATCACCGGCACCAGCTCGGCTGACACCATCAATGCAAAGAGCGGCGACGATACGATAGATGCCGGGGCAGGGAATGATCTCATTCAGGGCGGCAACGGCAACGACAGCATCAATGCCGGTGCGGGGAACGACATCATCGATGCCGGCAAGGGCAGTGACGCGGTGGATGGCGGCACCGGCAACGACATCATTCTCGGCGGCAACGGCAATGATACTTTGCTCGGTGGAGCCGGCAACGATCTGATCTCCGGCGACAACGGCGACGATGTCAGCGATGGCGGCGCCGGCTGCGACGTCGTCAGCGGCGGCAACGGCAACGATATCCTGATCTATCGCGTTTCCGAGAACGTGGGTTCTGTCGACATCTACGACGGCGGCAGGGGCCAGGACACGCTCCGTCTCGTCGTCACGCAGGACTTCGCGGACTCGGCTTCGTTCAGGTCCGATCTTGCGGCAATCCAGGCCCTCATCGCCCGCTATGGCAGCGCGGACTATGCGTTCAGGAGCTTCAACCTGGCCGTGGCCTCGATCGAAAGGGTCGAGGTCATCGTCGAAGGCGCGACCAATCACGTTCCGGTCGCAGTCGCGGATATCGCGTCCGTCAAGGAGGACGCGACTACGCTGGCCAGCGGCAATCTGCTCGCAAACGACACGGACGCCGATGGCAACGACACCCACATCGTGTTGGCCGTGGCGGGAGGCACGGACAACGGCACCACGATCACGGTCGTCGGCACCTATGGAACGCTGGTGGTCACCAAGGCGACCGGCGCCTATACCTACACGCTCAACAATTCCAGCGACTCCGTGCAAGCGCTGGTCGAAGGCCAGCAGGCAACAGAGCAGTTCACCTACACGAACGCCGACGACCACGGCGGAACGGGATCGTCGACGCTCACGGTGACCATCACCGGCAGCAACGACCTGGCCACGATCACGGTGTCGGGAAGCCAGGACACTTCAGTGACCGAGGCCGGGAGTGCGGCCGGCGATTCCAGCGCGTCGGGCCAGCTTGTGGTGCACGACGTCGACCAAGGCCAAAATCATTTCGCAGTCCCGGTCTCGCTGGCCGGCATCTATGGCAACTTCACTTTCGATGCGGCGTCGGGAGCCTGGACCTATACGCTCGATCCTGCGAAATCGGATTCGCTCACCGCAGGACAGCAGGTCACCGACACCCTGACGGTCACGTCCGCCGACGGCACCGCCACGCACGATATCGTGGTGGACATCACGGGCACCAACGACGCGGCCGTGATCGGCAATCCGGTCCAGCACGATGTCACCGAGGACGGCGTCATGACAGCGTCCGGGACGCTGTCGATCAACGACGTCGACCAGAACCAGAATTCATTCCAAACCACCGTCGCCTCGGCGCCTGGCAATTTCGGCACGCTGACGATCGCCGCCAATGGCGCCTACAGCTATTTGGTCGCCAACGACCTGGTTCAATATCTTGGCCAGGGCGAGACCCGCGACGAGATCTTCACCGTCAAGGCTCTGGACGGCACGAGCAAGGACCTGACGTTCACGATCCATGGCGTCAACGATGCCGCCGCTATCGGTGGCCCGGTCCAGCACGACGTAACCGAGGATGGCCAGCTGACCGCGTCCGGGCAGCTGTCTATCAGCGATGCCGATCAGAACCAGGCTGCGTTCCAGGCCGGCGAGATCACGGCATCCGGAAACCTCGGCAAGGTGACGCTGGAGGCCGATGGGCATTACACCTATTCGGTCGACAACGCCGCTATTCAGTATCTCGGCGCCAACGAGACAAGGACGGAGACTTTCGCGGTCAGGTCCGTCGACGGCACGACCAAGACCATCAGCTTCGACATCCATGGCGCGCAGGACGCGCCGAATCTGAGCGTCCAGGACTCCGCGGGCGCGGCCGACGGAAACATCACGCTGCACATTGCCGCGAACAAGATCGACCTAAGCAGCACCTTGTCGGTGAAGATCGAGGGGGTGCCGTCGAGCTTCACGGTTCAGAACGGCGCAGCGATCGGGGACGGCGCCTGGCTTGTGACCGGAGATTCGATTCAGAACGTCACCCTGATCCCGAACCAAGCCGTGAGCAGCCCCGATCCGTTCACGCTGCACGTGACGGCGATTTCCGACGACGGCGTTCATCAAGCGGTGAGCACGGCGGAGCTCTCGCTGACCGTGCAACCCGGTGCCAACGAGATCAACGCGCTGGATATCGACGGTTATATCGGCGGCGCCACCGTCTTTGCCGACGCCAACAACAACGGAATACTCGACGCGGGCGAGGCGTTCACGACCACGCGGGCTGACGGCAGCTTTACGCTGGCGGGCGGCTCCGGTCCGCTGGTCAGCATCGGTGGTGTCGACATCTCGACGGGATTGCAGGTCGCCGGCGTGCTCAGGGCGCCGGAGGGCTCAACCGTGATCACGCCGCTGACGACGTTGATTGTGGCGCTGGTCGATAGCACCGCGAACAGTGAGAACCCCCTGACGGTGGACCAGGCCGTCAGCGCCATTGCGGCCGCGTTCAACGTCGATCTTGCCTCCGATCCCGCAAATCCCATCGACTTGCTGTCATACGATCCGGTGCCCGCCGCGGTGACTGGCGATGCGACCGCGACGGCGGTGCTTGCGGCAGCCATCCAGGTCCAGAGCACGGTCGCCCAGGTGTCGGCGGTGGGCGTGGAGCCGGACGCGGTTCTTACAGCCATTGCAAGCGCCGTTACGGCCTCTCTGAGCGGGCCGGGCGCGCCGGCCTTCGATCTGGCGTCTTCGGAAACGGTTCAGAGTGTGGTCACGTCCGCCGGTGTCAGCGCCGCAGCAGCGGCGACGGTTGTGGAGGTCGTCGCGGCCGCAAACGACAGCATTCAGACGGCCACTAACGTTACGGAATTGGCGCAAGCGGGCCAGGTCGCCCAGGGCGCGGCCGCCGATCAACTCGCTGCGACGAACTTCTCCGATCCGGCTTCCGTGTCTGAGCTCACGACCCTCTACGTCGATAACCTCGACCAGCAGGTCCAGAATGCCGTGCTGACCCCGATCGGGAGCACCTTGTTCGGCTCGCTCGGTGATGACGTGCTTTCGGGCGGAGGCGGCAACGATCTGATCGATGGCCAGGATGGCAACGATGGCATCAGTGGCGGTGATGGGGACGACATCCTGTTCGGCGGGGCCGGCAAGGATTATCTCAGCGGCGGCTCCGGCGACGATATTCTCGATGGTGGACCGGGCTTCGACCGCGCCGTCTATACCGACGCAACCGGTGGCGTCACGATCAACCTCGCGGCGGGAACGGCGGCCGGCGCGGGCGTGGGCACAGACACGCTCGTCAACATCGAAGCTGCCATCGGCAGCGACTTTGCCGATACGTTCAACGGGGCCGGCTTCACCGGCGATGTACATGTCCCCGGTAGCCCCGTTGGCTACAACGAGTTCGAAGGCAAGGGCGGCGACGACACCATCATCAGCAACACCAACAGTCAGGGTGCAGAGCTGACGCGCGTTTCCTATGTCAGCGCCATCGGGGCGGTGACGGTGGATCTCGCGGCCGGTTATGCCCAGGGTGATGCGTCGGTCGGCCACGACACCCTCGTCGGGTCCGGCTTTAACGGCGTCTGGGGCTCTGCCCACAACGACACGATTCTGGGCAGCAACAATCCGATGTTCACCGCGGAGGTGTATGCGGGTTTTGCGGGTAACGACTATATCGACGGTCGCGGCGGTTTTGACCGGGTGGACTACAACGTCGATCCGAACACGACGACCGGTATCACTGCCGATCTCGCCGCCGGAACCGTGACCGGTGATTCGACCATCGGATCAGATACCTTGCGCGGGATCGAAGCGATCCGCGGCACCAACTTCGCTGACACCTACACTGCCGCCGGTTTCGGCTCGGGCAGCGTCAATCCCGGCTCAAGCGGAACGTTCAACGAGTTCACCGGCAACGGGGGCGACGACACCATCACCGGCAACGGCTTCACGCGGCTCGGCTTCAACAACGCGACGGCTGCCGTCCAGGTCGATTTCGTCACCGGCATTGCCACCGGTGATTCGTCCGTCGGCACCGATCACTTCACCGGCGTCAACGCCGTCCAGGCATCGATGTTCGACGACACCTTGCGCGGCGGTGCGACCAACGACACCTTCACCGGCCTCGCCGGGAACGACTATATCGAGGGTCGCGGTGGCTTCGACGTGTCGTCCTACAACAACATTTTCTTCACCACGGGAAGCATCACCGTCAATATGGCGGCGGGTATCGTCACCGGCGATGCGTCGAACGGATCGGACACGCTTCGTTCGATCGAAGGCATTCAGGGCACCAATTTCAACGATACCTATGACGCCACCGGCTACGGTGCGACCGGAGCCAATGTCGGCAACAACGGCACGTTCAATCAGTTCGAAGGTCTTGGCGGGGACGACGTCATCGCTGGCAACGGCAATACCCGCCTCATCTTTGCCAATGCCACCAGCGGGGTCACCATCAATCTCGCGGGCGGGACCGCCGCTGGCGACGGCTCGACAGGTCTCGACACCTTCACGGGCGTCAACAGCGCGATCGGCAGCAGTTCTAACGACGTCTATGACGCAACTGGTTTCACCGGCGTCAACGCGAATTTCAACTCTTTCCAAGGCAACGCCGGAAACGACATCATCTCCGGTAACGGCAATACGCAGATCCAGTTCGGCAACGCGACTGGAGGCGTGAGCGTCAACCTTACTGCGGGCACGGCTGACGGCGACGGCTCGGTCGGCCACGACATCATCAGCGGTGGTGTGTTCAACGTTCAGGGATCTAATCTCAACGACACCATCATCGGCAGCGCCAGTAACGATAGCCTCTTCGGCAGCAACGGCAACGACACCTTGGATGGGCGTGCCGGTAATGACTTCCTCAGCGGCGGCGCCGGGACCGACACTTTCGTCTACGCGACCGGCAGCGGCTTCGACTTCATCCAGGACTTTGTCCATGGCCAGGACAAGATCGATCTGACCGGCGTCTACGGCATCTTCAGCCTTGCTGATCTGCAATCGCATGCGATGCAGAGCGGCCCCAACACCGTCATTACGTTCAATTCGAGTGACGGCCTCACGCTTCAGAACGTCGATCTGAACAGCTTGACGGCGAGCGACCTCCTGTTCGGCACGTCGGCCGCGCCGATCGTCGGCGACGGCAACGCGAACGATCTCGTCGGAACGGCCAATGCCGAATCCATCAGCGGTCTGGGCAGCAACGACCGCCTGCAGGGCCTCGGTGGCAGTGACCTCCTGGATGGCGGCCAGGGTTTCGACCGCGCCATCTATACGGATGCGACCGGCGGCATCGCCGTCAATCTCACGGCCGGCACCGCCTCGGGACCTGGCGTCGGGACGGATGTGCTGGTCAACATCGAGGGGGTGGTCGGCAGCGATTTTGCCGACACGTTCAACTCGGCCGGATTTACTGGCTCGACCGGTCTGCCCGGCGTCGTCGTTGGTCAGAGCGAGTTCGAGGGGCGTGGCGGCGACGATATCGTCGTCGGTGCCGTCAACGCTCTCGGCCAGATCGTGACGCGACTGTCCTATCTGGGCGCAACCAGCGCGGTCACCGTCGACATCGGGGCAGGCACCGCGGATGGCGACGCCTCCGTCGGCCACGACACCTTCTCCAATGTCTCCACGATCTGGGGCTCGGCCTCCAACGATACGTTCTACGGCAGTGACAATGCGGCCTTCACCTACGAGACCTATGAAGGTCGTGGCGGCGACGATTATATCGACGGACGCGGCGGTTACGACCAAGTCACCTACAATTCGGATACGGCGACCACGGCGGGCATCTATGTCCACCTTGCCGCGGGCACCGTGAACGGCGATGCGACGGTCGGCACCGACACGATTCGCAGCGTCGAGGCCGCCCGCGGCACCAACTTCGACGATACGTTCGACGCGAGTGGATTCGGTCAGGTCGGCGCGACCAATGTCGGCTCCTCCGGAAACTTCAACGACTTCGCCGGCGCCGGCGGCAATGACACCATCATCGGCAACGGCTTCACCCGCCTGAACTACCAGATCGCGGCCTCGAGCGTCAGCGTCGATCTCGAAACCAGCGTCATCGGGACCACGAATGCGGTCACGGTCGCCGGCAGTGCCACCGGTGCGACCGAAGGCACCGACAGCTTCGCCGGCGTCAATGCGGTGCAGGGCTCGACGTTCTCCGACACGCTGCTGGGCAGCAGCTTCAACAACAACTTCACCGGTCTGGGGGGTGACGACTATATCGACGGCCGCGGCGGCTTCGACACGGCAATCTACAACAGCCTCAGCACGGTCACGGGCGGCGTCACCATCGACATGGCGGCGGGCACGGCGACCGGCGATGCGTCGATCGGCACGGACACGCTGCGCTCGATCGAGGGCATTCAGGGCACGGCCTATGCCGACATCTATGTGGCGACCGGCTTCAATGGCAGCAGCGCCAATGCCGGCTCGTTCGGCAATTTCAACCAGTTCGAGGGCCTCGGCGGCGACGATGCCATCACCGGCAACGGCAACACACGGCTGCTCTTCACGAATGCCACCGGCGGCGTCACCGTCGGCCTGAACGCCGGTTCGGTCACGGGGGACGCGTCGGTCGGGCATGACACCTTTACGGGCGTCAACAGCGTTTACGGCAGCAATTTCGCCGACACTTACGACGCCACGGGCTTCGTCGGATTCAATTCCTTCCAGGGCCAGGGCGGCAACGACCTCATCACCGGCAACGGCAGCACGCAGATCCTGTTCGCAAATGCGACCTCGGGCGTGATCGTCAACCTCACGAACGGCACTGTGGACGGCGACGGTTCGGTGGGGCACGACACCATCACGGGAGGGGTCACCAACGTTTCGGGCTCGAACTCCAACGACACGATCACCGGATCCAGCGGCAACGATCAGCTCTTCGGCAACGGCGGCAACGACCTGCTCGGCGGCGGTGCCGGTAGCGACGCCCTGAATGGCGGCGTCGGTGCAGATATCTTTGTCTACGCCATGGGCGGTGGCGCCGACATCATCAGCGACTTCCTGCAGGCGGACGCCGATACGATCGATCTTACGGGTGTCCCTGGTGTCTCGACCCTCGAAGACATTCAGGCGCTTGCCACACAGCAGGGACCGAACACGGTCATCGACTTCGGCAATGGCGACACGCTCACGCTGCTGAACGTGACACTGTCGAACCTCACGGCTGCCGACTTCATCCTGGGGCAGGGCGTGCACCTCACCGGCGACGCCGGCGCAAATACGCTGGTCGGCACTGCCTACGCAGATAGCCTGAGTGGCCTCGCCGGCAACGACCGCCTGAAGGGCCTCGATGGAAATGATTTGCTCGATGGCGGCCTCGGCTTCGACCGCGCCGATTATACTGCTGCAACGGGAGGCATTACCGCGAATCTCGCGGCAGGCTCCGTGTCAGGTCCAGGTGTCGGCACCGACGCGCTCGTGAATGTCGAAGGCGTCGTGGGCAGCGACTACGCCGACACGTTCAACGCGACCGGCTTTGCGGGCGATACAGGCATCGCTGGGACCAATGTGGGCTTCAACGAATTCGAAGGCCGCGGAGGAAACGACACCATCACGGGCGCGCTGAACAGCCTGGGTGCACTGTTGACGCGCATCTCATATGCCGGCGCGACGGGCAGCGTAACCGTCGACTTGGCGGCCCATTCGGCGACCGGAGATAGTTCGGTCGGCACCGACACTCTCGTAGGTTCGGGCTTTGCGGGCATCGTCGGCTCTGGATTTGCCGACCAGCTGCTTGGCAGCGCCAACGGCCCCGGCACCGTGGAGATCTTCGAAGGCCGCGCAGGCGACGACTTCATCGATGGCCGAGCTGGGTTCGATCGAGCGGACTACGCGCTCGATCCTGCCGCGATGGGCGGAATCAACGTCCAGCTCGCCTCGGGAATTGTGACGGGCGATGCCGCGACGGTCGGAACCGACACCCTGCGATCAGTCGAATCGGTGCGCGGCTCGAATGCCGCGGACGTCTTCAATGCCGGCGGATTCAGCGGAGCCACCCAAAATGCTGGCTCCAACGGCACCTTCAACGAATTCATCGGTATGGGAGGCGACGACAGCATCACCGGTAACGGCAACACGCGTGTTGCCTTCACCAACGCAACCGGCGCGGTGACCGTCGATCTGCTGGCGGGTACCGCAAGCGGCGACGCGTCCACGGGCAACGACACCTTCACCGGCGTCAACGCCGTGATGGCCTCGATGTACAACGACACCATCCGCGGCAGCAATATCACCACGGCAACGGAGACGTTCACCGGCCTTGCCGGCGACGACTTCATCGACGGCCGCGGCGGCTTCGACATCATCAGTTACAACAATATCTACTTCGCCACCGGGCCGGTGACCATCAACTTCACAGCCGGTACGGCGACCGGGGACAGTTCGATCGGCAACGATACGTTCCGCGGAATCGAGGGCGCCCAGGGGACCGCTTTCAACGACGTCTTCACGGCGACGAGTTTTGGTGCGTCTGGCTTCCAGAACCCCGCCGTCAACAATGTCGGCAACAACGGAACCTTCAACCAGTTCGAAGGCCTGGCCGGAAACGACACCATCACGGGCAATGGCAACACCCGCATCATCTATGCCAGCGCGATCGACGCGGTGACGATCAACCTGCAGGCAGGGACTGCGACGGGCGGCAGCTCCATTGGCACCGATACCTATGTGGGCGTCAACAGTGCGACCGGCAGCAGCCTGAACGACACCTACGACGCCACCGGTTTCGCCGGTGTGACCTCGGCCGGATCGTTCGGGGCCTTCAACCTGTTTGAAGGCCTGCTCGGCAACGACACCATCACGGGTAACGGCAATACGCGGGTCTCGTATTCTCAAGCGAGCGGAGGCGGCGTTTCCGTCGACCTATTGACGGGAATTGTGAGCGGTGCGGCCGGCGCGGACGTCATTATGGGCGGCGTCAACAGCGTCCAGGGTTCGAACCAGGCCGACACGCTGGTCGGCAGCTCAAATAACGAGTTCTTCTTCGGCGGCGGCGGTGGCGACACGATCAACGCTGGCGGCGGCAATGACGCAATCACCGGCCAGGGCGGCAATGATACGATCGACGGCGGCGCCGGCACCGATTTGGTGATCTTCTCGGGCTCGCAATCACAGTACACCATCACGACGGCGGGAACGGTCCAGGTTCAAGACAATGTTGTGAACCGTGACGGCACCGACACCCTGACCAATGTCGAAGCGCTGCAGTTCAGCGACGGCATCGTGCTGCTGTCGGCGGGCACCGCGGGGAGCCCGATCGATCTCTCGACGCAGCAGTTCTCTAACACTGCACCCGTGATCGGAACAGCTGGAGACGATTATCTTCGTGTCGGAAGCAACATCTTCGGACACGCGCTCAACTTGGGAGCGGGGACAGGCGACACCGTTTTGCTCAACAATACTTTCGGCAATGGCTACACGCTCAATCTCGCCGATGTCGAGAATCTAATCGGCAGCGGCAACGACGAGTTCGTGAACCTCACGGCGAACGCCAACGGATTGGTCATCGACCTCGGCGGTGGCAACGATCAAGTCAATCTAGCGGGCGGCGCCAACACGCTCAGCCTAATTGGTGTCGAGGGAATCGGCGGGGCCGATTTCGGCGCGGCGCCCGGCGTCAACGACGTGCTGACCTTGTCGACGACGGTGGCGGGCCTGAACATCAGCCTCGGTAACGGCGACAATACGATGAACCTTGCGGCCGGCGCGAACTCGTTCGTCAACATCTACGATGTCAACCACGTGAACGGAACGGCGAGCGACGACACCCTGATTGTCACCGGTGCGATCGCGGCAGCCAACGGCGTCGCGATCGACCTCGGCAATGGTGACGATACGATCGTCCTTGACGGAAACTACGCCGCTTTTGCCGCGACCAGTATCGAGCACATCAACGGCAATACTGCCGATAATTCGATCAGCTTGACGAATAACGTCAACGGCATCGTCGTCGATATGGGCGGTGGAAACGATTGGGTCTCTCTCGCCAACGGCGTCAATTCGCTCAGCATCTCTGGTGTCGAAAACCTCAACGGCAGCGACTTTACCGGCAATCTCAACCCGTCGGACGATACGGTCACGCTGCTGAACACAGTGTCCGGCGTGACGGTCAATCTTGGAGAAGGAACGGCCAACGTCCTAAATCTCGCCGAAGGCAGCAATTCGTTCGACAATCTGTGGAACGTGAATTTGCTCAACGGGAGCTCGTCGGACGACATTCTGACGTTGCAAGGCAGCCCGGCGAATGTGATCGATCTCGGCGACGGCAATGACACGCTGAACTTCAACGCGAACGTCTACGACATGAGGGTGACAAACATCGAAAACATCAATGCCGCCGCAAATTTCGACAGGATCACAATCGGCAACACGTCCGGTAGCACGACGATCACCGCCGGCGCGGGTGCGGATGAAATCTTTGCCAGCGCAGGCCAGGACAACTTCCGCTTCCTCAGCGTCGCGGACTCCGCCCAGGGCGCTGCCGATACCATTCAAAACTTCAATGCCGATAGCGACAGCTTTACCTTCTCGGGCATCAGCATCGCCGGCGGTCACATCGAGTATGTGGATAGTGCGGCCTTGCTTGGCGGCAACCAAGCCTCGGCACATTTACAGAATTTCGGTCCAGGCAACGACGCTCTCCAGATCGATATCGATGGCGACGGAGCGAGTGATATGGAGATCAGCCTGCTGAACGCTACTGGCGCGCTGCACAATGGCAACTTCCTGGTCGGCTAGCCCGGCATTGGGTTAGCTCGGCACTGGCCGCCAGGCGGTCGGGATTTTGACCACCACGAAGCCGCTCGCCCGCCAAGGCTTTTCGGGCGTGCATCAGGCGGCCTTGCTCTAACGAGCTCACCACCACCAAGGATGCCATCTACCCGTGCTCTGAACGAGCCAAGCGGGGCGGGCTTCGAGGGCACCTGATTCGGGTGCTATGGTCTTCTTTCCCGCATGAACCGCCTAAGCAACTTCAGCGGATCAGCCCCAAGTGCCTCGGCAATAGCGATGAACTCGATGACGTCAAGGCGCCGCTCTCCACCTTCGTACTTGGCTACCAAAGACTGGGGTTTGCGGAGCTTCTTGGCGAGCGCCTGCTGGCGATTGCCAGCCTTCTGCCGGGTTGCGACAAGAAGGGCCATGAGGCGGGCATATTCGGTCGATTGGAGGGACTTTTCCATGGCCGCCGGGCGCGTTTCGATTCGGCGGCGGCCAATTTGATCCTAGAACGGGATTATCCCAAAACAGGATAGAATTTAACCCTCACGTGCGAAGCTGGTTGGTGGGACGCTCGGTTGTGCTGGACTTGTGCGGCCACCGGAGCGCAATGGCGGGGTAGGACCAACCCCAAAGGAGACTCACAATGTCGCTGAATTGCATCAGGACCCTTCGGGGCCGTGCGGTCGCCCGCGGTGGCTCACTGCTGGTCGGGAAGTTCGAGGTGAACCAGAACCGATGACCCGAAACCTCCAAAGGCGCCGCTGACCTTAGACAGACCTAAAGCTGCGCTAGTCCAAGCCTCTCCCGACTTGGCGTGCTCGCAGAATACGAAATCAAAAAGGCGCCGGTCCCGGGGGCGCAATGGGCGTGAAGTCTTGGCCGGACTATATCGCGCTGGGGTGTATCGGGAAAATTTGGAACAGGCCCCACGAACGCTGGTTTTCTGCTTCGGGTGCTTCGGCGTGCTCGAAGGGAGATCCGCAATGGCGCTCCAGACCGGCCCCGGAAATCGGCTTTTGGCGGCTTTGCCCCCGGCGGATCTCAACCTGCTTGAGCCTCACGTTCAGAAGATAGCGTTCGAGTCTGACGCTGTACTGGTGCGAACCGGAGATGAGCTCAAACAAGTCTATTTTCCGCTTAGCGGGGTCTTGGCGTTCCTGGTCGAGATGTCGGACGGACACATTGTCGCTTCCACTCTCATGGGCTCGGAAGGAGCGGTCGGGGCTCTCTCCATTCTAAGTCCGTCGCACTCGCCAGTCACAGCAACGGCCTATGTGGCCGGAGCTGCGCTCCAGATTCCTGTCCCACGATTGCAACAAGCCTATGAGCAAAGCGGCGCCATCAAGCGTGTTCTGCGCCTCCATCTCCGCGCTCAATTATTGCAGCTTCAGAACGTGGCTGCCTGCAACGCGGTCCACCCGGTGGAATGCCGTATGGCTCGATGGTTGCTCGAGATACATGACCGTGTTGCCAGCAGCGAGATTGGATTGACGCAGGAGGCGCTCGCACAACTTCTCGGAGTGCGGCGAACGACCGTGACTCTAACGATGCGTAAACTTCGGGCAATCGGCTGCATCATATCGGAGCGGCGCGGCGCGTTGGAGGTCCACCGAGCGCAACTCGAAAACGTCGCTTGCGAGTGTTACGACGTGATGCGCCAGCGGATCAAACGAATGGACGAGGAGGAGCTGGGCTCGCCGAATGTTTCGCGTCTGCACTATTCCCCCTTCGGATGAATCGAATGTTTGGCACAGAACAGTGGCGTTTGGCGGCTCGTCGAGCGGGGGAACTGTTGCGGAAGTCATCCATTGGCTTTTCATGTCCCACTTCGCGATGTTGCGACGGTCAGCTTCGGGTCACTCAGGCGCAGACGACTTACCCTCACCCCCTATTACTGCCTACTCCTGACCTGAGTGGATTGGCGGCTCGCCGTCGCCACCAAACGGCGGTGCCGCGCAATTATTTCAGCGTATACAGAAAAGCCGCGATGTCGCGCGCGTCCTTCTGCGGGATTCCCATTCGTGGCATTGCGTTGCCCGGCAGTGCCTTCTGCGGATCTTCGATCCAGGCCGCCATGTTGTCCGGCGAGTTCTGGATGTAGCCGGCGATGTAGGTGCGCGTGCCGATCCGATGCAGCGGTGGGCCGACGTTACCGTTGGCGCCCGCAACGCCGGGAATGTCGTGGCAGGTGCCGCAACGGTAGTTCTTGACGAGATCGGCGCCGCGACGTGCGTCGCCGTTGAAATTGTCGGGACCTGCAGCCCCCGCGTTGCCAATCATTGCCAGCCCCAGCAGTGAGGCGATGATCAATCGTGAGGCAGGATTGTCGCCCATTGGCCATTCCGATCACGGCTTCTGGCCGAAATTGAATTTCTTAGTCGCCGACCAGGGATCGGATGTCGAGACTTGCTCGGTCGGCACCTGTTCGACTTCGGGCGAAAGCGGATTGGCCGCGAAGGTGCGGCCCCATTGGCGGTTCGGCTCGTTGCTGATCCTGCCGATATAGGTGACCAGATCCCAAATCACGTTGTCAGGCAGCACCGCGCCCCAGGCCGGCATTCCGTTCGGCCGTCCCTGGTAGATCGAGAGAAAGATGTTTTCGGGCTGCGATCCGTAGATGAAGGTGTTGTTGCTCAGCGCCGGCCCCATGCCGCCGCCCCCGTTAGGCGCGTGGCAGCCGACGCAGTTGAAGTTGACATAGTAGGTCATCCCGCGTTGCTCCGCATTGGGATCGCCCTGCATGGGGTTCTTGATCTGGGGCGGGTCAGGCTGCGCGCCGGGGTGAAGATGACTGACCGGAACCTGCATGAATACACCGGGCCGGCCGTTGCCGACGCTGCCGCCGAAGTTCGGCCGGGGCGCCAGCGTGGGCATTTGTGCCTCCTGCGATTGCGGCAGAGTCTGCTGGGCCAGCACAGAACTATGCGGTGCCGCCGCCAGCAGCAGTGATATGGCGCATGCGCGCATCGCTTGAGATGACATCACTCGTGTCCTCCGGGTGCAGTGAGCGGCTGTTCGACCAGAGGCACGCCGTAGCTCCGCAGCAGCGAGGCAAGCTCCGATCGGTGCGCGTCGATGAACGCGTTCAGCCGGTCGCGCAAAGCGTGATCGCCCTTGCGCACGCCTATTGCGATGGCGAACTGAAATTGCTGGGGGGCGAAGCCCTCGTAGTCCTGGATCGGCGTCACCGTGAGCGGCACGGGCGAACCTTTCGCGAAATAGCCGCCCAGTGGACCCCAAACGGCGGCAACGTCGATCTCGCCGTTCTCGACCGCCTCGATCAGGCGCGCCGGCGGATTGGCCTCCCGGTAATCACCGTAAATCGAATAGCCTCGAACGTTGTCGACGATACCCTGTTGGCCGAGCGCCTGTGCCGGCGGCGGATTGTTGCCATCGCCGCCGATCAGATGCACGCCGATTGCCAGGTCATGCAACCGCGGGTCGAGCAACGAGGAGAGGTCGATCTGCCGGTCTTGCCGGGTGACGAAGACGTAGGTCGAGCGGTAATAGGGCCTCGTGGTCTCCGCCATGTCATACCCTTCAGGCACGCCCATCACAACGTCGCATTGGCCCGCTTTCAGCGTGTTGCGGATGAATCCGCGACGCTGCGCCCACCAGGTGTAGGTGACGTTCCGGCCGAGATGCTGGGCGACCATGACGGCGAGCCTGTTCTCGAAGCCCGCCCCGACACTGTTCGAGAACGGCAGATTGTTCGGATCGGCACAGACGCGAAGCTCGCCGTCGGATGCGACCGCGGTTGTGGCCGTGACGGCGCCTAGGAGGGCAAGGGTGATCGCGCTATTTCGCAGGCGCATGGCTTGGATCCTCGCCGCTTGCGCCGCCGAGCTTGAACACCAGCAACTCGCTTCCGCCGGCAGTATAGAAGGGCAGATCCTGCGTCGCGCCGGTGAAGCCGAGTGCGGCGTTGCGCACACGCTGATCGACCTCAGCATTGGCCACGACGCCGGGCCAGCCACCGACGCCCGACAGGATCGCGATATATTGCTGTCCATCGGAGCCGCGATAGGAAACAGGCTGGCCGATGAAGCCGGAGCCGGCGCGGAATTGCCAGAGCACGCGTCCGTCCTTGGCATCCACCGCCTTGAACAAGCGGTCCATCGTGCCATAGAACGCGACGTCGCCGGCGGTCACCAGCGCGCCGCACCAGACCGGCAGGTTTTCCTTGATCTCCCAGACCTTCTTGCGCGCGATCGGGTCCCACGCCATGAACTCGCCGCGGTGGCCACCGGGCCCGGCATACATGTCGACATCTGCGCCGACATAGGGCGTGCCTGCGATGTAGCCGACCTGCGAGGCCTTGAAGTTCATGCAGAGATGCTGATGCGGCACGTAGAGCAGTTTCGTGCGCGGCGACCACGCGCTTGGCTGCCAATCTTTCGCACCGGGCGCTGCAGGGCAGATGTTCTCGACGGTCTTGCCGACGAGCGGCGCTTTCTCCTCGTTGGGGATGATCTTGCCGGTCTTGAGATCGACACCGTTATAGGCGTTGACGAACTCATAAGCGTCAGCCGAGATGACTTCGCCGGTGGCGCGATCCATGACGTACATATAGCCGTTGCGTCCGGGATGGATCAGCACCTTGCGTAGCTGGCCGTTGAGCTCGAGATCGACCAGCACGTTCTCGTTGATCTCGTCATGGTCGAACAGATCGTGCGGACTGAATTGATAGGCCCATTTCGCACGACCTGTGTCGGGGTCGCGGGCGAAAATCGACGCGCTCCAGAGATTGTCACCACTGCGCTGGTTGGCGTTCCATGGACTCGGATTGGCGGTGCCGTAGTAGATCAGGTTCAGATCGGGATCATAGGAGATCCATCCCCAGACCGTGCCGCCGCCGACCCGCCAGCGATCCGCAGGCCAGCTCTTCACGCCGAGATCAGCACCTTTCAGATTGTCATAGAATGGCTTGAAGTCGTCCGCGATCAGCACATCCTTGTCCGGACCGGTCGAATAGGCGCGCCAGGCGATGGCGCCGGTCTTCTCATCCAGGGCCGTGACCCAGCCGCGCACGCCCAGTTCGCCGCCGCTGTTGCCGACGAGGACCTTGCCCTTCACCACGACCGGCGCCATCGTGACTGTCTCGCCCTTGTTGATTTCGCCGAGCTTGGTGTGCCAAATCTCCTTGCCGGTCTTGGCGTCGATCGCCACGGTGTGGTTGTCAAGCGTATTGAGGAAGACCTTTCCGTCGTCGAAGGCGAGCCCCCGATTGACGACGTCGCAGCAGGCGACGCCCGCCGCCGCGGGCTCCGGCTTCGGTGCGTAGGACCACTTCAGCTCGCCGGTCGTCGCATCCAGCGCAAAGACGCGGTTGGGATAGGGGCCCGCATACGGACCGACCACGTACATCGTGCCGTCGATCACGAGCGGCGCCGCCTCCTGGCCGCGGTCGGCGCCAAGCGAAAAAGTCCATGCCAGCTGCAGACGCGATGCATTTGTCGTATTGATCTGGTCGAGTTCGCTGTATCGGGTGTTGGCATAGTCGCGGGCCGCCATCGGCCATTGACCGGGGTCCTTCATGCGGCTCGCCAGATCACTCTGAGCCGCAGCAGGCGACAACAGCGCAACGGCCGCGCAAAGCGCGCTCAACAACCGCGCGGAAACACACACCAACATATGTTAAGATCTCCACGGCAATGACGAGGCCGTGCGGCTTTGCAGGCCGGTTTGTGAACGTACAAACCTTGCGCTTCTGCTTGGTTCCAAAGTGTGATTGCCGGGCTATCTCACCACGTTTCCGGAGACGCCTGCGCCGAGATCGACCGCGATCTGGTCCTCCTTGCCATTGCACTTGGGATGACCGAAGCCTGAGGCGCTTTTGCCATCCGGGCCAATGTCGTAGATGATTGCGTCCTTCATGTTCGGACTGACGCCGGCGGGCACGCGGTCGAGCCCGAGCAGGTGGCGCACGCGCCAGGCGACGTTGTGATCGGCGCAAGAGCTGTCCCCACTGACGCCGAGCGCACCGGCGATGCCGTTGCCATCATAGAGCGCCAAGCCGCCGCCGAAGACGATGACGCCCCCGACGGGCTTGCCCACCATCGGATCGTGTGTCGTCCCGAACTCGTCCGGATTTCCGGTGTACAGGACCTCCGCAGACGGCGGGTTGCTCAGAGTAGCGCCGAACAGGAATCCGCCCGGCTGCGCCCCAGCGTAGAGATTGGCCGTCGCCATCGCTTTGTCCTTGAGGCTGAACGCATTCGCCGTGTTGGCCTTCTCCGCTGCGATCGCCCGGCTTCCCGGCCATTGATCATCAACCTTGCTCCCGCTGTAGGCGACCGCGCAGACGATGCCCTGCCGGTTGACGACCGCAGCCCACTCGTTGTTGTCCAGACCGCCATTGCTCGGGCCGCCGCCCGGCTTGACGCTCTTCTTGAGAATGTCGGCGAGCTGATCATGGTCGACCGGACACGACATTGCGGGCCGGGGCTGGTCCTGCGCTTTCATATTTGCGGGCATCGACAATGTCGCCGCCAGGATGGCAGCTGTCGCGGTGACGCATCGTGGGCCCATGTGACCTCCCTTCGGCATCGTATCAGCAGGCGAACGTTCGAACGGAAGTTGCAGTTCCTATGCAGGGGCTCACCCCGGACTTTGAATGGAAGCGAGCGGCGCGTCGTTGTCATTGACGGTCAGCCACCGGTACGCAAAGAACAGCGCCGCGCCGGTATAGAGGATTCCCATCGGCACCCACATCAGGATGCCGGCGAGTTGCTGGTCTTCGAGTGGCGAGAGGCCGAATTCGCCAGCGAGCGCGCCTTGGCTGGGGATCCAAACTCGCGGCGAGATGGTGAGCAGGGCGCCGAGCACGCCTGAATGCAGGATCGTGATGAACAGGCAGCCGATGGCGATGCCGTCGCGCATGCGGGTGCTGCGTCCCACGCCGCGGCCGTGCAGCAGCACCCACCAGAACAACAGGGAAGTTGCGAAGAAACTGATGTGCTGGAGTCGATGCACCGCAGGGTTCGTGAGCGCGCATGCGTAAAGCGGCGGTGCGTGCCAAGCCCACAGCGCCACGCCATGCAGCGCGGTCGCGCTCACGGGATGACCGACGAAACCCCACGCGCGCGCCACGGGCAGGGCATTCAGCATACGCCCGGCTGCGGGGCGGAACGATGCCGGCAGGCTCCACAGCAAGGGACCGTTGAGGCGCGCGTAGGCCATCAGTGGCGCGGCAATCACCATCAGGAGTTCGTGCTCGGCCATATGCGCGGTGAACAAGCGTTCGCCGAGCCAGTGTAGCGGCGATGTCACGGCGAGCGCTGCGATCAGCCAACCGGTCCAGAAAGCGCCGACCTGGCGGTAACTGACGCCGCGGCCGCCTCCCGCGTGCGCCCACAGCCGCTGCGTCCCGACATAAAAGCCGATGCCGACGGCATAGAGCGGGGCCATGAGCCAGGGATCGTAGCTCCAGAGCGATCCCGCATCGACGTCTGAGAGCCCGTGCGCGGCTGCCGGCTGCGCGAGCAGCACCAGCGGCAGTGCTGCAAGTCTCAGCGCAGGCATGGGCTGATCAGGAGCGAGGCGGCCAATTGGTTCGCAATCACGAGCGCAAACAGCGCGCCCATGCCGACGCCAAGCCAGGCCATGAATGACCTCGGGCCGCCGCCTTGTGCATCGACCCATTCTGCGCCAGCGCTGCGGCGGACCGCGCGGGCCGATATCGCAGTTCCAGCCAGTGCGACGATGGCCAGCACCACGCTGACGATCGTGCCGCTCACGCGCGTTGTCTCGCACGAGAAATGTGCGAGCACGTAGATGCCTTGCAGGTTCAGTCCCCATGCGATGGGTCCGAGCGCCACACCGGCCCAGTAGAGCAGCTTTGCATTTCCCTCGGCTTCGGTCATAGGCGCGGCATCCAATCGAGCAGGACATAGAGCGGCAGCCAGGCGAGCACGACGAAGTTCCAGTAGAACACGTTGTCGGTCACGTCGCTGAATCGGCGCGGCTTGGCGTGGCGGGTCAACATCAGCACGGCCAAGACGACGGTGTCGCCGACGTCGGTGGCGAGATGAACCGTATGCAGTCCCAGAATCAGCCAGACGATGGAGCCATAGGCGGAATTGTCCCAACGGGTGTTGAGATGCGCGAACTCGAAGCCGCGCAGCACCAGAAGCGCGATACCGATCAAAGCCATCCCGATCAGGCAGATGCGGGTCTTTGCGAGATCCTGCCGGTGCGCGACGCGATTGGTGTATTCATTCGGGATGATGCTGAGCAGATAGAGCACGGTCGCGGTCGTACCGGGCCAGAGATCCGGCGGCGGAGCGCCAATCGGCCAGCTCGAGTTGACTGCGTAGAGGTAGAGATAGGCGCCGATGGCGACGGCGAAGCCCATGCCTTCGAGCGCCATAAAGCCCATGGCGCCCCACCAGGGGCCGCTGCGCGGACCGAAGCCGTAGGTCGGCAGGTCCGAGACGTTGCGCACGATTGTCTGTCTCACGCCTCGTCCTCCTTGCTGCCTTTGGGCCAGAACCAGCCGATCAGAGCAATGGCCATTGGCGGCGTGCCCCAGAGCACCGCCCAGGGCGTGAAGATCGAGCCGATGAAGAAGATCGTCGTCGCGATCGCCGTGAGCAACGGCCAGATGCTGGGCTCGGGCGAGGCCTCCCGGACTTGCGGCTCCGCTTCCGCGAGTGACGTCAGCAGAACTTCACGCCTTTCCGTGCTGAGGCCAGCGACTACGGGCAGGCTTTCGCCGTCGGCCCACAGGGGATCGCGGTGCTTGACGACGGGAATGCGATCGAAATTCTGCGGCGGCGGCGGCGAGGACGTCGCCCATTCCAGCGTCGAGGCACCCCACGGATTGTCGCCCGCGAGCTCGCCCTTGCGCAGGCTGTAGATCACGTTGAAGAGAAGTAGCGCGAAGCTGACCGCAAACACAAGCGCCCCGGCACTGGACAACAGGTTCAGGTGAGCCCAATCCATGTCGGCGGTGTAGGTGTAGACCCGCCGCGGCATGCCGATCAGGCCGAGAATGTGCATCGGGAAGAACGCGATATTGAAGCCGATGAAGGCGAGCCAGAAGTTCCAGCGTCCCAGCCGCTCGCTCAGCACGCGGCCCGCGATCTTGGGAAACCAATAATAGACGGCGCCGATCAATGGGAAAACGGCGCCACCGATCAGCACGTAATGGAAGTGGGCGACGACAAAGTAGGTGTCATGCACCTGGGTGTCGATCGGTACCGAGGCGACCATGACGCCCGAGAGTCCGCCGAGCACGAAGATCACGATGAAGCCGATCACGAACAGCAGCGGGGTGCGGTAGACCAGCCGTCCGTCCCACAGCGTCGCCAGCCAGCAGAAGATCTGAAGCCCGCTGGGCACCGCGATCAGCATGCTGGAAGCCGTGAACAGTCCGGCACCGAGCTGCGGCAGGCCGGTGACGAACATGTGGTGGACCCAGAGACCGAACGACAGCAATCCGGTGGCGATCAGCGACAGGATGACGATAGGATAGCCGATCACTGGGCGTCGCGCGAAGGTCGCGAGGATCGCCGAGACCATGCCGGTCCCCGGGATGAAGATGATGTAGACCTCGGGATGTCCGAAGAACCAGAACAGATGCTGCCAGAGCAGGGGGTGTCCGCCGGACGAAGAATCATAGAATCGGGTGTTGACCAGCCGATCCAAGATCAGCGACGTCGATGCGACCATGACCGACGGCATCGCGAACATTACGAGGAATGCAGTGACCAGCATCGCCCACACAAACAGCGGAATGCGGTCGAGCGTCATGCCTGGCGCGCGCAGCTTGAACACCGTGACAATGATCTCGACGGCTACTGCGAGAGCTGCGACTTCGGTGAAGGTGATCATCTGCGCCCAGACGTCGGCCCGCTTGCTCGGCGTGAATTGCAGATTGGAGAGCGGAACGTAGGAAAACCAGCCGACGTCGGGGCCGACATTGAAGAGGAACGAGATCCAGAGAAAACCGCCGCCGAACAAGAACATCCAGTAGCTGAAGGCATTCAGACGTGGAAATGCGATGTTTCGCGTACCGACCATCAGCGGCACAAGATAGACGGCGAACGCCTCCATGACCGGCACGGCGAACAGGAACATCATGGTCGAGCCGTGCATCGTGAAGATCTGATTGTATTTGTCCGCCGAGAGGAAGGTTTTCTCTGGTCCGGCCAGTTGAATGCGCATCAGAACCGCAAGGAGCCCGCCGAGACCCAGAAACGCAAATGCGGTCACGATGTAGCGGCGACCCACGACCTTGTGGTCCACCGACATGAGCGCACCGAGAAGCCCCGGGGGCGTGCGCCAGATCCGCTGTAGCTGTGTGGAGAGCCGAAGGCCGTTCAGGGCGTCGTCCCGCAAGTCCTTCGGTTCGGCGGCCATGCTCACTTGAGCTGCTCCAGATAATGAAGGATCGCGATGAGTTCGTCCGATTGCAGCGGCATCTTCGGCATGAAATTGCCGGGCTTGATGTGCTGGGGATCGGCGATCCAGCCGGCAAGCGTCGCCGGAGTGTTCGGCAGCGTTCCTGCGGCAATTGTGGTGCGGCTGGCGATATGGGTAAGGTCGGGGCCTAGCTGCCCACCGGCCATCGTGCCGCTGATATTGTGGCACAAAGCGCAGCCGCGGCCGCGGAACAGCGCCTCGCCCTGCATGCCGAGTTGATCCGAGGGACTCGCCGCGCTTTGGTTCTCATGATCGCGCCAGCGGCCGAACTCGTCCGGCGGCAGGACGATCACTGCGAACGCCATGTGAGCATGTTGCAGTCCGCAGAACTCGGCGCACTGGCCGCGATAAACACCAGCGTTCCTCGCCGTGAATTGCAACTCGTTTTTCTGTCCGGTGATCAGGTCCATCTTCCCGGTCAGGCTCGGAACCCAGAAGCTGTGGATCACATCTGCGGACTCCAGCTCGACTTTGACGGGCTGCCCGGTCGGAATGCGGATCTCGTTGGCCGTCACGAAGCTTTGGTGCGGACTATCGGCTTCATAACGAACCTCCCACCACCATTGGTGGCCAATGATCTTGATCGTAAGGACGTGTTCGTCCTTCGCGAAGACGGTGCGCTGCCCCGCATAGCTGACGAAGGAAAGGCCGAGCACGATCGCCGTCGTCGCGATTCCAAGCGCGAGGACCACGCGTCCGGAGCGTTCTTCGAACGCCTGATCAAGGTCCAACGGCTGATCTGTCGAAAGCTTTCGGCGCAGCATACCTACGCCGAGCACGACGATGACAGCGATCCAGACGATCGCCGCGATGACGAGAAAGATGAACAGCGTATGCTGGATCTGCTCCGATTGAAGGCCCTGCGGGTCGAGCGCCGACTGCTGACCGGCGCATGCGGCCAGCGGCCATATCGTGCATAGCGCCAGGACCCCTCGTACCCAGACCGACATGGAATCTCTATACTCCGCCTCACAGGCGGAACCGTGCCATCCTACAAAGGTTCCTATTCGTCGTCCGCACGATCGGCAGAATGGGAGCCGCCCAGCCGTGATATCGGCGAGTGCGCTGGCACTGGGCCCGAGCGTCCTGGCGACGCTAAAAGTTCCGTCGGCCTCGAGCACGACAGCATTTACATCTTCAACGCGGCTAATACCTTGACGCCGGATCGCCGCGCGGACGTCCGCCTCGGCGACGCGCTGGCGGCGCATCGCATCGTGAAGAAACCTCCCGCGATCGAGCAGCAGCGCCGGTTGCGGATTGCTACGATCCGCAGTTCGCTCCAATGCGCTACCGAAAGCGCCATGACGAGTTGCAGCCCGATCAGGATGGCGAAGCCTACCAAAGACTGCGCCACGCTGATGTTGCCGGACAGAACGCTGTTGGTGAAGGTCGACCCGAGTGCGACGGGTGACGATTAGGTCGAAGGCCTACCACTTTGCGAGGGTTCGCGGACCTGCGAGGCGGAGCAGGACAATCAGGGCGATATAGCTGATCGTGGTGCCGATCGCGGTTCGCAGTAGGGGCGCCCAGCCCCGAAAATGATTTGGCTGACGTCGACCATGGCCGGCCAATCAAAATGGCCAGCCCTTGACGGCAATCAGAATGGAAACGTCACCCCCGGCCATCAGCAGCAGGACCATCAGAACAGCGACGATCGCTCCGGGCTGGGCAAGCACGCGCAGGTCTTCGTGCATGGTCGGCTCCGTATCCCGATGTTCTGTGTGCAATATCTTGATGCGCGGGAGGTTCCTAGAAGGATCTGGTAGCGTGAACCCCTGCTTCAGGAAGGGCACATCGATCAGCTTGGTGAAGATGCCTCGAAGCGTTGCATATTTGCAACCCGCGCTGCCGTGCAGGCTAGTAAGCTCGTCGACCGGAATGACGAAAACATATTTCGCTTTGACATAATCGCGGGACGAAAAATGTTTGATGTTTATCGCAACGGCAAGCGTGACGTGCTCGTTCTAAGCACAGGGTCCTCAATCCCAGGCGCTTGTTCTACAAATAGGTGGCGCAAGAGCAGAACAAGAATTCTCAAAGTAAGCGAGGAGATTAGGTCAACGGTTCAGCGACAAGGGTATTACGTCCGTAGCTTGCGGGTCACGAAAAAAGGACTGATCTAATTCGGGCGCACGGACCGCGGAACAACGCGCGGCTGATAATGCCACTTCGATCTCTCCCCCGGACGCGTCATTTCTGGCAGAACCATTGATTGAACGATATGGCGAGCGGGCCCGACGATATGCTTGAGCGCGGTTCGTGGAACGATCGGGATCATCATCGTCGCGGGCAAGCCGGAATCCAGGGCCAATGTTCGGCAGGCCCGCCGGACCGCAACATTCGCATCGAACCATCTTCTTACAATGCGTCAGACCAGATAGTCGTGATAGCTGATAAGCGTTCCCGCGTTCATGTCTGCCTCCGTCCGGAAGCCCGCGGCATCGTACTGGCCCAACAGGGCAATGTCGGTGGTATGGACTCCGTCAGTCACCGACAAGGTTCCTCCAGTGCCTGCCTGATTTGCGACATAACTCACGGTCGTGCCGACCCCGAATGCCACATCGACGAGATCGAGGTGGTCATTGGCGTCAAGTCCGGACACGACCCCGCTAAAATCGAAGGAGTCGTGAAGCACGATTGTCCCGGTGGCTCCGGCATCGAGCGTTATCTTGGTCGATGAGGCGGCTCCGAATTCGAGCGTGGCTACTCCATCCATCAAGGCGGTGCCGCCGCCAGTGACGCTGCCATTGAGGGTGATGTTGGCTCCATGCGCCCACAGCAGCCCAGAATTATCAAGGTTGCTGTCGATGACCATGCCGCCGCTGCCTGTCGCTTCAAGCGTTCCGGAATTGACGATGGTGTTCGTCCCGGTATCGATATCGAGCACATTGATGCCGGTGGCGACAATCGTGCCTTTGTTGACCAGCCCCATCATCCCGCCCCCGAGGTGGCCCGCGCCGGCGATCGTGTTGTCCACATTCGTCAGCGTGACGTCTGAGGTCGTTCCGGTGATCAGGTTCTGATCGCTGTCGGACAGCACGACCTGCCCATGACCCTGGAGTGTGATGCCGTGTTCGATCAGCTCGAGGTTTGTCCCGTTTCCGGTCGAGTTCAACTCAATTGTACCCGTGTTGTCGATGGTGCCGCTCAACGGAAGCAACGCGCCGTCGCCTATCACCAGGCTGCCGGAATTTTCCGTAACGGGGGTTTGATCGAACACGAAATTGCTCGATGTGAGCGACATCGGATCGAGACCTTGCAAAGTGATCGATTGGCCTTCTCCCAACTCGATCACAGCGTTGCCGTTGGCGTCGCTTAGAGTATGCGCCTGAACGTCGGCGAACGAGGTGAAGGTGGCGTAATCGACCAGATCGATTTGGTCATGCATCGCGTCGAAGTTATAAACCACGTCATGACCGATCGGCTGCGCGAACACCAGCAGGTCGCTCCCGCTCGAAGCCGTCAGATGGTCGTCGCCCGACACAGCAAAGATCGGTGATCCCTGCGCATAGACTTCGACATTGTCGGACACGGTTACCGTTCCCGTAGTGCCATCGGCGTTCGTCCAGGTTTGCATGACGTTCAGCACCACCGCACCCGCGAAATCTAGCGGCGAAGTGATTGTCATCGACTGCACATCATTTGTCTGAGCAGTCCAGGTGCCATCGCCGTTATTCGTAGCGTTACTGAGACTCCAGCCCAAGGGTACCCCGCTGATCGTGACGGTGATGACATCATTGGGATCATCTGAGGGATCGCTCAGAGCCAGATTGATGGCCTCGCCGGCGATACCAGCGGGAAGGACAGTGGCTCCGCTCCCTTTCACGATCGTGACGGTGTCAGTGTCGGCGAGGCCTCCTCCGTCGGTCGTTGTCATGGTCAACGTCCGCGTGGTGTTGTTTGACCCACCACTAAAGGTCACGCTGGCCAAGGCCGCATTGATGTCCGAGATCGAACCGGAGAACGTCATGGCTTTGGTGCCGTTGGCACCGGAACTGAATGTAAGGCCCGATGTGGTGGAGAGTGTTAAAATGCCGGTCGACGATTGCGGAGAGTTGCCCAGTGAGAGAGAAACAGTCTCGATGCCGTTGTCGACATCAGTAACTCTCAGCGTGAAAGTGGCTGTCGAGCCACCGCCGCTACCGTTTCCAACGGCCTGCTGCCCCGGAACGGTGTTGACCGGCGCGTCATTGGCGCCGCTGATGGTAACGGTTAGCACCGCCGTGTCGGTCAGGCTGCCATCAGTCAAGGTATAGTTGAAGGTGTCGGTCGTCGTTTGGCCGACGTTGAGCGCCTGCACGGTTGCGTCGGTCTCGTTGACCACGTAGGTGTAGCTGCCGTTGGCATTGAGTGTCAGCGTGCCGTGCGCGCCCACCAGGCCGACGCCCAAAGTGCCGGCCGTGCCGGCCCCCTCGGTGCCGCCGGTGCGGATCGCACTGACCGTCAGGCTGGCGCTGTCGACATCGGTGTCATTGGTCAGCACATTGCCGCTGCCGTTAATGCCTCCTGATCCGTTGGTCGTGCCGCCTTTCTCGGTCGCGGCCGTGGCACCCGGACTGGCACTGGTGTCATTGATGGCGATCGGCGCATCATTGGTGCCGGTGATGTTTACCTTGACGGCGCCGGTGGCGGTGCCGTCCTGGCTCACCACCGTGAACTGGTCCTGCACCTGCTGGCCGGCGGTGAGTTCATTGTGGGCGCCGTTGCCGATGTAGCTCCAAGCACCGTTGGCATCGACAGTGAAGTCGCCATAGCTTCCGTGGACATTGCTCTGCGCCACGACATGGGCCTGGCCGGTGTCGGGATCCACAATCGTCAGCTGGCCGGAGGTGTTCAGCGCCGCAGCCGTGTCGCCCTCGGTGACGGACTTGGAGTCCGAGCTGACCGTCGCGTTGTCGTTGGTGCCGGTGATGGTCACCGTGACGCTGCCGGTGGCGGTGCCGTCCTGGCTCACTACGGTGAACTGGTCCTGCACCTGCTGGCCGGCGGTGAGCTCATTGTGAGCGCCATTGCCGATGTAGCTCCAGGCGCCGTTGGCATCGATCGAGAAGTCGCCGTAGCTCCCGTGGACGTTGCTCTGGGCCACGACGTGGGCTTCGCCGGTGTCGGGGTCGATGATCGTCAGCTGTCCGGAGGTGTTGAGCGTGGCGGCGGTGTCGCCCTCGGTCACGGACTTCGAGTCCGAGCTGACACTTGCCGCGTCGTTGGTGCCGGTGATGGTGACCGTGATAGTGCCGGTGGCGGTGCCGTCCTGGCTCACCATGGTGAACTGGTCCTGCACCTGTTGGCCGGCGGTGAGCTCATTGTGAGCGCCGTTGCCGGTGTAGTTCCAGGCGCCGTTGGCATCGATCGAGAAGTCGCCATAGCTGCCGTGCACGTTGCTCTGTGCGACGACATGGGCCTCGCCGCTATCCGGGTCAGTGATGGTGAGCTGGCCCGAGGTGTTGAGCGCGACTGCGGTGTCGCCCTCGGTGACGGACTTCGAGTCCGAGCTCACGGTCGCGTTGTCGTTGGTCCCGGTGATGGTCACCGTAGCCGTGCCGGCGGTGGTGCCGTCCTGGCTGGTCACCATGAACTGATCCTGCACCTGCTGGCCGGCAGTGAGCTCATTGTGCGCGCCGTTGCCGGTGTAGCTCCAGGCGCCGTTGGCATCGATGCTGAAGTCGCCATAGATGCCGTGCACGTTGGTCTGGGCCACGACATGGGCTTCGCCCGAATCCGGGTCGGTGATGGTGACCTGGCCCGAGGTGTTCAGCGCGGCGGCGCTGTCGCCTTCGATGACAGACTTCGAGCCCGAGCTAACGGTCGCGTTGTCGTTGGTGCCGGTGATGGTCACCGTCACGGTCCCGGTGGCGGTGCCGTCCTGGCTGGTCACCGTGAACTGATCCTGCACCTGCTGGCCAGCGGTAAGCTCATTGTGCGCGCCGTTTCCGGTGTAGCTCCAGGCGCCGTTGGCATCGATGCTGAAGTCGCCATAGCTGCCGTGCGTGTTCGTCTGGGCCACGACATGGGCTTCGCCGGTGTCGGGATCCACAATCGTCAGCTGGCCGCTGGTGTTGAGTGCGGCGGCGGTATCGGCCTCGGTGACGGACTTCGAGTCCGAGCTCACGGTTGCAGCATCATTGGTGCCGGTGATGGTCACCGTGACGGTGCCGGAGGCGGTGCCATCCTCGCTGGTCACCGTGAACTGGTCCTGTACCTGTTGCTCGGCAGTGAGCTCGTCATGCGCGCCGTTGCCGGTATAGCTCCAGGTCCCGCCGGCATCGATCGAGAAGTCGCCGTAGGTGCCGTGGACATTGCTCTGCGCGATGACATGGGCTTCGCCCGTATCCGGGTCGGTGATGCTGAGCTGGCCGGAATTGTTGAGCGCGGCGGCGGTATCGGCCTCGGTGACGGAGTTCGAGTCTGATGAGACCGTGGCCGCATCATTGATTCCGGTGATGGTCACCGTCACGGTGCCGGTGGCGGTGCTGTCCTGGCTGGTGACCGTGAACTGGTCCTGCACCTGCTGGCCTGCGGTGAGCTCGTTGTGAGCGCCATTGCCGGTGTAGCTCCAAGTGCCATTGGCATCGATGGAGAAGTCGCCATAGCTGCCGTGGACATTGCTCTGCGCGATGACATGGGCTTCGCCGCTGTCCGGGTCGGTGATGCTGAGCTGGCCGCTGGTATTGAGCGCTGCCGCAGTATCGCCCTCGGTGACGGACTTGGAGTCCGACGAGACCGTTGCGGCATCGTTGGTGCCGGTGATGGTGACCGTCACGGTGCCGGTGGCAGTGCCGTCCTGGCTCACGACCGTGAACTGGTCCTGCACCTGCTGGTCAGCGGTGAGCTCATTGTGCGCGCCGTTGCCGACGTAACTCCAGGCGCCGTTGGTATCGATGGAGAAGTCGCCGTAGCTGCCGTGGACGTTGCTCTGCGCGACGACGTGGGCTTCTCCGGTGTCGGGATCCACAATCGTCAGCTGGCCTGAGGTGTCCAGCGCGGAAGCGGAGTCACCTTCGGTGGCGGTCTTCGAGTCCGATGAGACCGACGCCGCGTCGTTGGTGCCGGCGATGGTCACGGTGACGGTGCCGCTCGCGGTGCCGTCCTGGCTGGTCACCGTGAACTGATCCTGCACCTGCTGACCGGCGGTGAGCTCGTTGTGGGCGCCATTGCCGGTGTAGCTCCAGGCGCCGTCGGCATTGATAGTGAAATCGCCATAGGTCCCGTGAACATTGCTCTGCGCGACGACGTGGGCTTCGCCCGTGTCGGGATCCACGATCGTCAGCTGGCCGGAGGCGTTGAGGGCCGCGGCCGTGTTGCCCTCGGTGACGGACTTCGAGTCTGACGAGACCGTCGCCGCGTCATTGGTCCCTGTGATGGTGACCGTCACGGTGCCGCTCGCGGTGCCATCCTGGCTCACCACGGTGAACTGGTCCTGTACCTGCTGCCCTGCAGTGAGCTCGTTGTGGGCGCCGTTGCCGCTGTAGCTCCAGGCCCCGTTGGCATCGACAGTGAAGTCGCCGTAGGTCCCGTGGACGTTGCTCTGCGCGACGACGTGGGCTTCGCCCGTGTCGGGATCCACGATCGTCAGCTGGCCGGAGGCGTTGAGGGCCGCGGCCGTGTTGCCCTCGGTGACGGACTTCGAGTCTGACGAGACCGTCGCCGCGTCATTGGTCCCTGTGATGGTGACCGTCACGGTGCCGCTCGCGGTGCCATCCTGGCTCACCACGGTGAACTGGTCCTGTACCTGCTGCCCTGCAGTGAGCTCGTTGTGGGCGCCGTTGCCGCTGTAGCTCCAGGCCCCGTTGGCATCGACAGTGAAGTCGCCGTAGGTCCCGTGGACGTTGCTCTGCGCGACGACGTGGGCTTCGCCCGTGTCGGGATCCACGATCGTCAGCTGGCCGGAGGCGTTGAGGGCCGCGGCCGTGTTGCCCTCGGTGACGGACTTCGAGTCTGACGAGACCGTCGCCGCGTCATTGGTCCCTGTGATGGTGACCGTCACGGTGCCGCTCGCGGTGCCATCCTGGCTCACCACGGTGAACTGGTCCTGTACCTGCTGCCCTGCAGTGAGCTCGTTGTGGGCGCCGTTGCCGCTGTAGCTCCAGGCCCCATTGGCATCGATCGAGAAGTCGCCATAGGTCCCGTGGACATCGCTCTGAGCCACGACGTGGGCTTCGCCGGTGTCGGGGTCGATGATACTGAGCTGGCCCGAGGTGTTGAGCGCGGCGGCGGTGTCGCCCTCGATCACCGACTTGGAGTCTGACGAGACCGTCGCAGCGTCATTGGTCCCTGTGATGGTCACCGTCACCACGCCAGTCGCGGTGCCATCCTGGCTGGTCACCGTGAACTGGTCCTGCACCTGTTGGCCGGCGGTGAGTTCATTGTGAGCGCCGCTGCCGGTGTAGCTCCAGGCGCCGTTGGCATCGATCGAGAAGTCGCCATAGGTCCCGTGGACATTCGTCTGCGCCAGGACATGGGCTTCGCCGCTGTCGGGGTCGATGATGGTGAGCTGGCCGGAGGTGTTGAGCGCGGCGGCGATGTTGCCCTCGGTCACGGACTTGGAGTCCGAGCTGACGGTTGCCAGATCATTGGTCCCGATGATCGTTACCGTAACCGTCTGAGTAGCCGTCGAGCCGTGGCCGTCGTTGACCGTCACTACGAAGCTCTCGGTGACGCTCTGGCCAGCCGCGAGATACTGCGCCGCGCTATTGTTCAAGGCATAGTGCCACTGCACCGAGCCATTCAGGGCGTTGGCTGCCTCGTTGACCGGATCGAGCGAAAATGTGCCAAGCGAGGTCGTATTCGTAGGCGACGCTACAAACGCCGCTGTGTGCGTATCACTCAGATCCACATCGGTGAAGCTGATGGTGCCTGCGGTATTCAGAGCCTCCGAGAGGGCCGGTGTCGATGGCGCGTCTTCGACCACAGAGCCGCTCTGCGGGCTCGAGGTCATATAGACCGAGTCGTTTGCGCCATTGAACTGGAGCGTCACCGTCGCCCAGCTGAGCGTGCCGTTGCCCAGCTGGATCGCGTAGGTGAATGTGTCAGTCAGCGTTTGCCCGGCCGCCAGCGCCTGAAGCTGAGCGTTGATGTCGCCCTTATCGTAATGAACGGTGCCGTCCGACTCGATCCAGATGCGCGCACCGAGCGCGCTGCGGTCGCCGGTTCCGACCATGCCGGCCGCGTCACTGCTGTACGCTACATCCTTGACCAGCAAATCCGCAGGTGCGTAGTTCTTGGTGGATGCGGAGGCGCTCGTTCCGTCGTCCAGTGAGAACAGCGTTTTGGCCGCGCCTCCAAGGTCATTTGCCAACACATTCAAGATGAGAATGTTGCTGGCGTCTTCCGTAAACGAGAAAATGTCGGAGTTGGCTTGCGGAGTATTTCCAAACGAAACCGTGCTGCCGCCCGTCGTCTGCGTCGCCATAGCTAAATCCTCTGAATGATATGCCGTCCGCGTTCACGGACCTGGACAAGTTGCACAATTGCGCGGTGACGGTCGGTCGATGCCTTGACTACACCGTGGAAGAAAAATTCTGTGCTGCCGAGCAAGACTGTCGTCATGCTGAGGGCGGCGAAGATGTGCAAAGAAGGCATGCGACGAACTCAAGCGTGTTTGGAGCTAGCGTCGCTCCGAGCTCGCAAGAGGATGTCGCGTGCACGGTCGCGGCCTGTCAGGAATGAGCGGTAGCCCTCGGGCGCCGGACCGTACGCGACGGCTGGCAGATCGTTCGCGAACCGCACACGGAGCTCGATCGAAGGATCACATGCTGACAGAGAAGAACTCGAAATCGCCTGAAGATCGGCTTCAACTTGCGCCCGGCCGAAGATGGTCTCGGACTCCCCTACAAACCACGCACGTCTCATTCTCATTCGCGACCCTCGTCTGCCAATGCAGAGCAGAGAGTGCCGCCGCCAAATCAATTCACGCAAACCGGGAGCGTTCGCTCGGACGGATGACACGTCCGCTCGTTGCGCCGATTTGGCCAAGCTGCCGGCAAGCTACGTGAAAGGATTTAGACGTTATCCCCTGCCCATTCGTGTGCGGTCCTGATCCGCCCACGTTTGCAATTGTCGATCTTCAGTATTCTTCGGCTCCAGAAGCGGCGGGATCGGAGTGATCCCGATTTGTCGGCCTCCGGATTTAAATTTAAAGCTAAATTAAATAATCGTCTCCTGTCAATTTATTTATTTGCCCGTCTGAAGTTAATGCTTAATGCAGCAAAATCAGCGACAAGAAAGCCGCTTCCGCCACTCCCCGAGGGAGCGCCCCGGTGTTATACGGAATTTAATCTCTTCGTGCGGATGCACGTTTAAAGGGATCAAATTGAATGGTTTCCGACGGAACAGCAGCGTTTGGCGGCTCGTCGAGCGGGGGGCACTGTTGCCGAAGTTCGGTAAGCCTCTGAGAGGGGATCAGCGGCTTCCGTCCGACCGGCGCAAATGACCAAAGCCGACCGTTTGAAATCCTTATTGGCGGATGAAAGCTTTGGCATGCGGAGGGCGCGGAGCAACGTAGAACCGCGCGTTGCAGGCGAGGCATGTCAGGTGCTCCGCAATGTCAATTCGCAATCCAGCTGACATCCTTTCAGAGCGGCAATGATCGTGTCCCCGAGCGTGGTGTAACTGGCGGTGGGACACCGCGTTCGCCGGCAAGAGCCGGACTGGTCAGCTGGCGATAGCCGGGAGGCTGACGGTTGGATCATCGCTCAACGGCGCGATGGTTTCCAGGGTCATGTAACGGGCGCGCTGGACGGCCCATTCATCATTCTGTTCGAGCAGGATCGCGCCGATGAGGCGGACGATAGCGTCCTCATTGGGGAAGATGCCGACGACCTCGGTCCGGCGCTTGATCTCGCCGTTGAGGCGCTCGATCGGGTTGGTCGAGTGCAGCTTGGTGCGGTGCTGCGGCGGGAACGTCATGTAGGCCAGCACATCGGTCTCGGCCTCGTCGAGGAAGCCGGCGAGCTTGGGTAGCTTGGGGCGGAGCTGATCGGCGACCTTCCGCCATTGCGCTCGTGCGGCCTCGGCATCGTCCTGGGCAAACGCAGTGGCGATGAAGGCGGAGACGACACGCCGTCCACTTTTGCCGGCATGGGCCAGCGCGTTGCGCATGAAGTGCACGCGGCAACGCTGCCAACTGGCGTTGAGCACCTTGGCGACGGTCGCCTTGATGCCCTCGTGGGCGTCGGAGACGACCAGCTTGACGCCGCGCAGGCCGCGGCGGGCGAGCTTGCGCAGGAACGCCGTCCAGAATGTCTCGGCCTCCGAGGGACCAATGTCCATGCCGAGAACTTCGCGCCGGCCATCGCTGTTGACGCCGACCGCGACGATCACCGCGACCGACACGATGCGCCCCTGCTGGCGCACCTTCACGTAGGTGGCGTCGATCCACAGATAGGGCCAATCGCCCTCGATCGGGCGAGCGAGGAACGCCTTCACCTTGTCATCGATCTCCGCGCACAGCCGCGAGACCTGGCTCTTGGAGATGCCGCTCATGCCCATCGCCTGCACCAGATCGTCGACGGAGCGGGTCGAGACGCCCTGCACATAAGCTTCCTGCACCACGGCGGTGAGCGCCTTCTCGGCCATCCGGCGCGGCTCCAGAAAGCCGGGGAAGTAGGAGCCTTTGCGCAGCTTGGGAATGCGCAGCTCGACCGTGCCGGCGCGGGTCTCCCAGGTCCGGTCGCGGTAGCCGTTGCGCTGCGCCAGACGCTCGGGGTTCTTCTCGCCGTAGGCGGCCCCGGTCTGGCCTTCCACTTCCCGCTCCATCAGGCGCTGGGCAGCAAAGCCGATCATCTCGCGCAGCAGATCCGCATCAGGGGTCTTCTCCACGAGCGTGCGGAGGTTCATCATCTCATCGGTCATCGGTGGTTCCTCGAATCAGGTTGGTGTCAGCAACCCGACCCTACCGGCGAACTGCCGGTGACCACCGCAAAGCCGCCCGCCCGCTACGGCGCCATGGGAGGGCGCGCGTGCGGACGGCTTTGCTCTACCGAGCTACACCATCACCGGGGACACGACCGCGGCAATCCGGACATTCCCTCTTGTTTAGCAAGCTGAGGGAGTCCGCAGCGCTCATTTGGAGCGCCCGAAGGCGGGCGGGGTCACACACCAAAGGACTGCCGCATTTGTCTCGCAAGCACGAAGGCAGCTTCGGTGTTGCGGCCGCCAGACCAGTATTGATCGCAAATCGCCAGAACCAGCAGCGCTATAAGTGCAATAAGAACGCCCCTGAACATAGCAGACTTCTCCGAAGAAGAGACTGCCAACCGAGCAGCGATGGAACCGACTGCAACGCGTATGTTTTCGAGTCGCAGCTGCGACATCTGCAATGGGCCAAGGCTGGCAAGAAGACGTGACTTTTCTCTTAATCGAGGCGCTCCAAAGTAAGCGAGGAGATTAGGTCAACGGTTCAGCGAGAAGGGTATTACGTCCGTAGCTTGCGGGTCACGAAAAAAGGGGCGATCTAATTCGGGTGCGCGGACCCCGGCATCACTACCACCCAGCCGCTATGCTCTGGCTTTTCTGGGTGTCAACCGCAACTTGCCTAAATTGGAGCCGGCGCCCGGCCATTCCCGAACCAACGTTTGCCAAATTTCGATAGCGTTCTCGAACGCAACTTGCATACCGCAACTCGGCTGCTCGCAATGTCCACCTGTTCGTCAATCGCTTTTGCGTAAAGTCCCGAGTACGGATATTCTACGGGAGCTGCGAGCATGGTCGTCATGGCCAAGCTCGTCCGAGTTGCCTGTCCAGATGTTCTCGCCTAACCTCCGCCTAGGGCGTCGAGATCAATCCGCTTGCTGTGGCAACTATCCAGCGATTACCCCAGCGCACGATAGAGTCAATTCGCCCGATGCCAGGGACCACGTCACCGCGTGCTGCCATTCGAATTCCGTCGGGGCCCTCGAGCACCGCCGTTCCCCCGCGAACGTCCAGCACGGCCCAACCTGCAATGGTCGTTGGTCTTGTCTCGGCGGCCGACAGGACCGGCCCCGCCGCAGGCGCGAGCGAGCCAGTCACAGACACGTCCGCGTCGACAGCCGAAGAAGCTGGGTTGGAAGTTTCCGCGGATTGCGCCCCACTCGAGGTTTTGGCCAGAGGCTTGGCAGCAACGCTCGCGATGACCGGGGAGGGTTGCGCTAAAGCAGGCGCTGTTCGCGAGGCCGACGCTGATGCAACCTTTCGGGCGCTTTCGGCCTTACCGCCTGACTTAGTGTCCGGCATGCGGCGCGAAGCGGTTTCTAGCTGAGCAGTCGGGCTGAGAGCCGAGAGAGCTGCAGGACCATACCAAGCACCAGCCCAGCCCAATCCGAAGCCCCCCGCCAAAGCGACTACGACGAGCCAAATAGTGGGTTTTGAGGGACCGCTTGGCGCCAATAACGCCAGGACCTCATCTCGCGTCGAGGTCGAGAAATCCGATGGGTCGAGAGTGACGGGCCGTGTGGCGACCTCGCCACTGCCGTGATCTGCGACGGTCACGCTCCTTTCCAGGGTATTCGCATGGTGCAATGGCATGCTCGGATCCCTTGCGGTCGCCAATGATCGTGCCGGGACCTAAACCAACCCTTAACAGCCGGTGCACTCAGCACGAGAGCGAGAGCCGTGGATCGCGAAGGGGTGCCCAAGCGATTAGAGAGCGTCACCCCTGCTGGGCAGCCGTCGCGCGAGTAAAGGGCAGAGTGGGACTACCAGCCTGAGAACCGGGCGCGCGTGAATGCTGCGGTACCGGGCGTGTAGCTTTGCCGAACAGACCGAGCTTGCGGAACGAAAACGACCCGAAAGACAAGCGAAAGGAGTGCGCTGTGACAATGGTGTAGGGACTTAGCTTAGTCTAGCCCTTTTAATGCCCTCGTCATTCATGGGTTGTATGTTCCTACCCTGGATTGCCTATGTTTCCCCTTGTCGACCGCCTATTGCTTCAACAATCATGGTTTGGGCAGTAATGAGTAATCGAGGTGGGGTTTACAATTATTCGACTATTCTGGGCGAGCGGGTCGAGGGACTGGTCACACTGTTTCGAGAACTGCAGAACCCTCCGGCGTCGCCTACGAGCCGCTCAGGCGAGAGCGAATGCAAGGACTAGCCGTATCCCCAAAGTCCGTCTTAGACGGAGAGTGCTTCGGCGGAGATAGCTGTTGCGAGCTCGTCGAGCCGTTCATTGCGATGATCGAACTTGCCACTTCCGTTTTCTAGGAAGATCGCTCCACGCGACCTCATTATCCAGTACCCGCGGAGCACCGAAGCATTGGAGCAACAGTCGCACAGCACTTTGGATCGGTGCACGATTGTTAATTTGCGTCGTGTGCGCGATTCAGGCCTGCTCTGTCCTAACGAACCAGACAGAATATATGGGGGCGGCGAGAATGATCGTACGGGCGGGGACTATAGTTGCGTTGCTGCTGATCCCGGTGGGGTCCGAAGCCTTCGCTTCGCGTCACCACAGGCCCACAGGACGCATCTCGTGCAGCGAAGTCAGATACTACGTCGCCAAATATTCGGCACCAGTGGCGGAGATGTACGCCCGCAATCATGGCGCTACTGACGCACAGATCGAACGGGCGCGACGTTGCTTGGCTTCCAACGAGACTGCCGAAACCGAGCGACCACGCGCTTATACCGATTAAAGTCGTAGATCGGCCCCCCATGGAAGTGCTCTTGTGCGTCATTTGCTGCACAAGGATGTGGAGCTGAGTGCTAGCATTGCGGAGCGGATCGTGCTGCGCATGCTAAACGGCTCAGAGTTCGGGGCGAAGAGTGCGGGGTATTCGCCGAGATCATGAAGGGCGAGGCGGCCCGCGACAGCGACTTAAAGCGCGCTGAGGCTTACGAAAGCTTATGGCGAACAACGACGAATCAGTTGGCGAGTCAAAGTAACGCGGGAGTCTGCACCTCGTTCGGTACACCTCGCCGGGAAAAACTGGCACCGTTCCCTATGTCGCGCTAGCCTTGTGCCATACGTGATTCGGGGGATTCATGGAACGAAAGCCTTTCGAGAGCATGGCTCTTGAAGAGCTCTGGCAACTTCACACCGTCGTCAATGATATTCTGGCCCAGAGGCTTTTGGCGAAGAAGGAGGAGCTAGAGCGACGACTAGAGCTCCTCAAGCGAGAAGACAAGACTCCCCATTAAGGCCTCGCGATCCGCGCGCGGGTTCACGCTGGCGGGACTAGCTGCTTGAGGGAACCTTGATTGCTGGCGCGAACCGTTCGGAGAATGTTGCGGCCTTTGCATCCCGTGCCGCGGAAAGGGCAGCCGAAATAAACGTGGAACATCCGATGGTTGCGAACGCTAAGAGAGCCGCACCGAAAATTAGGCTACGCATTTGAGCCTCCCGCAACGGGCGTTACCGTCAGAGTATCGGATTGCATTGTTTCAGCTTCGCTTCGTTGGAGGCCTCAAATGGCTTCGTACACGCGGCCGTGAATGCGCTCCACATGCGCGCTAAAGCTCCCGATTGATTCCCGGGCGGCTAGTGGCCTGATTGTTCATCGATCTATCGCAGCAGCGCACGTAATCCGGTTGTAGCCTGCTTCCAGTGAGGCAACGATGCAGCTTTGGATCCTACATGCGCTGGCGTGGCTTCATCTCGGCGATGGACGAGAGCATCGTCGCGCTCGACTGCCGTTGGAGCTTGAGCGGACATCAGCCGGCAAGCCCGATCATGAGTACGCAGCCCAATTTGGGCTATGCGCCGTGTTCGGCTGATCCTCAACACAAGGTCGCGATGATGCACTCAACGCGGGGCGGGACACAACCATGACGCCACCGCCGCGGATCACAGGACGCATCCGCACCGAGCCGATTGGGCATAGGCCGAAAGGCGCGGGTCGATCCCGGCATGCGCCGCGCAGAAGCGGTCGATGATTTGACTGACCTTCTCGCTGTAGTCGCGGTGCCAGTGTCCAAGGCCGTGGAGAGCGCTTTCCCGACAGGCGATCGATTTAAGCTGAAGGATGCGATCCATGGTTTGCAGCGCGCAATCGTGCAGCATTGGCAGGTCGGGGTCGTCGGGAAGAGCCAAGCTCGGAAACGCATCCCACCACATATAGCAAACATTGTTGAGTGTGTTGCTCGCGGCTTCGCTCAGGTGAGACAGGTGAGGTTCACAACGAGGTTCGAACAAGTTGGCAAATAGAGCCGCGACAGACGTGACGCAGCGAGCACGGTCTTCGACCGGAACATCAGTTGAACAAAGCCATCCGCTATCACCGCCGGCAGTGGTATTGACAAGGTAGGTTAGGCCCTGCGCGATTTGGCTGTCGGCAAATCCCCGTAATGCTGGCTCCGGTCTTCAAACAGCCGAGTGAGATAAGACACGGCTTCTACCGCCGGCGGATCCCACCAATCATGCTCGGGATCGAAGTACCAAGGTGCTTGCTGAAAGCGAACCTCGCGTCCAAAGGCGTGCTCCAGCCATTCATCAAAGCTGAGGTTTTGAAGGCGCATCGCAGGTGCCGCGGCTCATACAAAGCAAGTCGGTTGGCCAAACGACATCGCCGCCGCGATAAGGTCCCCATCGCTATGAAGGTCGCGGGCCGAGGCGGTTTCGCCTTCAACCAAGCTGATGCTAGGCTAGATGCGGAATGAAGCCAAGCCGCGAAACTTGCAGCGTCCAGCCTGGCAGGTCCGGTCCCGCCGCTGGCATGCTAAGCCTTTCAAGGCCCATTCTGCAGGCAAGGCGAAACGGATCGGGTCCAAGCTCAGCGCGTTCAAAGGAGTTGACGAAGACGCCTTTCGGGACGGCGCGCCGGTCGGTGTTCTAAGTTTGCCTTCGGCATCGGCAGGGGGACGTCGGGGAGAGGTCCCGCAACAAACAATAGCAATGGCCAACTCGGTTGAGTCACGCAGCCATTTGCGACGCGCCTAAATAGCGGTGGTGTTGGCCGTCGGTGAAGCGCGGTCGGCCGATCCATGATCGCATGGGTTTAACTCGTCGGAGATGTCACTGGTCGTGTCCCCGGTGATGGTGTAGCTCGGTAGAGCAAAGCCGTCCGCACGCGCGCCCTCCCATGGCGCCGTAGCGGGCGGGCGGCTTTGCGGTGGTCACCGGCTGTTCGCCGGTAGGGTCGGGTTGCTGACACCAACCTGATTCGAGGAACCACCGATGACCGATGAGATGATGAACCTCCGCACGCTCGTGGAGAAGACCCCTGATGCGGATCTGCTGCGCGAGATGATCGGCTTTGCTGCCCAGCGCCTGATGGAGCGGGAAGTGGAAGGCCAGACCGGGGCCGCCTACGGCGAGAAGAACCCCGAGCGTCTGGCGCAGCGCAACGGCTACCGCGACCGGACCTGGGAGACCCGCGCCGGCACGGTCGAGCTGCGCATTCCCAAGCTGCGCAAAGGCTCCTACTTCCCCGGCTTTCTGGAGCCGCGCCGGATGGCCGAGAAGGCGCTCACCGCCGTGGTGCAGGAAGCTTATGTGCAGGGCGTCTCGACCCGCTCCGTCGACGATCTGGTGCAGGCGATGGGCATGAGCGGCATCTCCAAGAGCCAGGTCTCGCGGCTGTGCGCGGAGATCGATGACAAGGTGAAGGCGTTCCTCGCTCGCCCGATCGAGGGCGATTGGCCCTATCTGTGGATCGACGCCACCTACGTGAAGGTGCGCCAGCAGGGGCGCATCGTGTCGGTCGCGGTGATCGTCGCGGTCGGCGTCAACAGCGATGGCCGGCGCGAAGTTCTCGGCATGGACATTGGTCCCTCGGAGGCCGAGACATTCTGGACGGCGTTCCTGCGCAAGCTCGCCCGCCGCGGCCTGCGCGGCGTCAAGCTGGTCGTCTCCGACGCCCACGAGGGCATCAAGGCGACCGTCGCCAAGGTGCTCAACGCCAGTTGGCAGCGTTGCCGCGTGCACTTCATGCGCAACGCGCTGGCCCATGCCGGCAAAAGTGGACGGCGTGTCGTCTCCGCCTTCATCGCCACTGCGTTTGCCCAGGACGATGCCGAGGCCGCACGAGCGCAATGGCGGAAGGTCGCCGATCAGCTCCGCCCCAAGCTACCCAAGCTCGCCGATGTCGCGTTTGGCTTGGGCTCTGAACGGGCGGAGGCGCGAGTTTCCCTGTTCTCGCCGCCGGCCATGCTTTGTTCGGCCGCTCTCCCAACAAACGCTAAGAGAAAGTCAAACAAAAAATCGCCTCCGACCCATGCCTCTCGATCGTGCGAACGGTGAGGATCTCAATCTCGCTCAATCGCGTGCCATTCGAGCAAGAAGCGTGGGGGCATCATTTGCAGCGGAGCGGATCGCGCGATCTGCTGCGCGACTGGAATGCCCATACTATCTCCGTAAATCTCATCGATCGATGGTTAATTCTGTATGTCATTGTAAGGCAATGATTTTTATTATCTATCAGTCGAGTTTAAATGGTTGATGTCGGAAAATTAAGGTCCGCCGCATATTAAATATTGACTAAATATAATATTTAATAAAGAGTTTTCGAGCGGCGGGGCGCTGGTCGTTCGTAGCCGCTGAAATTTGCCAAGGGTCTCCTGCAAATCCATCTTCGAAAGAAAGGCTTTCCCTATGTTGCGCTATTACATCAAGACCACCGACGCCTTGAAGCGCCTGCGTGCCGACCAGGATGGCGTGGTGTCGTTCGAGTATATCATCGTCGCGGTTTGCATTATCGGCGCAGTGTCGGCCGTGTTCGGTGTGGGAGCTGGCGGTGCGATCGGAACCGCGCTGACAGGCGGGATCACCGCGATCACCACTGCCTTCACTGCGGCGGTCTGATACGGCCATCTGACGTCAGAAGGGGGGCATCGGAATGTGTCCCCCTCTCAGATGTTCTCTCTCCATCTTTAGTGTGCCTTCCGCCTGTTTGAGGCATGCATTGCTATGAGCTGGGTTTCTTACATCGCCGCGATACTGGAAATCCCGTTGTTGCTGTATGTCGCAACACTCGATGTCGCGACCCGCTTGATCCGAAATGACGTCTGCCTCTTGCTGGCGCTGCTCGGGATCGCCGGTCAGCTTGCCAGCCCGATGCAACTTGCCGAATCCCTCGTCGCCGCGACGATCCTGTTCTTGCTGCTGTTCGCGGTTTACCAGCGTGGAGGGATTGGCGGCGGCGACGTCAAGTTATTGGTTGCTTTGGCCATTGGTCTGCCGCTGGCAGGCTTGATCCAGCTGTTGACGATAACCTCGTTGGCCGGCGGCGTTCTTGCCGTGGTCCATCTGATCATGCGCGTCCTGCCATACCCGAAGTTGGCCCCAGTCGGATCGACGCTCGCACGCCGGGTCTACGCGATCGAGCGTTGGCGCCATGTGCGACATGCACCCTTGCCTTACGGCGTGGCCATAGCGTGCGGCGGCATCTGGACCATCTTGACTGGACCATCTTGAGCAGAGGATTTTGACATGTCATCCGCGTTGCGCCTCTCAATCATTCTGGTGCTGTTGCTCGCAACCACCGCATTCGGGCTGATCGCCTACAATATGAACCTGCCGAGACAGGTTCCGGTAGCGGTCACCGAGCAGGGGCCGGCGCCTCCTTCGACTGTCGGGTATTTCGTCGCGGCACGTCCGCTGTCGAAAGGTACATTGGCCCGCGAAGAAGATTTCACCGTGCGCTGGGTGGCGCCTGAACGCCTTCCTGCAGGGGCGATTCTAGAAACACCCGAATCGAAGGCTGGGCTTCCCGGCTCTCTGATTCGCAAGTTCGTCGACGCTGGCAGTCCGATCACCTTGCAGGACGTGTTGCGGCCTCGAGATAAGGGATTCCTGGCCAGCGTCTTGGCACCGGATAGCCGCGCAATCAGCATCAAGGTGGACGAGGAGTCCGGCGTGTCGGGGCTGATCAGACCGGGCGATCATGTCGATGTTTTGTTGACCCAGGTGTTCGAGAAGGCGGATCCCGCGCGCCGGGCCTTGAGCGAGACCGTTCTAGGCAACGTTCGAGTCATCGCGATTGATCAGGAAATCATGCAGGGCGGCCGAACCGTAAGCTCGGTGGCCGGCTCGGTGGCGGGCAAGCAAACGCAGACTGTGTCGTTGGAGCTTGCCCCGGATCAGGTGAAGAAGATCACGGTCGCAAGGCAGCTGGGAACGCTTTCCCTCGCGGTACGAGCCGCAGTCGAGCAGTGGGATACGGCGGACACTGGCGCCATGTCCAGCTGCGATGTGTCGCCGGAAATCGCCCGCCAGAATGCGATTGCCGGTCGAACTGCGGCGGTCGTCGTTCATTCTGGTGGTCAGATAAAGCAATACTCCGTCAGGAAACAGGAATCTGCTGACGGCGACACGCTGATCAGCTGCGACGGGTCGGAAGTGTCCCGCCGCGGGGCGACGATGGTGGTTCAGGCAGGCAAGTTGCTGGAGAAACGTCAATGAGCGTCAACATAGCGGCCGTCAGTCCGCCTGAAGAAGCGACGTCTGCCATCGCGCGCAATCGAATCGTCTGCTTCGTAAATGACGAGCTGAGTGCTGCGGCTCTGCGCAAGGGCCTCGAAGGCAGCAACATTTCGATCAAGCGTGGCACGATCCGCAATGCCATACGGATGCTCGAAACGGACACCGAATTATGCGCCTTGGTGACGGACATCAGTGGTATCGATGATCCATTTGCCGAACTGGAGAAGCTGGCCGGCGTCTGTCCGCCGGATGTCCGGGTGGCTCTGATCGGTGAAAGCAGGGAAATCACCTTCTACCGCGCGCTTATGGAGCTCGGCTTGACCGAGTACCTGCCGCGGCCGATCACGCGGGACATGGTGCTGGACCAGCTGCGTCCAAAGCTGCTTGGCGATCGTGCGCCAGGACCGACCGACCGAGGCGGGCATGTGATCTCGATCTGCGGCGCGCAGGGCGGTGCCGGCGCAACGAGCATCGCCATCAATCTCGCGCTGCAACTGGCCGAGACCACCAAGGCCAAGGTCGCGCTGCTCGACCTTCATCTTCAAGGCGGCGAAACAGCCGTGATGTTGGGTGTTCAGCCCGGACCAGGCTTGCGCATCGCCCTGGAGAACCCGATGCGCGCGGACACGTTGTTCCTCGAGCGTGCCGCAATTGCAGTCAACGAGCGAGTTAGCCTGATTTCCGCCGATGAGGAGCTGGATGCTCAGCTCGATATCACCGAAGCGGGCGTGAGGCACGTCCTTGGTCTGCTCCGCCAACGATTCAATTACATTGTTGTCGATGTCCCGGTCCCGTTTCCGCCATCCATCCATCCGGTGATCTCTCTTTCCCGGCACGTGATGGTGCTGTTGGAGGCAGAGGTGACCGGACTGCGCAATGCTCATGCACTGCGGACCGCCGTCACCAACATTGCCGGCAGGGATCGGGTCTTCACCTTGCTGAACCGTGCCAATCGCCCCGGCGGCCTTCCCAGGGCCGCGGTGGTCAAGGCGTTGGGGACAGAGCCTGACATGGTTGTACCCGATCTTGGGAAGGGCATGACCCAGGCGGTCAATCTCGGAATTCCCGCGCTGAAGCACGTATCAGCACTGCGACGCCATCTCGCCCCGATCGTGCGGGAGATCACGGGGCTCGGCGTCGAGCAGAAGGGACGGCTGAGGAGGCTGCTGGGGCTATGAGAAAGTTTGGTAGGCGCGACGAGGAAACGTCGGTTCGGTTGCCTGCATTGACGCCAAGCTTGGCTGCATCGACGCCAAGCGTGCCTGCATCAACGTCAAGGCGCGACGAACCTCCGATTGACCGGCCAGTGATGCCAGCTTCACTGCGCGAACGCGTCATCGAGCAGATTGAGCCATCGGTGGCCGCAACTGTTTCGCGTGATATCCTTCGGCGGCAGATCGAGGAAATCATCCATGGAATCGCCAATGAGGAACGGCTCGAACTGTCGGGTCGCGAGCAGCTTCAACTGGCGGATGAGATTGCGGACGACATGACCGGCTATGGGCCGCTGCGTCCGCTTCTGCTCGATCAGTCAATCAACGACATCATGATCAACGGACCGAGCAACGTTTATGTCGAACGAGCCGGCAAGCTGGAGCGGATCGCGGTGCGCTTCCGCGACAATGATCACATTGCATCGGTGGCCCAGAAAATTGCCGCGCAAGTCGGCCGGCGCATCGATGAATCCAGCCCGATGGTGGATTGCCGTTTGCCCGATGGCAGCCGCGTCAACATCATCTTCCCGCCGCTGTCGATCCACAGCCCCTGCATTTCGATTCGAAAGTTCCCGAGCCGCCGTTTGGATATCGCCGCAATGGTCGAAAACGGCTCGATGACCGCGGCCATCGGACAATTGCTGGAGATCGCCGCCCGGTGTCGGCTCAATGTTCTGGTCTCCGGCGGCACCGGGTCCGGCAAGACGACGCTGCTCAACGCCATGAGCCAGTTCATCGATCACAGCGAACGCGTCGTCACCATCGAGGATGCGGCAGAGTTGCAGCTTCAGCAGCCGCACGTGATCAGCCTGGAGACCCGGCCTCCGAGCCTAGAAGGCACGGGGCAGGTGACACAGCGCGATCTCTTGTGGAATGCGCTGCGCATGCGTCCCGACCGGATCGTCGTGGGCGAGGTGCGCGGCGCTGAAGCGTTCGACATGCTGCAGGCGATGAACACCGGCCATGATGGTTCGATCTCCACGGTCCATGCCAATAGTGCCCGCGATGCCCTGACCCGCATCGAGAACATGGTGCAGATGGGGCAGGTGAATCTGCCGTCGCGAGCCATTCGAACTCAGATCGTCGCTGCGCTGGATCTCATCGTGCAAGTCGAACGCATGCGCGATGGGCAACGTCGCATTGTCCAGATCAGCGAGGTGATGGGGCTGGAATCGGATGTGATCACCACCAATGACATCGCAACCTTCGAATACGAGGAGGAGGATGAGCATGGGCGGATCTCGGGCAGCTACAGGGCCACTCTTGCAGTCCCGAAATTCAAAAGCCGTCTTGTCTATTTCGGGCTCGATCGCGCCTGGGCCGAGGCAGTGAGGCAGATATGATACCTGAGTCCCTGATCGTCGCTGTTCTGGTGCTTGCGATGTGCGCAGCCGCCAGCGCCTTGTGGCTCGACGGCCGGGAGCGACGCATGGACCGCCGGCTGGCGGTCGCTCTACCGGCCTCCCATCCCGCCAGCCTGCCATCGATTCGCCGGGCGGAGACCGGATCCCGGTATCTGCTTCTCCACCGTTTGGCCAATTACAGGCCCGAGATGGTTCACGCCTGGCATCCGGCGTATGTGCTGCTTGCTGCTGCCATCACCGTAGCCGCGATCTTCTACGCCAATCGCCTGCTGGGATTTTCCGTTTTCTACGTGTCTGTCGCGGCTGCAATTGCCGCCGTGGTGGTCGTACGAGGTCTGTTTGGTTGGCAGCAACGTCGCTTCGCGAGTCAACTGTTCCGGCAGCTGCCTGACGCCATTCAGCTGGTGACGAGTACGGTTCGATCGGGTCTGCCTGTGCACGAAGCATTTCGCACCATCGCGCGCGAGATGCCGCAACCGACGTCTGGGCAGTTTGCAATCGTATGCAGCGAAGTGAATCTGGGAAGACCTCCGGAGGAAGCCGTCGAAGCCGTCTATCGGCGAACGCAAGTGGCAGAGTATGCGATGTTCGCGGTGACGCTTGCAGTCCAGTTGAAGTCCGGCGGCAGCTTGGCCGAGACCTTGCAGACGCTGGGCGACACCGTGAGTCAGCGTGTTGCGCTCGCTGCTCGCGCCAAGGCGTTGGCGGGAGAAGTGATCTTTTCCTCGCGAGCACTCACGATATCGCCCCTGATTGCCGGAGCATTGCTGTACGCGGCCAATCCGCAGAATGTCGATCTGCTGTTCACTGATCCGACTGGAAACAAGCTTCTGGCTTACGCGATAGTCTCGGTGCTCGTCGGGCATCTGGTGATAAGTTGGATGGTCAGGCGGGAAACGGAACTATGACTTTTGGTCTCAGTCTGGTGGCCCTCGCAGTCGCAGCCGGGACTGCGGCCTGCATGTTGCTCATCCGCGAACTACATGTCCGTGCATTGGACACGCGGGTCTCAAACGCCGTGATGGGTATCCCTTACCGGTCAGCCCCCTTCAAAGACCTGACCGGTTGGTTTTCATGGCTGGGCATGCGGTATCGGCGCTTTTACGCCGAGGAGAATCTGGAGGAGCTCCGAACGATCCTCCACTCATCTGGTTTCAACCATCATAGAACCTTGCCGATCTGGATCGGCATCAAGGTCGTCAGCATGGTCGCGCTGCCGGTCATTGCGCTGCTTCTGGCGCAACTTTCGGGAAGGGGACCCGCCGACGTGCTGGTCTTCACGCTGATGGGTGTGGTGATCGGAATCTTGGGTCCGCGATTGGCTCTGTCGGTGATGAAGCGGCGCTTTGATGCTGCCATTCGGCTGGGCACGCCCGACATGATCGATTTGCTGATCGTATGCAGCGAGGCGGGAATGGGCCTGGAAAGCGGGCTGGGGCGTGTCGCCGAAGAAATGAAGTCGACCAATCCTGCTATGGCCTGGGTGCTGCACCGTCTTCTTGATGATCTCCGGATACTGCCAAGTCGCGTCGAGGCATTCGAGAACTTGGCGGCCACTTCGGATGGTCTTCGCCGATTCGGCACGATGATCAGCCAGAGCCTGCAATACGGAACGCCGTTGGGCCAGGCGCTACGCAGTATCGCGCTCGACCTGCGGCGGGAACGTATCACCAAGCTGGAAGAAAGGGCGCACAAGTTGGGCGCCAAGCTGACCATTCCGATGGTGCTGTTCCTGCTCCCAGCCATGTTCGTCATCATGGGAGGAAGTCCCGTTCTGCACCTCGTGCGTTCGTTCGCCAGCTTCGGAAAGTAACCATGAGCACAATTGCCCTCTCTAGGAACGGATCTTACGACCGGATCATGCGGCTGCTCGGCAGCACGTGGTTCTTGTTGCTGGCACTTTGCGTCGCCGTCAGAATCGGGGCGTCGCTGACCGATCCATGGCCCTCGCTCTTGTCGAGCTTTTGCCTTGGCATCTTCTACATGCTCCTGGCGTTGTTGATCATGACGCGCTCACCGGCAAAGGCGCATGCAGACGGCCTGCTTCCAAGAATAGCTGCCTTCGTCGGCAGCTATCTGCCTTGGACGATCAGCTTCCTCGGCAAAACCGACGACACGCTGCCCAACCTGGCATCGACGGCCTGCGTGCTGGTCGGCACGATCATGATGCTTGTCACGATCCGACATCTGGGTCGGTCGTTCAGCCTGGTGCCGCAGGCGCGCTCGGTGGTTCAGACCGGCCCGTATCGATGGATCAAGCACCCGCTCTATGTCGCAGAAGAAATCGTGGTGCTGGGCGTCGTGCTGCAATATCTGACACCGGTTACGGTGATCGTACTGGTCCTGCATATAGGCATTCAGGTCTGCCGAATCCTTTACGAAGAAGACCTGCTTCGGCGCAATTGCCCTGAGTATTCGAGTTACGAAGCATCACGTTGGCGAGTGATTCCTTACGTTTGGTGAGCGCTATGCGTGGCCGTAGAGGGTCCTTCATCGCCGATCAGCGCGGCGCCGTCGCGTTCGAGACAGTCATCGTCTACATTTTCATGGTGGCGAGCCTGCTGATGCCGCTCGCCGACGTCGCTGCCGCGGGTTTCCGGTTTATCTCCGCGTGGTCGGCGCTGCGGTCCTTCGGGCAATATGTTCAGTACTATAATCCGCTCGGCCCCGACGGCACGGTGACCTGGAGGTCAGGGCTTCAGACAACGGTTGCAGGTCATGCGATCGGCAACATCCAGGTCTTATGCGGAGACGCCGGTGCTGCCTGCTCGCCGGGCAATATTGCTTCTCCCAAGTACATTACGTTTTCGACGACCGTCACGTTGGCGCCGATTGTGTTGACGTCGGTGCTCTGTCCCAGCAGTTGTACATACACGCTGTCTTACTCAGAGCGCTTCCAGTAGGTGTTTCCATGCGTAATCCGCTCCGTTCCCGACGAGGCTCGGCCGCACTCGCAACCGTCATCGCCCTCGTGCCGCTCATCGGAGTCGTCGCGCTCGGGGTCGAGGCCGGTTCGTGGTACGTCACCCACAAGCACGCACAGAACGCCGCCGACTCGGCAGCCTTCTCGGGCGCCTTGCGACTTTCATGCACGATGGCTGGAGCGGCCTGCGACGTACAATCGGTGGATTATCGTGGGAAGGAATTCGCGGCACAGAACGGGTTTTGCAACTCGAGTCCGAAAGACAGCACGCCTTATCCCGGCAACCAGTGTCCGCCCAGCCTTCCGATCAGAGTCTCGCGAGCCGTGCAGATCGATATCGGCACCTACAGTGCGGGCACGTTCACAACGCCCCCAACAGGTACCGGCAACGCGGTGCGCGCCAGGGTCAGCCAACAGCAACCGGCGTACTTGTCTGCAGTACTGGGTTTGACGACCGTCAGCATTCCCGCCCAAGCTATTGCGCTGGTGCAGCAGCCGACCAAGGCGTGCGTTCTCGCGCTTGGACCTGATTCAGGCGCACTCAAGCTTGCCGGCAGCCTCAGCAACAACGGAACTGGATGCGCGCTGATGTCGGATACGAGTGTCCAACTTGCCAGCACTCCATCTTTCACCGGTTCGGGATGGGCGGTTTATGGCGTCAGTGGCTGCACCCCGTCAGGCACCTGCAGCAGTCTTGGCGTGCCGCACAACTACTTCATGACGTATGCGAGCAATCCGCTCAGTAAACTGGATACGGAATCGTTCAACAGCAGGACTGGCAATACAAACATGCCATGCACCCTTCAGGCGGATGGGTGGAAGCATTGCGCGCCAAATAGCGCGGGGACTGGAGCTTACGGTAGTTTCACGATCCAGAACGGGGACAAGTACGTTTTGGACCCAGGAACTTACTTCTTCTACAAAGCAAATATAAAAATGACCGGCGGAGAACTGAAAGGCACAGGCGTAACCCTCGTCTTGCTCGGAGACTCGCAGCTTACCATCAACGGGGGGACCGTTGATCTCTCTGCACCTGCTACGAACGCGTTCTCTTCTGATCTGAATGGCGTCCTGATCGATGATCAGGCTCCGACCAAGACCAGCAACAAGGTCACCATCAACGGTGGCGGTCAAGTTAGTCTGGGCGGGGCCCTGTATTTCCCCAAGGTCGACGTTAGCTGGGCTGGAACGACTGCCAGCGCCAATACGACCTGTTCGCAGGTGATCGCCAAAACACTCGACATGAGCGGCGGCGCCTACTTGAGCACGGAGGGGTGTGCTCCGTCGACTATCGTCTACACTCAAATGGTCGCTTTGGTGCAATGATGAGAATGCTCGACAATCGCGGCATAGCATCGTTCGAATTCATCCTCGCCTTCGTGTCCCTTTTCATGTTGATCTTCGCCATCTTCGATCTCGGACGCTATGCGATCACGATGCAGTCCTTGCGGACGCTCGCGAGCGCCGGGGCCCGAGCGGTCATGATCAATTGCTACACGCCTGCCATGCTTCAAAGCCCGCCTCAGTCGCCGTCAAGCTGCGCGGGCGATCCCATGTCCACGACCGCAAAGCAGAATGCAGCGCCGTTCCTGTATCGCGGCGGTCTCACGCCGACGCTGAGCGTGGCAGCCAGCGGCAGCAATTTGACCGTGACTGCTTCTCAAGCAGGCTTCACCATGCTGATGCCGATATGGGGTACGACACTCAATGCGCCGAGCGCGTCAACGCAAATTCCCTTTTAGCCCTCCCGAGCATCAGCCCATGAGGCAACCCGACCGCCCAAGGGACGGCGACAATGCCGAGGACGGCTCGGTCCAACCCAATATGGCAGCATACCTTACGCTTTTTGCCCAACGCCGCCTCGCAGCTACGCCGGTCGAGCTGGCGAGCGCGTTGGCATCTCCATCCGTTTCAGCCAGCGACATTCGACAACGGAACCAGAGGAAATGATGCTCGGTGGCAACATTGCAAAGTTTTCTTTGCCACTTGAGGCTGTGAGGTCACCTTCTCTTCTTGCAAGCAGGCAGCATGACGGACGATGATCTTGGAAACGCGAAGTAACGAATTGTAGTTGGACAACTTGTAAGCTCTGCGACGTGGTGCGCAGAGGGGAACTGTCGGGGATATCGAGCGCGTAGATTTGCGGAGATGCCGCGGATCGCAGTGGGGGGACTCGAATGGGTGGCGGTCGCATTTCGGGTAGGATAGGGGGGCTTCTCGCCTTCAGCGTGATGGGGCTTGGCGCTGCGCTCGCCTCCTTTGCGTCCGCTGACCGCGCGACGGCGGCAGACCGGCGGGGCTCCTCCGGCGGCGTCTTCGTCAGCGAAATGAACGACGTCCAGCGGGTCAAGGTGGTCGTCAACAAGTCACGTACCTTCAAGGTCGATACGGCTTTCGCAACTATCGTGGCCGGCTCGCCTGATATTGTGGACGTGAAGTCGCTCAGCGATCACCTGATCTACGTCCAGGGCAAGCAGACCGGCACCACCAATGTCATCCTGCTCGATTCCTCGATGAAGCAGATCGGCATCCTCGACGTCGAAGTCGTGATCGATACCGGCAATCTCCAGCAGAACATCCGCAGCAGCACTGGCGGGAACGGGATCCGCGTCTCGGCTTCCGAGGGCCAGGTGGTGCTTAGCGGAACGGCCGCCGATGCGGTTACAGCCGAGCGGGCCATGGCGATCGCCACCAGCACAGTCGCGAAGGGGGGCACTGTCGTCAACGCGATGAGTGTCGCGGCGCCGCAGCAGGTGATGCTGGAGGTGCGCTTTCTCGAGGTCACCCGGGATGCCGGCCGCAACCTGGGCGTCAATCTGTATGCGGCGAATGCTAATGGCACCAACGTGGGGAATACCGGTCTTGGTTCAACAACGGCCGTCGGGCGGGCACCCATCGGCGGCGTTAATGGTCTTACTAGGGTACCTACCACCGGCAATACTAGCGCACTTAGTCCCAGCAGCACTGCCGTTGGCGCAAATCCAGCGGGCAGTCTTCCGATACTCGGAACGGTAGGAACGCTCTTAGGAACCGCGGGCGGCATAGCTCCGGTCCCTTTCGGAAGCTTATTGACCAGCATCGTCAGAACGAGCAATGGGGGCTCGGTAGACCTGTTGATCTCAGCGCTTGAGACCAAAGGATTGGCGCGCCGGCTGGCCGAGCCGAACTTGACTACGCTTTCCGGCGATGCGGCGCGCTTCCTGGCGGGTGGTGAATTTCCGGTGCCGATACCGAACACGACGGCGAACGGCTTTCCGACCATCACGATCGACTACAAGAAGTTCGGTGTCGAACTGGCCTTTGTGCCCACCGTGCTCTCGCGCGGTGTGATCAATCTTCGTGTCGAGCCGTCGGTCAGCGAGCTTGATTTCGCCAATGCGGTGACGATTCAGGGGACGACAGTTCCGGCGTTGACCCGCCGCGATGCACGCACCACGGTGGAGCTGCGGGACGGCCAGAGCTTTGCGATCGCCGGCTTGCTGCAAACCCGCAACCGTCAGGACGTTTCGCAGTTGCCCTGGATCGGCTCGGTGCCTGTGCTGGGAGCTTTGTTCAGCAGCAAGTCGTACCAGCAGGAGGAAACCGATCTCGTCATCATCGTGACGCCGCGCCTGGTCGCGCCGGCCGCACCCGGTCAGCAATTGGCGTCGCCGCTCGACTCCCGCCTTCCAGCCAACGACGTCGATTTCTTCCTCAATGGCCAGATGGAAGTCCGCAAGCGTTACAATGACTACGTCAACTCCGGCGGCGACGTTAAAGGGCCCTATGGTCACATCATCGCTCCCGAGGTCACTGCGACCATTCCGGCACCGGCCGCTGCGAACCAGCCGGTCGTGAAAACGCTCAACTGAGAAGGAAGCGGGAGATGACCATCAGGTATCTGGCTCTGTTCGCGCCGCTCCTGCTCGGGGGCTGTTACGGGGTCGCCGGTCATGACGAGGTGGACCGCTACTTCCAGCGTTCCGACACCATCACGATGAGTGCCGGCAACGCCAAGGAGGTCAACGCCGTCACCCACACCATCCATCCGTGGCCGCGCAACGTCGGTGATCGCAGGATCGCTTACGACGCCCGGCGCGTGGGTGCCGCCGTAACGCGCTATGGCAACACGAAGCAGCCGGTGGATCAGCTTCCCGACATTGGCGATGCGACGAAACAAATGGGCGTGCGGACTGCCCCAACCCAGAACGTCAACATAGAAGGATTGGGGGCTGGATCGACTGCTGGAGTATCAGTGCCGGTTGGTGGCGCGGCGAATAGGTAACTGGTTTTGGTAAGTAGAATTGGTGGTGATTTTTTTACGAACGGTGCAGTGAGTCTGCTGGGCCGCGCGGGGGACTAAGGTTTATGCGGCGTCTCATTCTAATGCTGACCTGTTGCTGGTTGGGGATAGGCCTTGCGGGGTGCGATCAGACGCTCAGGGAGGCTGCTGTCGTGGCTCCCGTCGAGCCGCCTGGCGGGGACCCCGTGCAGGAGCCGACAGATGTCAAATATTATCCGTCGGACGAGCCGGTACGGCTGGGGCTGGAGCATTTCAACCGCGGCAGTTACGGAATTGCTAATCGCTATTTCAGGGATGCTGTCGAGAAATCGCCGAAGGACGTGACGGCCTGGATTGGACTCGCGGCGAGCTATGATCGGATACGTCGGTTTGATCTGGCTGACCAAGCCTATGCCCGAGCGATCCGGCTCGGCGGCGAAACTGTGCAAGTCCTGAATGACCAGGGATATTCGTACATGCTCCGCGGCAATCTGAGCGCGGCGCGGCGAAAGTTTGAGAAGGCCTATTCGCTCGATCCAGGCAACCCGGTTATCGCGAATAACCTTGAGCTTCTCAACGGCAGCCGGCGCTTCATTGAAAGGCCGCCAAATAATCAGCCGTAAGAAGAACCGATCCCGGATCGGTCGAAGGCCGTCGAGATCGGAGAGCCGTAGCTGACAATCTAATGCATCGGGCCCTGCACTGTGGGCCGCAGCGCATTCAGGTCACCCCATCGGCGCCGCGCCGTTAGCGGGATGGACAAACGAAACCGCCGCCAGCTTTTGCCCACATTGCGGCGGTTCACGATTGAACGAAGCGCGGCTCCGACCGCGCCGGCGCGTCTACCGCACGTACCAATATCCCCACCAGCGCTGGGATACCGGCCGTGCCTGTGCCTTCATGGCCGCGACCTCCTCGGCAGGACGAAGCTGCGGGCCATAGACCGCCGGCGGGTAAACATCATCCCACAGCACAAGCCCGCCCTGGACGGCGGCCGCCCGGTGTGACGGAGCAAGTGCGAGCTCGGCGGCCGGCGCCATGGATGTCGCCAGGGTGAGGCCGAGAGCAGACAGGGCAATGGATGGAATAAGGGGCCGGAAGTTCATTGGATTGAATCCCTCATCAAATGCGATGCGCGATAATGCGACGGGTTCCGGATGGTTGCAAGGGTACGGGCTGGCCGGTTGACGCCCAATTTCCGGTTGCGGGGGCGCATGGTCTCGCCGAGGCGCGTCGGCCCGACCGCGACGGGCCTTGATGCATCGGGCTGCGAGAACGTCTCTTGGATATGTGGTCGCCATATCTAGAGAGTGTTCGATGATCACCGCCGGCCGAGACGAGATCAGGCAGAGGTCGGCAGCTTTGGCACGCACGCGGCATGCATGCAAAGGAGACCGAACCTTGAACATTTTTTCGGCGCCCCCGAGTCCTCTCGAACCATGATGTCGACACACTGCTCACTCTTGATAGGAGACGCACGATCCAGGACGCTCCCATGACTTCTACGTTTGTCTCCGCTTTCATTTTCGGCGCTGGCCTCATTCTCGGATACGCGCTGCGCGCGTGGCGCGTCGAACGAAGAGCTGTGAACTCATCCAGCGGCGCCTCGCGCCGGGCGTCGCGGGCCGCCGCTCCGACCTCGACGTTCGGCCACGCCCGTCGAGCCTTTTAGGCATCGTCCCGTTCGATGGCGGCATCCAGCTTCACACCGAACCGATGGGACATGATGACATGAGTGAGCCCAAGAAGGATGCCCCGCGACGCTATATCGTGGACTGCGCCGGACAGCGCGTGCTGGTCGGTCTGACGATATCGGAAACGATCGAGTTCGAGGCACTGGACAAGCCGGATACCCGTCCCGGCGCCGAGATGCTCGGCGAGGCGGCGCGGGTCCGCGAGGCCAGGCATGGCGAACGTTGGGTGGAGCTCTACGTCAAGCACGAGCGAGCCTGGAGTGACTGGATGGCCCAGACGCGTGCGCGGCGGGAGAGAACGATAGGGCTTAACTAGAAGTTGATTGGAAACGTGCGACCGCCGGCCGTTTCACTTGGAAGCCGTCTCGCGCGTTGGTGGCAGGCGGTTGCCGCGATGTCACACCGCGAGCATGCTGCTTCCCTGGATACTCATCAGCGTGAGATTGCCGGTAGCATAGGCGCCGGTGTCGATGTTGGCGCGATTATTTCGTACATCGGCGCTCCGCACCGGCGTGTGACCGTGCACGACATACTTGCCGAAATGCTTTTTGCTCTCCAAGAACTCCTTGCGAATCCACAAAAGATCGTTCTCCTGCTGTTCGGATAGCGGCACGCCCGGTCGAACGCCCGCATGCACGAAGAAAAAATCCCCGCACGTGAAGCTCAGCCGCAGATTGTCCAGGAATTCCAGATGCTCAGTCGGCATTGCGCGAATCAAATCACGCAAGATCGATGTCGGCTCGTCGCGCTTCAGATCCGGCGGGGCGAGCCCGTAAGAGATCAATGTCTGGGTCCCTCCGACGGCAATCCAGTCCTCGAACAGTGAAGGGTCTTCGAACACGCTTACCAGAAATGCCTCGTGATTACCCTTGAGGAAGACCGCATTGCCCCGGTTGCTCCGCTCGACCAGGATGTCGAGGGTGGCGCGCGTATCCGGGCCGCGATCGATGTAATCGCCCATGAAAACCTCGATCGCATAGCACGGGCGACTGCGAGCAACGTCGGCGTCGATCACCCGCAACATCGGCTGGAGCAGATGCGCACAGCCGTGAATATCCGAGATCGCATAGATGCGAACTCCCTCCGGCAGGTGCGGCTTGTGGATGGACCGACGTCGTCGGGCGAAAGATATCATGGCGCACAATCGATCAGGTGGTCGAGATTTCCCCAAGTCCGGCACCTGAGCACTCCCCATCTGATGCGAACAATGTGCAGTGGATGAGTAGCGTCCTCGTTCTCCGGCTTGATCACGCCAAAAGAAGGGCGGAACTTGGTGCCTTTCCTGTCGCGACGGGTTCCAAGAAGACCGGTCCGCCGAAATTGCAGCGCTGAGCTGCATAGCGCGGCAAAGATGCATGCCTCAGTGCAAATTTCGTGAAGCATCCGCAGGTAGAACATCCATGTTCCCGCAAGTGTCTCGCGCTCTTCGCGGCAGGATTGGCCTCAAAGATGAGCGAAGACGCGCTCGCGTGGCTGCAAAGCATCATTACAATATGGAACTTGATTCCAAATACGGCAGCCCGTCGCTGATATGTGAGCACTGTGACGAGATTTTCAGCGCGTCGATTTGTCGATCCGCATTTCGACGCGACACGTCATTCGTGCATCGCAAAAGTTTTGCATGCAGTGCCACAATGTCGCTGCGATCACTTAACACCCTTCGTTCGGGAAGCGGTAAATCCACAATGACCGCCAGGCACTCTCCACACGTAGAGGATCGAATGGTTGTTGCCACTTATAGCTCTGATAGCACGTATGTGTCCTCCGCACGGGGCACGGCTCTTCAGAAGCCTTTTCAGCTCCTCGTCATCGCAGCCGACGTTTTGCTGATCTTGCTCTGCTACGCGCTGGCGTCGGAACTCTATAAGGTCGCCACGCCGTCATCTGGAGACGGAGCGCCCATTGGTGCCGGACTGATCGTCAGCGCACTGTTCGTTGCAATTGCCTATTTTCAGGGTGTGTATGCAACGCACCGCTTGCTTAGTCTGGTCTGGCAATTGCGCAAAGCGGTGATCATCTGGCTGGTATCACTGACACTCCTTGCGGTTGCTGCGTTTCTATTGAAATCGTCGGACAATCTGTCCCGCGGCACGTTCCTCATCTTCACCGGAGTCGGCGGCATTGGGTTGCTCAGCCTGCGCTTCGCGTGGCAGTGGGTGCTCGGCACGAGCTTTGCCAAGGGTCGATTGGTCGATCGCAAGGTTGCCCTGCTCAGCCTGAAGCCGCTTGATTTCACCTCGAGCCGTTTCAAGGACCTGCGCAAGAACGGATTCGACGTGGTTTGCCATTTCGTGCTTCCCGCCAACAGCCATGGGACCGGCTGGGAGAGGCAAATCCGCGACGTCATTCTCCAATCCCGTGCAGCAGATGTCGAGGAGTACCTGTTGGCGGTTGATTGGAACGAGCTGCCATTGTTGCAGCAACTCGAACTGCACTTGCGCGCTGTACCACAGCCGATCCGTCTCCTGCCGGATAATTCGATCGCTGATCTGGTATCGCGCCCGTTTTTGCCGGTCAGCGGCACGGTGGCAATCGAGATTCAGCGACCACCGCTCAGCGTGTTTGAACGTCTCCAGAAGCGCTGCCTCGACATCGGTCTGGCGTTGTTTTCGCTAGTGGCCCTGGCGCCGGTGCTGATCACCGTCTCCATTCTGATCAAGCTGGATTCGCCTGGGCGCGTGATCTTTCGGCAGTCGCGCCGCGGCTTCAACGGCAAGCCGTTTGACATCTGGAAATTTCGCAGCATGTACGTGTGCGAAAATGGTCATTCGATTGCTCAGGCAACCAAGAGGGACGCACGCGTCACGAGGATTGGGCGCTTCCTCCGGATGACCAGCATTGACGAGTTGCCCCAGCTCTGGAACGTGCTGCGCGGCGACATGTCGTTGGTCGGACCGCGCCCACATGCGCTTGCCCACGACAACTATTACGACGAGATCATCAGCAATTACGTATACCGCCACCACATGAAGCCGGGCCTCACAGGCTGGGCTCAGGTTAACGGTTTCCGGGGCGAAACGCCGACCATCGACCTGATGGAAAAGCGGGTAGAATATGACGTTTGGTATGTAAGGAATTGGAGCATTTGGCTCGACCTGAAAATCATGGCGCGCACGGCAGCTACCGTCATTTCCCAGGAGGCGTACTAGATCAGCGCACGTGGCCGTGGTGGCGCGGCGCAGACTCATAGCGCTGAGCTAGATGCGGATTGAGGCGAGAGTCTTAGGTCTTATGCCTACGCATCCTGTTCCAGAGCCGCACGACGGCCTCCCGTAGCCGGGGCATCAGGACAAAAATGACTCCCGTTGCGAGTGATCCGAGAGCGTGGCGAAGGGAGAATTGTTCGTTGTGATCGAACTGGTCTTGATGCTTTTCGATCGGGGCCGGCGCAAGGATCCTTCCTGACCTGTTGAGCCGCGATCGCGACCCGCGGGCAGGAACCACGATGAGCACGAATAAAACGTTGAGCAGCAGCCAGATGCTTAATATGGCAAGTACCGTCATCCAGTCCCACCGAAATGCAAGTTCAAGTATGGGGTTAGATTAACCCTCGGAACCTCAAAAGGGAAGGGTGCAAAACCGCGTGGGGTGTCGGCCGGCGCCTTCCAGCCGACGAGCTCCCGAGATACTCGATCTCGATCTCACGCGTGCCTCCGTCAATCCGTGCAAAATCCGCTACGATAATGGTCGTCGTTTGTGGACTCCGTACGACTACGGTCGGCGCTGGAACCATGGATCGCGCGAGCGCAAAGTCGCAGGAAGCGCCCTGCGCAGGATCGCTCGGCGTTCGAGGCGAAGCGGATGTTCAACTGCGCAGTGTCGCCAGGAAGGACGGGTCGATCGATTCAACTGCATCTTCCAGGAAAGCCTTGCCCAGAATTGATGCCCTACGATAAGCGGACACGAGTGTCGATCTCGACCCAGGTCGGCGCATCAGGATGAGCCGAACGTCATTGCGTACGAGGTCCTTGACATCGGGAAGGGCGAGTGCGTCGAAACGGGTAGCAATGCTGACCCGCGTCGGCATCAATCGTGCGTCGTTTGGTGCGACGAAATATGCCATCTTCAGGGCCTCGGCCACGACCGGATCGTGCGGGTCGCGCTGGACCTGAAGTAGCGCTAGCGCCAGCCATAGTTCAGGATTGTAAGGAGAGGTCGACAGCGTCCGCGGGACCCGGCTGAGAGCGTCGGTACGCGCTATTGATCGCAGGATCGTGGACCTTTGCTGACCGGACTCAATTGTCTGCAGCGCGCCGAAGAAGGCATGGTTGTGCTCCAGCTCCAATCCAAACGGCGAGCGCGTTCCCAACAATGAAGGCGCGTCTCCAGTCCATCGCGCCCCAATCTCGGCCGCATCTGCGGGAAATGTTGTCCGCCCCAGCGCCGTCACCTCCGCTACGGCCGACACAATCGCATAGGATCCGACCGTCACGGCCAACGCCATCAAGAGAATGCGAAAGATGCCCGATGAACTCATTTTCGATGCATTAGTTCAATGTAACAGCCGTGCCGCCGCCTGGTTGGGCGCCGCTGGTCCGTCCCATCGATTGCGCGAGTCCAACTCCGACCATCACCGCCACGATCGCTTGAATGGTGGGATTTGAGAGGCTTGAATCAAGAAAGCTCTCGCACAGAACAACGACCACGGCGGCGGCCGCGGCGGCCGCAAAAAAGGAATCGCGTCCTCGCCGAACGGCGCCGCGAAAGCTAACGAGGAAGAACTGGGCGGCGAAGACTGCCAGGATGGCGCTCGCCAATCTTCCCGCCTCGACAGCCATCAAGACTGCGGTGGAGGGAGGGTCCGCCAGCGCAGCGCCGAACTCCTGATAGGCTCTCGAAGTCAGCCTAAAGGTTCCGAGACCATTCCCCCACATCGGTGCATCAGAGAGCAGGTGCTTTGCTGGCGAAGCTGCTTCCGGGGGGAGGCTGACGAATCCAAGGAGGCCCAAGCCTCCGGATAGAGAGTGCGGCACAGCCATCGCGCTGGTCATTGCTGCAAGGACAAAGAGCAATAGCGCCGAAGGCCAAGACCGAAATCCCAAGCGCCGGACAGCGGCTATGAACACGAGGACCATCAATCCGCAGCCAGTAACCACCACTAATTTGTGTTGTTTGAGGGCCGCAAGTGCGGCCAATGCGACTGCAATGCCTAATAGGCCACAGAAAACGCCGACCCACAGTCGGGGTGAGGCCAGATTGTGGATGTTCTGCTGGTGCAGGTGGCGTTCGAGTGCCCGGGCGACGAGCGCGCCATTTGTCAATATCGCAAGAGCGGCTGCTGCCGGAAACAGATTCCTCGCGCCTGTCGAGGGAATAATTCCGGCGAATGAATCGAGCCGGCCAAGTAGGAACTCGAATGATATGAAGGTCGTCACTGCGCTCAAGACGAACAGAATCGTCTCGGCCGTACGACGATCCCTGGTGATGATGACGGTCGACACCAGGAGCGACACATTAACCAGATAGAGGAACAGGCTTTGCAACGTTGCGCCGGGATCAACGCTGATGCGCCCCGGCAGCGATGGCTGATTCAATGCGATCGAAGTCGCGGACCAGATCGGGTTCGCCAGCGAAGAAGCAGATAGCGGAAAGATTTGCAACGCCATCCAGACGACCGGAAGCAAGATTATAAGGAGAAATTGCTTCAGCAACTGCGCGGCCGATGCGATTTGCGCCTCCGGACCTCTTATTGCCATGGCCATCATCATCGCAGCAGCAAGTGAAATCACATGCTGTGCGAAAGAGCCGCTTGTGATGGCCAAGATCGGAGTCGCGGCCACCAATGCAATCAAAAGCCAGGAAGCGATGAGCAACCGAGGAACCGTGAGATGTGGGAGCGGGAATGGAGTGCAGCATTGCACAAGCGGGACACCGATTCGTGTTGCATAGCCGAGCATGCAACATCACCGTCGTCTCGGTGATGGATGGCCGGATAGTTGCCACTATGACGCATCATCACAACGCATCTTGCCAACTGGTCACATGCAATCGATTTGCGGGATTCGCCCGGCATGACAGTTCCGTGACCGGCTAAAACTGTCGAGCATAACAGTACTGCGACAAGTAACGCAGAGCCGTCGCCAGTCCGGCCATCGGCACCGCGCCGTGGATCGCGCTCGGTGTGGTCCCAATTTCAACAACAAGCTCGTTTGCGGTTTGCCAGTCGCTTGCAGCAAGCTTCGAGGCGTCGGCGGGTAGTAGGAGCGACACGCCGCCCTGGACCACGGATGTCTGGAACTCCGCGCGCTTCTCTCCTGCTATGAGGGTTACGTTCGGTCGTGCCGAGCGCGACAGTGGCTCGAGTACAATGAGGACAATTTCGAGGCCACCCTTCCCGCATTGCAAGCTCAGTCCAGCAAGGCGCGTATCCGACTTGGCACTATCGACGACATGCATCACCGAAATGGCATCGGCTCCGCCGTCGGGATTTTTGCTCTTCACCAGTCGCCATCCGCCCTCAAGCTGTGTCGATTGGCTGCCGGACTCGATCTGCTTGAACGCCTCTTCGTCGCAACGTCGACGCTGCTCGGCGCTGATGCCAGACCCGCAGTTCAGAATGCCCGGACGCACGGGCTCGGCTCGGCCGGGAGCCGCCGTCATCACGAGACCAGCACCGAGCAGAACTGAGTGCGCCATCAGAAGCGCTGACCTAACATGCGCTAGCGCCAAATCATTCATGTTTGCATCCAAGGGCCCTGCCAAAAGTCCTGCAAGCGCTGCCCACCGCTCCGGACAAGCATCTGTCGTCAATCGACGTAGCCATACCTCTTGTAGTATCGATTGCGATAGTAGGCTGCGCCGTACGTATCGTAGCGGCTCATCACCGACACGTTCACCTTGTTAAGAACCGCACCGAGCATCCGCTCGCGCACAACCGGGGTTTCGCCCAGCACGCGCTCGACGATATCGATTTTCGACTTCGCCCATTCGATGACGAGGATATAGGAATCAGCCAGGCCCCTGGTCGCCCGAACGTCGACCACCGGCGCCAGCGGGCTAAGATCGAGGACGATGCGATCAAAGTGCTGCCGTAGTTGCTGGAACAGGTCTTCCATCTGTTGCGAGGCCAGCAGGTCGCTCGAATTCGAGAAGCGGGATGTGATGGCACAAGGAAGAAAATGTAGATTTGTCTGCGGGTCGATCCAGACCACGTTCCGCCAGTCGGCTTGACCGATGACGACATGGATCAAGCCCTCCTGCGCAGCCGGCGTAAGCCTTGCGGTGAGGCTTGGGTTGCGGATGTCGCCATCGATCAGCAGCGTACGGCACCCGCTTTGCGCTAAGGTCTGGGCCAGCGCTTCGCTGACGGTTGACTTTCCCTCGTTCGGAAGAGCGGAGGTAATCCCCAGGACCTTGTTGGACCCTGCACCGAAATTCGCAAAATCGCTGGCTAGCTTGATCGACCGAAATCCCTCTGCGAAGCGTGAAAACGGGGCATTGATCACGTGCCGCCCGACGCTATCCTCAATTGAAAGCAGACGGCCGTGATGCAACTGCTGGTGGCTGAACCCGGGCGCGGCCCCGTGGAGTGGCAACGTCGTGCCGGATCCCCCGTGACTCGGTGAGGCCCGCTGCGGTTTGAGCTTGTCGCGTTTGGCGAATCGCCAGGTTGCTTTGCCCGATTGAGCGGAACTCGCCTTAATGGCACCCTGTTCTATTACTGGAATTGAAGCGAGACAGCGGGTATCCACGAACTGCTCGACCTGCGAAACGGTACGGAAGACGCGATCCATCATATCAAGCAGAATTGCGACGAGAGCTGCGAGAATCGACCCGCCCACGATCGCCGCAAGCAGGATGAGTGTCGTTCTTGGCGACGTCTTGTTGGGAAGAGTCGACGCGGCCTGGCTGATCACCCTCGCTTCAGTAATGGGGAACGACTGCTGCTGAACCGAGACCATGTACAGTTGTAGGAAGTTGTCAGACAATGCGCGGGCGCTCTGAGCGTTGCTTTCCAGATCTCTCAGGATGATCTGGGCCTGGCTCGTATTATTCGAGACCGCGATCGTATCGTTCAAGCTCTTCTGGCTGGACTCTTCGCGCGCCTTGGCAATTTCAAGGTCACTCTTGTAGACCTCGGCCGTGCGTCGCAGTTCGTCAATGATCGAGCGTCGGATTTCACGCATCTGGTTGCGTAAATTGACAACCGCCAAATGTGTCGATCCATACCGGTTCGACCAATCGGCCTGCTTGGCCGCGTACTCGAGATAGGTCTGGCGCAATTTGGTGATGACCGGGTTCGCCATCGTCTCGCTCACCGTCGCCAGGTCATTCAGAATGACCTTGGAATCGTCGCTGTCCGCATTCAAGATCGCGGTGATACGTTCGAGCTTGGCTTGTGCCTCCGCACGCTGGCTACGCGCGGCCGTCAGCGAAGTGTTGATTTCAGCGAGTTGCTGCTCGGTGAGCAGTCGCCCGCCGGCGTCCACGATGTTGTTCTTGGCCTTGAAATCCGCAACGGTACGTTCAGCGGAAGACGCCTGCGATCGCAGTTCCTTCAATCGGTCCTGCAGCCATACCGCCGCCCGTCTCGAGGCCTGATATTTCGATTCCAACGAGTCCACGATATAGCCGTCGGCGACCGCATTGGCGATCCGCGCTGCTAGCTCCTGCGATAATGCCTGAAAGGAGATCTCGATAACATAGCTCACGCCGACGCGCTTGATGCTGAGGCCGCTCGCAAAGCGGGCGAGTGCCGCGCGCAGTATTTGCTCCTCCGTGGGCGGGGTCGGCTCGGAGAATATTCCGGTAATCGCGGTACTTATGCTGCTGAGCAATCCGCCACCGTCGCTCATGAAGTCTGATGAGTCCGCAAGTTTCAGGTCCTTGATGACTTTGGAGGCGATCGCTTCGGACTTGAGAAGTTCGACCTGACTGTCGACCATCGCCGAGTCGATCGGGTTGTCTGCGCCGCTCGCGGGCGCTTGCGTCTGCAGGCCCTGCATCTTGCGGCTGTCGATCATCAGGATGGCCGTTCCGGTATATCGCTTCGGGGCCGTGAACACGTAAACGCCGGCAAGACAGATGCACAGGAGCAGCGTGAAAATCATCACTGGATACTGGCGGCTCACCAGCGCAAGCGCAGAGGAGACGGTCTGCTCCAGCGATGGAGTCTCTGGCGCAGCGGTTTCAATCTCGCGAGATGTGATCTTTTGAAGCATCCGGCCCGCCTACCTAAATCTCTGTGAATGCGGCATCAGGCTGGCCTTGCCGCCGCGCTGAATTCGTGAATTGCAAATTGCCGCGTAGAAGTTGCACGTTGGCAGAATTCGACATGCCGGCTGCGTGATCGAGATCGCGACTCTCGAGAGTTGACCATTCCCATCGAAGCCTCGGCGAAACACCTAGTCGGATCGTTCGGCACGTTGTTGTCAGAGAAAGTTTCGGCAACGCTGCTGGGCCATTGTCGGTGCCGCTCGCCGTAAAATCGTCATAATGCCATCTCCGTCAACTTTGCCAAAAAAAGCGACTTTCTAGACCTGCGCAATTTACGCCGCCTGAGAAGATCATTGTTCGCCCACGAATTGGGCAGGTTGCCGGGAATCCCGCGTGCCGACCCGGTGGAACAGCGCCCGACCGGCCGCGAATTCTGCGATGCAATATCGGCCTGAGTGTGACGGACGAGCATGGGGATCGAGCAACTGCCACAGGCCAGGCGATCACGCTATCGCGGTTACGACCGAGCACGATACGCCGGAACGCAACCAGTCTGGTCTCAGCGCATCCGCTATGGTGGCGAGGGTCGGCCTTGGAGTTCCAACCGATGAATCTCCGCTCGATTGGGCACATCAAGCACGAGACCTCAATCAAAATCCTTGATGGAGGATTCCCGATTCCAATCCACCAGCGAGCTTGCGAGATCGTAGTCGAACTTGAACCCGCTTGCGATCAGGTGCTTCGGCAGAATGTTCGTAGAAAACCACAACTTCTTGATCCGATCGCGATTGATGCCGGTCTTGATCCCGACAGCCTGCAGCACCTCGAATGGAAGCACGGCGAGATTCATGAGCCACACCGGGATCGTCATTGTCGGCGTGGGGTATTTGGCAGCTTGCGAGAAGGCGGAGCAAATCTCGCTGATGGTGTAACGGTGTTCATAGCAGAAATTGTAGATCGACAGGCTGTCGTTGCGAGAGGCCATGAAGAGCATCGATGAGACCAGGTCCTTTACGTAGCCGCACGACTTGATGGTGTCGGTTCGGCCGGGATAGACGAAGGCCCGCCTCTCGAGAAGCCTCGACAATCGCGTGAAATTGCCTCGCTCGTAGCGCCCATAGATGACGGCGGGGCGCACGATGGTCAGCCGCCTGTCCGGGTCCTCGGACTGCCACAGACGATGGATTGCTTCGGCCGAGAGTTTGGAACGTCCATAGGCACTGACCGGGACCGGCGTCGCATCTTCGGTAAGTGGGGTCTCCGTCGGACCGTAGACCGATATCGAACTGGTAAAGACGATATTCCGGCTGCCAGTTTCTTTCGCAAATCGGCAGACGTGCACCGCACCTAGCACGTTTGTGTAATAATAGTCTCCGTCCGGATGACCCGGGGTGACATGGACCGCGGCCAGGTTGAAGATGTCGGAAGGCACCCCGCCGCCGAGCTTCGGCTCGATTGGCTCACGGACATCGTGATGGACATATTCGACGCCTTCGACATGAGCCCTGGGCTTCCCGATATCCACTGAGACGATCCGGTCGTAGCGGCCGGAAGCGAGCATCCGCGTCATCAGATGTGTACCGATGAAGCCTGCGCCTCCGAATACAATAGCCTGGGTGGGATGGGACATGTGCGCGAGGGTCAACGTGAGTGAACGTGGTGAATCTACTGCGACGAACTTCGGTCAAGGCTTGCTGGTGATCGAGCGTGCGCATTGGAAAAACTGCACGCCCCCTCGTTGCAAGAGTTGTGCCTGCCGGACAAGGGATCGCTTGAGGCGCAGCACGCCCGCTCGCGCCCGCCAGCGTTTTCGCTGCTGGATATCAATGAAGCGGGCAAATCGGGGCAGCAATTGGCTAGTCGTGCGTTTTTGATACGGCGATAACAAGATCGTTATAGGCAGCACGTGCGAACGCGGAGTCATCAGTTCCATCTTGGCGATCCCGAATGCGGTGGCTTGGTTCAAGCGGCAACGCCCACATGTCTTGTGAGCGTTCAACCAGAGGATGTTCGTCTGAATGACGTCAATAGAGCTCGCGATACTCAAATTGAAAGCTCGTCGATCCGGCCGCAATCCCCAGTACGCGTTGCAACTTCTGGTAGCCCGCGAGCGGAACGACAATGCAATCGGAACTTCCCGCGTAGCAAACCCGAACCCTGATCGATTGACCGCAAATGTTTTGAACCAGCACAATCTGCTCGATGATCTTGGGGTTGTTGGCTTGTGGATGCGTCAACGGGTTGACTGATATACAAAGCTTTCCGTCCACTGTCGTGTGATTTGGCGCGAAAGTACCTTCCATCGGTCGAATCGAACTCGAAGGCCGAGTCGAAATGCCGGAGCCGCCATACATCGGAGGAGATGTACGGCCGAAGCCGGAAGTTTGAGCATCGGCCGTCGTTGCGAGGAGCGATGCAGCGATCGCTGCACATATCGCCACATAACCGTCTGAGCGCCTAGATCGGTTATCGTGCATCTTCACTGCTCTGCACATCCATGATGGTTGGGGCCAGCTCTCGAAACAAGCCGCAATTGTTGGCGGCAGGATAGAGTTGCAGTTGCGGCAACAGAATGACAGGTGAAATGGTTCCCGAGCTTGCAGGGGGAGAATTGCCTCTTCCTTGCGCTTGAAAACACGTGCTAGAGGCTGCACGTTCGGGGATTGGATGACGTCCGTCGACTGTGATGTTCTGTCGACCGTCGTGCGACCTACTTACAACGAGAGTATTCTAGGCGGGCGAATGTTGAAGGAGATACCAAGACACGCTGTGTTGCCGGACGTCGAACCGGCAATTCTGCCGCGCCTCTCGGTCGTCATTCCAAACCACAATTACGCAGCTTACGTGGGATTCGCGATCCGCAGCGCGCTGGACATACGATGGCCGCAGGTCGAGGTGATCGTCGTCGATGACGGGTCGACGGACCATTCACTCGACGTCATCAACGAATTTGCAGGCGAAGTCACAATCATCAGCCAAGCGAACGCCGGGCAGATGACCTCCTGTGTGAACGGCTTTCGCAGATCGTCCGGCGATATCATCATATTTCTCGACTCGGACGATGCCTTGCATCCTGATGTCATGACGGAGATAGTATCTGTCTGGTCCAAAGCCGCGAGCAAATATCAGTTTCAGATGCGCGTGATCGATGCCGACGGGCAGCCGACCGGAAATGTCCTGCCGCAGTACTTCTCCTGCCCGTCCTCGGAGGATGTCCGCAAGTGGATGGCAACCACCGGCGCTTATCCGACGCCGCCCGGGTCAGGAAATGCCTACCCGAGATGGTTTGTCGAGCGTGTCTTCGGCTTTGAGTCCGACTTCGTTGATCGGGCTCCGGACAGCTATCTTTTGGCGGCCGCTCCTGCCTGTGGCGAGATCGTGACGATCACCAAACAGTTGGCGGATTATCGCGTGCACGGCCTCAATCATGGGGCTTTCCTTCAACTCGACGATACCCGCTTTGCGAGAGAGATCGACCTCACGCGGAGGCGGTACAAGTTCTTTTCCGAGGTCGCGCGCATGGAGAGGCTGCCGGTTGCGCCCGATGCGCTCAAGAGCAATTTGATATTTCTTTGTTTGCGGATAGCGTCCTTCAAGCTGCGGCCGGACCTTCATCCAATCGCGGCGGATAGTTCATTGAGCATCGCTGTCGATGCGCTTGGGGCGGCTGCGTCGCCGCAAGGTTTCTCAAGATCGCAGCGCATATCGCTGCTGGCTTGGATCTTCTGCATCCTGGTCAGTCCGCAGTACTTCCGTCGGGCCCTGGTGAGTTTGCGCTACGTGCCCGCCCAGCGGCCGAAATGGTTACGCGCGTTGCTCGGCCGATTCCGCATCATTCGATGATCAGGGCAGGGCCGGGACAGGTCAGACGGCAGCTTTGCGACGGATCGACGTCAGGCCGGCGCCTGGCGGCTGCGACCATACGCACAGCATCGCCATCATGATCAGGAATGGAGCCATGGCGAGATTGCCGCCGCCGAGCTGATAGCACGCCAGCATCGTCAATGCGAGCATCGAGTTGTCTTTCCTGAATATCGAGAGGATGAGATAGAACAGGAAAATCACTAGCCCGATAATCCCGTAATCCGCGACGAGTTTGAGAACGGGATTTCCGCTGCCGCCAAAGTAGGCGGGCGAGCGTTCCAATCCGCCGGGCCCCGAGCCGATGAGCACTCTGTCGGTCTTAAAGAGATAGTCCCAGGTCTGTAGTTGCGCCACGTAGCGAGCATAGCCGCTCGACTTGGTTGAACTGAATTCATCAAGCCTGCCAACGATGGGATCAAAAGGTTCCGGTGCAACGAGGTACGTTGTGCCGATCATCAAGGCAACGGCCGCCCCGATGGCGATAACCCGCAGTGATTTGAGCGGAGCGATCAGGGGATAGACACCGAGGGACACGACGAGCACCAGGAGGCCCGATCCGGACCGAGTGAGCACGTACGAGATGGCATATAGCGGAAGATAGGCAAGTCGCCGCAAAATGAACACATCGACGACCACACCTATAGCGAGCAATTGGGACAGCGCTCCGGGCTCCATCGGGAAAAACCCGTTCGCGCGCCGATTCAACGACCCATAAAATTCCACCGCATTTTGATTGTAGGCGGACTCGACGAGGACCGGATCGAGCGCCGGGATTGCATCCTTGAACGAGAAGATGCGTATTCCGCCGAATTGAAGAACGATCTGGACGATCGCCAGAACGGCGCACAGGCGAACATAGAACAGGAAGACGGGAAGGACCGCCTGGTTCGAGAATCTCGTCGAGGGTCCGAACAGGAAGAGCGAATTCGTGACAAGAACCATCGCAAGTGATGCCGGGCTGGTCTCCACACCGCGATCGGGAGATTCGGCTGCGGCGACCGCGCTGAAGAGAAACCAGACGACGACGAGTCCGAATGCGAGAGTCTGCGGCCCGCGAATGCTCACCACGCCAACCCGCCATCCCCACGCGACGAGCGCGAAGAATCCGAACAGCGAAAAGAAGATCTGTCCGGTTCCGATGAGGAGTCCGAAGCGCTGCATGCAAATGCACAGAATGAAGGCGATATGCGCGAAAATGACGCTGTTGGTCTCGTCGCTTGACGCTACTGCAGCGCGCTTGTTAGACGAGGTTCTGGCTGGGAATGTGTCGAGGCTCACCATGTTGGGACTCGTCGATTACTGTTTCTTGGCGCCTCGGTTGGTGGGTGCGTCTGGGCGCAGCGGAACGATCGCGATCGACCTTGGTCTCCCTCGTGAGGCTGTTCACCCTCTATACTAGAGCCTGTAGCGACTTCCCACATGGAACACAACGCCAGCGCCAGAATTAACCCTTACGTTCATGGTGCCAGAGGTTTGTTTTGCCTCATGGTATTCGTCTATCACGTCGTTCATTCCGGACTGCCCACGTTCGATCTTTTTGCCAAGGGGCTGTTGGGAGAAGCGCTGCAGACCGGCAAATTCGGTGTCGAGTTCTTCTTCGGCATCAGTGGAATCGTGATTCTGCCAAGCCTGTATCGGGCATCCTCGGTCATGACTTTTATTCTTGATCGTTATGCCAGGATTCTTCCTGTGCTCTGGGCGACCGTGATCGCGATCGCGATTTTTGGCTGGCTTTCAGGAAAGGGTCCAGGTCTGCTGCTGGTCGGGGCAAATCTGTTGGCGCCGCCTCCATTCATCGACATCATCCAGATAAATCCAGCCGCGTGGTCGCTCGGATACGAATTCCTGTTCTATGGAGTATGTGCCATCGTTTTCCTGATCAGCGGCGTCAGTCGGCCGCTGGCGCTGGCATTGGCCGTCAGTTCGCTGATCTTGCTCGTGTACTATCCCCGCGCGCTCCTAATGATCGGTGGCGTGCTCATTGCGGAGAAGTACCTATCGTCGACCCTGTTGCAATCGCTGGCGAAGTACCCGGCGATCTTCTTCGTGCTGTTCCTGACTGTCTGGAGAGGCCTCGAGCTTGCCAGCGCAACAGACTACGTTGGCTTTGTCACGCCGGCATATTTGTCATTCCATGACTGGATCTCTGCTTTTCCAGTTGTTGTCCTTGGTGGCGTCTTCGGGACAATTTTCCTGCTTGGCTTGTCCCGAGGAAACGGGCTGTTCGGAAGAATGCTGCGTTGGCAGGTGATGCAATGGCTGGGAACGATCAGCTTCAGTTTTTATCTCTGGCCGCCGATCGTCATGGCCGGGGTCAAGCTGATCATGTACCGAACGGGCGTCGTCGACGCATTGGGGAGCGGATCGCAACTGTTTTTCCTCCTGGTCTCGCTTCCTCCGTCGCTTATCGTTGCGACGATCAGTCATCGCTTCCTTGAAGTGAAGGTGACGGGACAGATTCGAAAACGGCTCGACAGGACCTCTCAAGCGAAACCGGCGGTCCGGCCGATCAGTCAAGCACTCGACGGCACCGAAGGAGGGAGCCTGATCGGGGAACAGTCAAATGTTCTTGATTGTTCGACAAGTCACCGCCCCAAAACGATCGCAAGTTGACTGTCTACTCGGGAAATGCCGCAGAGCCGTGCGCTTGATTGTGCCGGCGACGTGGCAGCGTGACCGCTGCCATCGTCTTGCGCATTGGGCCGGCACAGCGTTTCCCGGCCGGGCCAACAGCCGAACCGAAAGGATCTCGTTGATGATCGAAGCCGTGGGCAAGCAAGTCCTTTGTGTCGCCTCGCTAATCGTTGCACTCGGATCCGCAACGCCGGCCTGGTGTGCTGGCTGGGAGCTGGTTTTTTCGGATGAGTTCAACGGCGACAAGCTTGATCGAACCAAATGGGCCACCCGGTACATCTATAACAATGAGACGATGGATCGGTTCAACGACGAAAAGCAGCGTTACCGCGACAACCACGTGTTGTCCGAGGGTGCGCTGAACCTGACTGCAAAGAAGAATGAGGGGACCGACACGTTCGATTCCGCGATGATCCGGAGCCATCAGACATTCTACTACGGCTACTATGAAGCCCGGGTCTTTCTTCCGAATGCGCGGGGATCGTGGCCGGCATTCTGGCTCGAGGCCGATTACGACATCGATGGAAAGTTCTGGCATCCGCCGGAGATCGACATTTTCGAGTACGTCATCAATGGCGTGGAAGACAAGCCGAACATGCTGCACTCGAATGCCATGAGTAAAGATAAGTGGACGCCGCAGTCCTACACTTATGTGGACAGCTCGTTCGTGCTCCGGTTTCAGGACTTGGTCAGCAAGGAGGATCTGAACAAGGACTGGCATATTGCCGGCTTCGTTTGGGCTCCCGACCGCATCTCGTTCTTCTGGGACGGCCGTCTCGTCTACACGCGCATGTACCAGTGGCTCAGGAAGGATGGCCAACTGGGGCCGCCGGCGCACATTGATCTCAATTACGCCATCGGCGGAGCAGCCTGGGCCGGCCGGCATGGGATCGATGACGCGGCTTTCCCGCAGACGTTCAAGATCGACTACGTTCGCGTCTGCCAGTTCACGTCCTCCGAGCGGGGAAGCCGACAATGCGGTCCGAGCGACATGACGCCGGACCCGAATGAGTTTGGATATAGGGCAGCGCTCAACGACATGCCGAAGCCAACATTCCTCGACGTTACGAATGCAGTAGCGGACAAAAAGCCGAATGCGGGAGTATTGCCGCTGAGCACAACCGATCCGCTCAAGGTCGAAATTCCGATCAAGATTCCGGACGACTACCCGACAAATCGAACGCTTCATGCGTACGTCTTCGACGCAACAACCGGCGCTATGGTCGCATCGGCAAAGAAGCCGCTGCAACAGGTCTCTCGCAAGCAAGGGGAAGATGGCGTCAGCGTGATCGAATTTGGGCTGCCGGCCGTGCCGCGGGAAGGGAACTATCTGCTGGGCAGCAAACTGACGGCTGAAGTCGCGGGCGAGATCGGCCCCAAAGAAGTCCCAGTTGCTTGCGACACCGCGATGGTCCAACCAAAAAAAGCCAGATCTTGCCGTCTATTGTCGCTGCATGTGCGCCGCTGATCGCAGGCCTGCATCCAGCGTGAGCACAACTCGGTGTGATCTGGGTCAAGCCGAGTACCGCTGATTGCGATCGGCGCGCTGTCCGAAGGTCGGTCTGAATTTTGCTTTGGCTGTGGCAGGTGAGCCGTCATGCGGCTTGCCAGTCACGGTCGGTGTCTCTTGCATGGGTAGTCGTCCATGAACTCAAAGGTTCGCGCCGTCAGGCAAATCCTCCGTGGTGCGTTGCGCGGCAGCCCGAGCCGGCTTTGTGATCATCGCGCGTGGCGAAGTGAACATCCGCATACTTGGCTGACTGCCGTCGAGGAAGAGGTCCTGGCGCGGAAGGCGCCGGTTCGATTCGGCAGCCGCGACGCAGGTTTTGGTGAAACTGTTGAAAACAGAATGCCCGAGCTGGGCATTCTCCGCCTGGACAAGGCTCGCATCCTCGGTCCCGACGGCTGGCTCGTGACGGAGGATGGATCGCTGCTCTACGAGAGCACCTGGTACGGATCGTCGTTCTCGCGCCATCCACGATCAATTGCCTACGGGACGCCGCTGCCGCTAGGTGGCACCTGTCTCTCGCTGGCGAGTGATTTCGCCGGAGGAAACTATGGGCACTTCCTGCTCGATTGCCTGGGACGATTGGCGCTATTTCAGAAAAGTGGCCTGTCGCTCGACGACGTCGATTATGTCTATTTGCCCAAGCCTGCGTCCGACACGGCAACCAAACTCGTTCGCCGGCTTGGAATTCCAATGCACAAGTGCGTGTGGGCAGGCCAGGAGGATATCCAGGCCGATCTCGTGATCGGCACTTCGTTTCCAGGCTTGCGACGGAATTACGCGCCATGGCTTACGGAGTTCTTCCGCTTGCAGGTCGCCAAGTCGCCGCTTCGTCACGACAGACGCGTATACGTTCCACGCAAAGGGCAAAGGAAGGTCGCCAATGAACAAGAGCTGATGCCTACATTGAAGAAGTTCGGCTTCCAGATTTACAATTTTGATGATGTCGAGGATGAAGCGGCGTTTTTCTCCGAATGCTCGATTGTCGTTGGCCCACATGGTGCGGGCCTGACCAATCTCGTATTCTGCTCGCCTGGAACCAAAGTGCTGGAACTGATTCCTTCAGACCACGTGCACCCCTACTACTACACGATCGCAACCTCCGCGGGCGCGGACTATTCTTACATCGTGGGGGACAGTCACGGGACGCGCCCGCAGGGAGCGTTTGGGCCAAGTCCATTCGATTTCAAGGTTGCGCCTGACATTTTGGAGCGCGCACTGGAGGCCATCTGTCAATGAACGAGCATTGAAAATGGTCGGTATTGGTGCGCGTACGGCGCCTCCTTTGTCGAAAAATTCAATCGCCATCGGAGCTGCCTGGATCGGCGTCAGCCGGCTGGTGGTTGCCATTCTCGGCTTCCTGAACACCCTCATATTGGCGAGAATGCTCACGCCGGAAGATTTCGGCCTGGTTGCCGTCGCGACGGCCATCATTGCTGTTCTGACGTCGATGACGGAACTGTCCCTGGCATCGGCACTCATTCACCACAAGGATCCAAGTGAAGATCAATTCCACGCCGCGTGGACGCTGAGCCTGGCTCGCGCCTGCTTGCTCGCACTCTTGCTGTCGTTGCTCGCCTATCCGGTGTCAGTGTCCTACGGCGATGAACGTTTGATTCCGATTCTGTTGGTCCTGAGCTGTTCGATTGTGATATCCGGCCTTCGAAACCCGATGCTTGCGATGATGCAGCGTCAACTCGTCTTCTGGCAGGAATTTGTGACGAGCAGCAGCCGGGCGCTCGCTACCATCCTCGTCTCCTCCGGGATCGCTATCTGCTTCAGGAGCTACTGGGCGCTGATCGCCGGAGCCGTCGTCGCCAACTTCATCGATGTCGTCGCCTCTTATCTGATCCAGCCGTTCCGGCCGAAATTCCGGATAAAGGGCAGCCGCACTCTATTCTCGTTCTCTGTGTGGCTATCGCTCGGACAGGCCGTCAGCACGCTGAACTGGCGTTTCGACCAGATCATCATCGGATATTTCCTCGGGAAATCCGCCCTGGGTGGATATGTGCTGGGCAGCGACCTGGCCGCGACGCCGACACGCGAAGCAACAAATCCGCTTGCCGGGACGCTGTTTCCGGCGTTCGTGAGGCTGAGGGACGACAAAGCCGCCCTTCAACGAGCTTATCTGTCGGCCCAAGCAATGCTGTGTGCGATCGCCTTTCCGGCCGGGTTCGGTTTCGCGTTGATCGCCGATCAATTCGTTCCGCTCGCGCTGGGTGAGGCCTGGGCAGGCGCGACAATCGTGATCCAGCTCCTCGGTGGTGCAATCGCGTTGCATACGCTCAGCGCGACCGTCCAACCCCTTGGTCTGGCGCTTGGGCAGACGCGCAGGTTATTTCATCGCGACGTTGCGATCCTGATCGTGAGGCTGCCTGTCATTGTTGCGGGCCTGTGGGTAGGAGGGTTACTTGGCCTGCTGGTCGCTCGCGTGGCGGTTACGCTCGGCGGTGTCGTCTACAACATGGTCCTGGTCCGCGAGTTGATCGACACCTCTGTCTCCCGGCAATTTCTCGTGAATCTGAGGACCGCTTTGTCCACCTGCACGATGATCATTGTCGGTCTTCTGACCAATTGGGTCTTCACCACATCGGTTGGCCATGAGTCTCACGTCTATGCTCGGTTGGTCGCTGTTGTTCTTGTGAGTGCGCTTGCCTATGTCGGGTCACTCTTTGGATTCTGGCGAGCGGCAGGCTCGCCGGCCGGGCCCGAGCGTGAGATCCTGCGTATCCTCGGCGCAATCGCCAACAGGTTCGGGAAAATGGGAAAATCGTCGATGACAATTAAGCAGTCGGGTGAGCAATATGAATGAAAAGTCGAAGCGCCGCGTCGCGCTGATTACGGGCGTCACCGGTCAGGACGGTGCCTATCTCGCCGAGTATCTGATCGGCCGGGGCTACATCGTCCACGGCATCAAGCGGCGGTCGTCGTCCTTCAACACGGCCCGTGTCGATCATCTTTATCAGGATCCGCATGCCGGCGATGTGCCGTTCCTGATGCATTACGGCGACATGACGGATTCGACAAACCTGATCCGCCTGATGCAGCAGATCCGGCCAACCGAGATCTACAATCTGGCTGCACAGAGCCATGTGGCGGTCAGTTTCGAGAGCCCGGAGTACACCGCGAACGCCGACGCGATCGGAACGCTGCGGCTTTTGGAGGCGATCCGCATTCTTGGCATGGAAAAGGAGACGCGGTTCTATCAGGCGTCCACCTCCGAGCTCTATGGCCTCGTGCAGGAAGTCCCGCAGAAGGAAACGACTCCCTTCTATCCGCGCTCCCCTTACGCGGTGGCGAAGCTCTATGCCTATTGGATTACGGTGAACTACCGCGAGGCCTACGGCATCTTCGCCTCGAATGGTATTCTCTTCAACCACGAGAGCCCGATCCGCGGCGAAACCTTCGTCACCCGCAAGATCACACGTGCCGTTGCCCGCATCGAGACCGGCCTCGAAGGGACGTTGTATCTCGGGAATCTCGAGGCCAAGCGCGACTGGGGCCATGCCAGGGATTATGTCGAAGGCATGCACATGGTCCTGCAGGCCGACCGGCCCGACGATTTCGTACTGGCAACCGGAGAGACCCGCTCGGTGCGCGAGTTCGTGGAGCTCGCCTTTGCCGAAGTCGGCCGCAAAGTCGAATGGCGGGGCAAGGGCGTCGAGGAAACCGGAATCGACAAGAAGTCAGGCAGGATCGTCGTGCGAATCGATCCGACCTATTTCCGTCCCACCGAGGTCGATCTTCTGATCGGCGACCCCAGTAAGGCGCGCGAGAAGCTCGGCTGGAAATCCAGAACCCCGTTCGCGCAACTCGTTAAGGAAATGGTGGCTTCCGATCTGCTCGAGGCCAGGCGAGAGGTCACCAATGGCAAGCAATCCATTTGAGCTGGCCGGCAAGACCGTCTTCGTAGCCGGCCATCGCGGCATGGTTGGCTCCGCGTTGGTGAGGCGGCTTGCGCAGGAAAATGTCGAGCTGCTGACGGTGTCGCGGAGCGAAGTCGACCTGCGTGATCAGGCCGCCGTCGATAGATGGTTTGCTGCAAGGCGTCCGCAGGCAGTGTTCCTTGCTGCCGCCAAGGTCGGCGGCATCGTCGCCAACAATACGCTGCGCGCCGAGTTCCTCTACGAAAACCTCGCGATTGCGACCAACGTTATTCACGCTGCGCATGTCAATCGATGCGAGAAGCTGATGTTCTTTGGCTCCTCCTGCATCTACCCCAAACTGGCAGTCCAGCCGCTGCGCGAAGAGTCGATGCTGACTGGCCCGTTGGAGCCGACCAACGAACCCTACGCGATCGCCAAGATCGCCGGCATCAAGATGGTCGAGGCCTATCGCAGCCAGTACGGTTTAAACTTCATCAGTGTAATGCCGACCAACCTTTACGGTCGCGGCGACAATTATCATCCCGAATACAGTCACGTCGTCGCGGCGTTGATCCGCCGCTTCCATGAGGCCAAGACGTCGGGGGCGAAGAATGTCGTGGTATGGGGCACCGGCACGCCGCGGCGCGAATTCCTCTTTGTCGACGATCTTGCGGACGCCTGCATCCATCTGATGAAAACCTATTCGAGCGGCGAGCTCGTCAACATCGGCACCGGCGTGGACATTGCGATCGCCGAATTTGCCCGTCTAGTCGCGGCGACCGTCGGCTATTCCGGCGAGATCAGCTTTGACACCTCGCGCCCCGACGGCACCCCGCGCAAATTGCTCGAGGTCAACCGGTTGGCGAAACTGGGTTGGCGGGCCAAGACCTCGCTCGAGGATGGGCTCAAATTGGCCTATCAGGCATATCTTAGCGAGAACCGTCAGGCGGGGGAGTAGGGACCCCGCCTCGTCATTGCGAGCCAACCATCGCGCATCGGCGCGCCCGTTTTCAGCGGCTGGCGCGATTCATCGGTGCAGCCACGGGGCGATCACTCTGGAGCGACCCAGCATTTCGGCAGCACGACATCATCCCTGTCGGCGACGTTTCTCCTGTCGAGCTCGTGAGGAAACGTTCTCGCAGGGGTCCGTCGAGAAACGCGATCCTTGCGCAAGAACGAGAATTCCATGATCGGCGGGACCTTGAAGCCCCTGTACTCGATGGGTTTGAAGTAATTGTTTGGATGAATGTGTACGACGTCGAAGTGCTTGGTGATCTTCTTGAAAACAGCGCCGATCAGCGTGAGACCGATCGGATTGAGAATTCTGTCCAAGGAATGGAACTCGATGATTATGATCCTGAAGCGCTTCAGGTTGTCGCAGCTCGTCTCGATGAGAACCTCGTATTCGCCGCCTTCAATGTCCATCTGGAGGATGAGATCGCCGGTCTGAGGGCCCTTCCTCGACATCCAGTTCTCTAGAGTCATGAACCTGGCGTTGTTTTCGTTTCCGAGGAATTTCTTTTCGAAATCGAGCAGGTCATTGTGGATCGCGGGTGCATCCACCGAGAAGTCAGCGAGGAAACACGGGATGCCGCGTTCGGCAAGGCCGAGCTCGAAGTCAGAGACGTTGTAGACGCCGGGCGAAAAGCAGCCGACGCATCCATCCAGATCGTCCGGAACCAGATAGCCGCCATCAGCCGATCCGCCCAGTCGAATCAATTTCTTGTCCGTCACGACAGGAAAAAGGTCCCGGAAGAACTCCCTGAGCTCCTCCTCCTTTGAGGTGCCGGATATCATAAAGTCGTTATCGAGCAGGCGAGCCTTTACGTAGTCTTTCAACAAACCGATCATGCGGTTTACTCCGAGCTCGCTAACGCACCTGGGTGCAGGCTTGCTGCCAGAAGCGGCATTCCCGTAGGCTCGCTGCCTATGTACGTTGCGATCAACTCATTTGCCTGCCTTAGGACTTCAATAGATTCGATTCTTGTCATGAATATGTGCGGTGTTGTCGCTAATCGGCAGCGCTGCCGAGACTTGCCTTTTGGCTGCTAAGCCGATCTATTCCGTGTCTGGAACCCGATCAGCTTTCCGCATCGGCGAGGGGGACACCCAGAGAGGCACGAGAGCGTGAAAGAGGCAGAAGCCGGCTGAGCGCGAAAGATCGAATGACTGGCGCGGGAAGCTCGCAGCAAACGTCCGGCGTTCTCGCTGCCGGCACGCAGATGCGTCGTTCGCGCAACCGTAGCGCGCGTCCTTGGCGCGGCAATGGCAGAAGTGGATTAGTCGAATGAGAAGTTTTGCCGATGCATCGAAAACCGTTCGATGCTGTGATGCGACCGACGGGACCGAACTCAGGACGATGGCCGAAATTCCCATGAAGGATTCTCGTACACTCATTGCAGAAATGCAGGATGAGATCGAAAAGGTCATCGGGCCTCATCTGGAGGGTGTCGAGAAGTTTGCGCTGGTGGATTTCCCCAACCACTCAAATGTGGGCGACAGCGCCATATGGTTGGGTGAAGAGACCTATCTGCAGAAGAAGCTAGGCCGAGCACCGTCCTACGTCTGCACCTATGACACCTGGTCAAAGGAAGAGTTTGAAAGAGCCGTTCCTGCCGGACCTATACTTATCCATGGTGGGGGAAATTTCGGAGACCTGTGGCCCAGCCATCAGGAGTTTCGGCTCAGGCTTCTGTCGGAGTTTCCGGATCGCCAGATCATCCAGTTGCCGCAAACCATACACTTCTCCTCGACGGCAAGTCTCAAGCGCGCCGCGGAGATCATCAACTCGCACAAAAAGTTCCGGATTCTTGTCCGCGACGTGCAAAGTTTGAATATCGCGACAAAGGAATTCACGGCGCCCGTCGATCTCTGTCCGGACATGGCTTTCTGTCTGGGGGCGCAGAGGTCGCCAGCGGCAATAACCAGGAAACTGTTGCTGCTGCTCCGAACTGATCACGAGAAGGTGGAGCAGAAGCGTTTTCCGCCGCTCCCAAACTTTGCAGTTGTCGAGGACTGGCTCATCGAACAGCGAGGCTTGGGAAAGTGGTTGTTTGTCAAGGCGCTGCTTGAGACGGCGCTCCTCGTGCTCAAGGGCAGGACGCCATCGGAGCTCGACGTGCGCATTCGGTGGTTTCACCTTCTCGCGTCGAACCGTGTAGCCCGTGGCATGAGGCAGGTTGGATCGTCGGCCTACGTGATCACGGACCGGCTTCACACCCACATCTTTTGCGTGTTGTTGAATGTTCCGCACTCGGTCCTTGACAACAACTATGGCAAAATCAGCACGTTCGTCGACGCGTGGAGCAAGCCCTTCGAAAAGCTGGGTCGGCCATTGAGCACCAGTGTGGACGACGCCCTCGCAAACTTTCTGGACATCTGCCAGGGCAGTTCGGCCCCGCCGGATCGAGGTTGAGGGTCGAGTATCATCCACCGTTCGGGCGGCCCGCCGGATCGTGCGCGTGGACGGTCAACGTTGTGGTCCTGTTTGTGGTCTGGCCCGCATTGTTTGCGCAGGAGATTGTCAGGTTGCTCACCCCTGTTGCCGTTGGGGTGCCACTGATCAGCCCGGTGGAACGGTCGAAGGCGAGCCCCTGCGGCAGGCCTTTGACGGAGAAGATCTTCGGCATCATGACTCCGACATCGCACTCCCCATAGATGTCGTGGCGGTAGCTGTCGCCTGCGGCGGCTGAAAGAGAGCGCGTCATCACGTGCGGGCCGCGATTGATGGAGAATCGCAGCGGCTCCATCGTTGAGCCATCAGGTTTGTAGCCATAAACGACGACATGAGAGCGTCCGGCATTGCCGTTGCCGGCGGTGAAGTCCGCGTTGATCGTGCGGGACGCCGGATCGTACGAAATTCCTTCCGGGAATTGCGTAAACGTCGTCTGCTCCGTCATACCCGGTTCGGAGCTGTCATAGGGTACGGCCTGGACGAATTCAGTAACGCTCGCATCACCCCAGAGCGCCTTGGCGCTCGGCAGCACAATCGTGCCGTTGCCGTCGTAATCGATATTGAGATCTGCGACCGAAACCAGCGGCTTCCAATGCTTGACGCCCGTCGTCCGCCAGCCGCGGATCCAGTCGACATCGAGATAGGCGCCGGTCGCCGAGCTGGCCCACGCTGCAGCGTCGTACGCCTCGCCCGCGAACGTGTTATTGAATATGTGTGACGTCAGCAACACAAATGAGGGCATATTCTTCGTATTGGAATCCACGCCGGCAAACTGGGATCGAAGGGCACCATCGACGTAGAGTTGGGTGTTTCCGCCGTTTCGAAAGACAAAACTGAAGACGTGGAACGTGCCGTCCATATAGTCGAATGGTCCGGCGCTGTTGTCGGTCGAGATTTTCCCCGAGGTATGGACGATATTGCTGAAGTGCATCCCTTGGGAGTTGCATTCCAGATCCCACTCGTTGCCTGTTGGATTGAGCACGGGTGCGACCGAATAGGTCCAGAACGCGGGATGAAAGCCGGCCGGATTTGTAAGCCTGGGGCTGAACCGGGCGCGGATCTCGATAATGACGGCGTTGGCCGTCGGGTAGTATGCAAACGCCCCGGCGGTATGGATCATCGCGGAGAGGTGCGACCGCACGCCTCCGTTGATGGATCGGTCGGTCGGCGTAAGGAATGTCTGCTCGCGGGTTGTTGCCTTGCGCGCGGCGAGGCGCAGCACCGAGCCGGAGATCGACATATTGTCGAAGCCAACCGCGACGCCGCGGTTGCGGTCCTTGTAGCCTGTGGTCAGCGGGTCGGCATCAAAAGCTGTCCCGAGCGACGTGGTATTGCCGCGGATACCCGGATGATAGGCGCCAGTCGGGAAGAACTTGCCGCGAGCGTTTGCCGGACCCACGATATCGAGAGAGTTGAATTCATCTCCCCACGACAGCGTATAGCCCGCATACAACCCACTGCCATTCTGGCCGATGACCGCGCCGCCGACGATTTGGCTGCGTTCCTCAAACAGCGGGATGAATTGCAGGCGCTGTCGCAAACCATCGTTGCTCAGGCCAAGATAAAGGGCTGAGCCAATGACAGTCAATGATGCGACGAACAGTGCTGCAATGGTGCTGTTCATTCGACGCTTTGATGACATCCACTACTCTCCTACTCGAGACCGCCGCGAGTTTCGGCAGGTACATAGTCACTCGTCGCTGAGGAAGCGTCGGTTCGGTGCAAGGCGTCCGAAATGCCGGTCGCCTTAGGTGTAGCCGCAGATTTCGCCGTGCGTTACGAAACATGACCGTGAAATGGCCACCAGGATGGCAGCCGCTGGGCGCGTGCCGCGTCCTTGTCAGCAGCGACAAGTTCGCGGTAATCGTTTTGGAGATCACGTGCAATACGGTTCCCAATCAACGCGTCGGACTGATCAATCAATGGGCAGCAATCTCAAAATTGTGGCGATTAGCTTGGTCGGTTCCGCGCGCCGCGAGCGCGCGAGTGCAAATCTGGAGTCGCTTGAGATTCCATGGGCCTTCTTTGATGCCTTGCGTGTGCCCGCCAAGGGGCTCCCGCAATATGATGAGGCGCTGGCCATCCGCTTTTGGGGCAGGGGCCTTTCACGTGCCGAGATCGGCTGCGCAGCTAGTCATATGAGCATCATGGCGCAGGTGGCAGCGTCAGACGCCGACAATTCATGGACACTTGTGATCGAAGACGACGTCATTCTCGATGCCGGGTTCAGCTTTCGATCGCTTCCGGACATCTGCAAGGCTGCCGAGATCGGTTATCTCCGGCTGTATGGGCGACACATGGCGCCGTGCAAGCACGTGGCCTGGCTGGATCAGCGGGAATTGGTGCGGTTTGAGCGTGCGCCAATGGGAACGCAGGCCTATCTGATCTCCGGCCATGCCGCGCGTCGGTTCATCGACAGCGTGACAACTATTCATCGGCCGATCGACTGGGAGATGGACCGCTTCTGGGCAAATGGCCTCCACAATTATGCCTTGTTTCCTTTTCCGTGCCTTGAGCTGACGCTGACATCTTCGATCGCAAAGGCGGCGGAGTCGGTCCGCGAGCCTACTGCGTTTGACAGGGCGGCTCGGTTTGCGTGGAAATCAAAGGAATATGTTCTGCGCCTGTCGGAAAATATCCGCCTTCGACAGTCCGACAGGCGGATTCGCGTCCGCCTCGCCGGCGCAAGCAGTCTTTCCGCGCCAATGCCGGAGACAATTCGTACGATCGAAAGCATGTGATTGACGCCTTGAGGGCGCGGCACGAGATTTGACGAGGCGGGTTACGTTTGCCCCGTGGCCCGCTCAGGCGGGCTTGCGCCGGATGACACTTCCGAACTTGACGAGCGGCCTCAGGAGTTCTGCCCTGTTGAAGCGGAGCATGATCAGCTGGTACGCAAGCCAGGAAGGGCTCAAGAACAACCCTGTGAACCAGACGATATGAGAGGCGGCGGCGCGCCAATGTGTGGTCGTGGTCAGCGCAAGCCATATCCCACGGCGCAGAAGTGAACTCGACGTGTCCGCGTCCTGCCCAACATAGCGCAGTCCCAGTTTACGGGACGCGAGGCGATAGTTGACAAAGACGATCTCGTTATCGATCGGCCGTGCCGCTTGCACGTGCATGGACTTCCTGTCGCAATGTGCCTTCAGGATGTCGAACTCTGCGATGCGGAACCCGATCTGCCTGGGAAAATCCGGAAACCGCTGCGCCCGGCCCTTCGCGTCATTTCGGCTGATGTTTTTGCCATGGAGCCGATATTGCCCGAGGGTTTCCTGCACCGTGACCACGTCTCCGTAAAGAGGCGCGATCGTGTTGAGGGCGCCGTCGTATCCCACGGGCGGATTGAGCGGGATGACCTGTCGAAGAAACTCTCGGGAGTACGCATTTCCCGACATGACTGGCCAGATGTACGTTCCCGACCGGCTAAATTCTGCGTGCACATCGTCCGGCGCGTAGGATTTGGGAAACGCACAGAACGAACGCCCAAGTCGCCTGCCGGCGTCATCGATGATATCCAGATTGAACTGAACTTTCGAAACACCTTCGCGGCAGTGCGCAGCAACGTTTTCGACCGCCGTCGGCATCAGGATGTCATCCGCATCGAGGAACAGCAGTACGTCGCCTGTCGCTGCGCGATACCCAACTTCGAATGCTGCGATGTTGCCCTGATTTGCCTGAAATATGGCTCGAATCCTGTCACCATAGCCGGCAATGATCCGGCGGGAACCGTCGATCGATCCGTCGTCGACGACGACGATCTCGTCCGCCGGACGGGTCTGATTCAACGCGCTGTCGATTGCCAATCCGACATACCGTTCGTAATTGTAGACTGTTATGACGATGCTAATCTTCAACGCGTGTCGCTCACAAATTTGCAGGTGGCAAAAGAGGCTATCAATCTATGCCTTGATGAGCCAGAAGTAATTTCGGGGTCCGCAAAGCATGATTGGTGAGGCAATCGCATGAAAATCGCTCTGATCGATCCGTCACTGTTTACGTGGCCATATGATCTTAAATTAGCCAAAGGATTGAACGATATTGGGCATGCAGCCAGCATTGTCGGGCGACAGCTTGGGCAGAAGCCTTCCATTGATGAAGACCTGTTCCTTGACCGGCATTTTTATCCGGGATTGCAGTCGCGCTTTTTCAAGAAACTTCCGCGCAACGTGCAGCTGGGGCTGAAGGGACTCAGTCACGCCGAATCAATGACACGGCTGATCAGGCGCTTCAGGAAGACGCCGCCAGATGTGATCCATTTTCAATGGGCACCGCTGGCGATCGTCGACAGCCAGTTCATTCCCAAGTTCAGGAGGGTCGCGCCGACGGTTCTGACCGTTCATGACTCGAATCCGTTCAATAACAATCCGAGCTCGCGGATACAGCGAATCGGCGCGTTCAAGATTCTGCATTGCTTCGACCATCTTATCGTTCATACGACCGTTGCACGTGATCGCCTGCTGCGCGTTGGTATTCCGGACGAGAAGATTTCCGTTATCGCGCACGGATTGCTGACGGATCACATCGCCCGACCTGTCGACGAGTCCGCGGCCGCGGACGGGCGCGTTCAAATACTCTTGTTCGGCAAGATAAAGCCCTACAAGGGCATCGACGTCATGCTTCGCGCGCTTGCATTGCTTCCCCGAGAGGTCAGGGCACGTTGCGTGGCGAAGATCGTGGGCTGGCCCGAAATGCCGATGGAGCCGCTGTTTGCGATGGTGAAGGATCTGCAGCTCGAGGACCATGTCGAATTCGACCTGCGGTTCATTCCGGAAGACGAAGTAACCTCGCTGGTCGCGCGCGCTGACATCCTGGCTTTTCCGTACCGGGATATCGACGCATCCGGTGTGCTGATGCTGGCGATCGCGGCGGGACGTCCGATCGTCGCTTCGAACCTTGGAACGTTTTCGGAATGGCTGAGCGATCGGGCGGAGGGGACGCTCGTTCCTCCAGGTGATCCCGCCGCATTGTCACGGTCGCTCGATCGCTTGATCAGCGACCCCGACTATCGAAACGCCAAGAGTCAAGGAATGCTGGATCTGCGGGACTCCGTGCCGACGTGGACCTCGATTGCCCGCCTGACCGAGGCCGCCTATGCGAAGGCCGGCCGGCGTGTGGGCGCGCCGGCCAGTGCCGAGGTTCTGCAGCGTTCAGGAAACTGAAGGGGTCATCTGCCAGGTGGTCTGGCGGATCGACAGGATGCCCCAGAAAAAGCCAAGTGCCCACGCGAAGTGCATCACGACGGCAGCCGGCAGTGCAAGCAGCCCGCAAATTGAGTGATGTTTTACTGCAATCATCATTGCGGTCAGGGCCAGTATCGCCAGATAGGCCGCCGGCCAGGTCAACAGCAGCGGCGCAGCCGGCGACAGCACGATGGCGCCGAGCGTCAATGAAACATGAGTGGGCACCAGGAATTGACGCAGTCGCAACGATCCTGGATGCCGTCTCACCGTTCTCGATCGACCACGCCCGTAGTTGAAGTACTGCTTCGCCAGGCTCAGAAAACTCGACCGCGGTCGATATGAAAGGCGGATGTCCGAATCCAGAAAAATCCGGCCGCCGAGTGCACGGAGCCTGCAGTCAAACTCTGCATCTTCATTGTGAGTGAAGGTTTCGTCGTAACCACCGGCCCTGCGAAAGGCATCGATGGTCATCGCGGCATGGTGCCCGTGATCGACAAAGCCGCTTTGCTTTCCGCCGCGATGTGCCGATCCGCCCGAACCGACCTTGGTGTCAGAGACCCAGGCGACGGCTTTCTGCAAGCAACCCTCGCCACGAGAGTCCATGGGGACCACGACCGAGTCGGCCTTGCGCTCGTTGAGAGTCTTGAGGAGGCTCGAAACATAATCCGATGGATATTCGCAATGGGCGTCACACCGCACCAGGACCTCCGCCGCAGCACCAAAGACTTGTACGGCTAGATTGACCCCGGCACTCTGCAGCCGCTGGGGATTGCGCAACAGATGGACGCCGCGAATCTCCTTGCCGAGCTGGCGAACAATCTCAGGCGTCCCATCGGTGCTGCCGCCATCTGCAACCACTATCGTGCGATCGTCGTCGAGACTGTCCCGCGCCAGATTGCGGACAACGGTCTCGATATGGGAAGCCTCGTTCAAAACGGGTACGACGATCAGGACGTTTCTGGACACGGTTTAGCTGCCACTTGCCCTTGTTTGCTCAATCCGTTGGCAGGCGCGGGAATGGTCGTTGATGCACGCCAAAGGAGGTCCCGACGATCCGTCAAAAAAATGGCCAACTCGTGGCTGCTTCTTTTGATGCATCGGTTGCAAGTGGGCTTACCGATGGCGCCTTAGAATGGGCGATCTAGTCTGCGTGAATCGTGAATAGTGCGTGCCCCGATCGCGCGAAGATCGGAAGCGAAACTGATCGGAGCAATATGTGAGAGCTGTTGTTGTTGCCTTCCCTTTGTTGCTGGCGGCCTGTCATCCTGCATCGGCCGATCCGATGACGTTGGATTTTTCATGGCGCGGGGTACGCGGCTGTGTCACGCTGTTCCCAAATCCGGAGATGCGTCTGCGCAATATTCCCGCCGGTGCCACGTCGGTGACGCTCACACTTGCAGAAGGCACTCGCGAGATGGGAGGCCAGAACATTCCGGTTCCGAGCAATGGTGTCGTGCCATCGGGGACGATCCGGACATTTGGTCCTTGCAAGCCGGGTGTGTATGAATGGACTGCCCTCGTGAAATCATCGACGGGACAGGTTCTAACCGAAGCGCATCAGGCGCGTTTCTATCCCGCGGACGAGACCGCAGCGAAGCAATAATTTCGCAACATCAATCCACGGATTGCACCATTTCGGTCCTTTGCAACTGCGCGTGGCAGCTTCACGCGTCTGCGCGCCGCCGTTCGATCGTACGAATGAAGCCACAATCCATCTAGATATGAATTGATGGGTTTGGAAGGTTGGAGATTAAGAACAAGTTCATGCTTTCGGGACAAGGAGTTGAATGTTGTTGGTGCGAAGGTTGATAAGGAAGCGTAACGATTTCGCCGACCCGACAAATCTCGGTAGTGTCCCAGCTCCGATCGATGCGCAACGCGCGAGCGCGGCGAGATGAAAAAGACCGTTCTGGTCACCGGCGGTGCCGGCTACGTCGGCTCGCATTGCTGCAAGGCGTTTGCAATGGCGGGCTGGAATGTCGTGACGCTCGACAATCTTTCCCGAGGCTGGCGCGATGCGGTGCGCTGGGGACCGTTGGTCGAGTGCGATATTCGCAATTCAGCCGGCGTTCGCGCAGCGCTGGACACCTACAAGCCGGACCTTGTCGCGCACTTTGCGGCACTGGCTTATGTCGGCGAATCCGTGGCTGATCCCGCTATCTATTACGACAATAACACGAGAGGAACGCTTGCGCTGCTGGAGGCAATGCGAGCGACCGGCTGTTCGCGCGTGCTCTTTTCCAGCACGTGTGCCAGTTACGGAATTCCCAAGCAGACCCCGATAGACGAAACACATCCGCAGGCGCCGATCAATCCCTATGGTTGGTCCAAGATGATCATCGAGCGCATGCTGGAGGACTTTGGCCGCGCGTACGAGATGTCGTCGGTTTCGCTGCGCTATTTCAACGCGGCGGGCTGTGATCCGGACGGAGAGATCGGCGAGCGCCACGAACCGGAAACCCATGCCATTCCGCTGGCGATCGAAGCTGTGCGCCGACCCGATCGGCCTTTCACCATTCTGGGAACGGACTTTCCGACGCCGGATGGCAGTGCAATCAGGGATTATATCCACGTCAACGACCTGGCGCAGGCGCACCTTCTCGCAGGTGACATGCTGGTGGCGCGAGGTGGTACTCATATCTTCAATCTCGGTACAGGGGTTGGCACGAGTGTGATCGAACTAATAAAGGCAGTGAGGCGTGTCTCCGGAAATGATCCGGTCGTCCGCCGCGGCCCACGCCGCGCGGGCGACCCGCCCACGCTCGTCGCCTCCTTTGCCAAGGCCAAGCGGGAGCTCGGTTGGAGCCCGCGGCAATCCGAGATCGATTTCATTATTGAGACTGCACTGAGGTGGAGCGATAGCAACCCGCCGGCATGATTTCGCACGAAGATGATCGATACGCGATTCGCAGGAATTGGACTGGGAAGAGGCGTGGCGCATGTCTCCGTGACGTCGGCGTCCGATGTTGCGGAAACGACATTGATCGAGGGCATGACGGTGTTCTGGCGCGCCGACCAGCCGATCGGCCATGTGCTAATGCATGAAGGCCAGATAACGGACGCCAGGATCGATCATATCGACGACACCTTCCTGTCAGCCGTCGATTCCCAAGTGCGAACCCCGACGAAAGTGAGGCTCTCGGCGAGCGTGGTGATCTGCACGCGCGACCGTCCGGACGAGCTGAGCAAATGCTTGTCGTCGCTGCCGCAGCAGACCCGTCCTCCGCGAGAAATCATCGTCGTAGACAATGCATCGCGCGATCGGCGGACCCGGGATGTCGCGTTGGCCGCGGCAGCAACCTACATTCGGGAGGACCGATCCGGCTTGGACATTGCGCGCAATGCCGGCGCGCTCCAGGCGACTGGAGATATTGTCGCCTATACGGATGACGATGTGCTGCTTCACCCGCGCTGGCTGGAGCAACTGACATGTGCGTTTGACTCTCCCGAGGTCGGCGCGGTGACTGGGCTTGTGCTTCCCGCCGAGCTCGCGACCGAGGCGCAACGGCACTTCGAGACGTATTGGGGATTCGGCAAGGGCTATCGCGAACAGGATTACGACAGCGCAGCCTTCCGATCGCATCACGGCCAGGTCCTTCCCGCGTGGGACCTCGGCGCCGGAGCGAGCATGGCGTTCCGGCGTGAGGTGTTTCAGGCCGTCGGGCTCTTTGATGAGCGCCTGGACGTCGGTCAGGCCGGCTGCTCGGGCGACTCGGAGTATTGGTATCGATTGCTGGCGGGCGGCTACACGTGTCGTTACACTCCGGCGTCAGTCGCATTCCATTTTCACCGCAGGACAATGGATGGACTGGCCAGCCAGATCTATCATTACATGCGCGGTCATGCGGCCGCACTTTTGGTGCAGTATGAGCGAACCGGCATCTCGGCGAACCGGCGTCTGGCCTACTATCACAAGCCGCGTTGGTACCTCGCTCGGCTGCTCCGGAAAGCAATGGAAGGAGACAGCATTCGCGACCGCTTCCTGAAGGAGGAGGTGACCGGATATCTCGCCGGATTGCTGTTCTATCATCGCCAAAGATTTCGCAGATGACAGCCCATCCGCGTACGTCCGTCGTGATCGCCGCCCGCGACGCTGCGGGAACCCTTGCTGAAACGCTTGACAGCCTGCTCGCGCAGAGCGCCCCCTCCTGGGAGGCGCTTGTCGTGGATGACGGTTCGATCGATGCCACGGCCGAGATCGTTGCTGAATACGCGGCGCGGGATTCCCGCTTTCGGGTTCTACAGTCTGACGGAGCAGGCGCTTCCAGTGCCCGCAACAAGGGAATTGCCAGCGCGCGCGGCGAACGAATACTGTTCCTGGACAGTGACGATTGGATTGATCGATCCTTTCTTGCGCAGATGAATGCTGCGCTGGATCGCGACCCCTCGGCGGTGGCGGCCTACTGCAACTGTTGCCGGGTTATGCCTGACGGCAGTGAAACTCCCGTTCGCTGCGATCCGGCCATCCAGGACAACGCCTTCGAGCGTTTCGCTCGGACGTGTGCCACGTTCATCCATGGCGTGCTCGTCTTGAAGAGCGCGGTTGCAAAGGTCGGCGGCTTTGAGACCAGCCTCCGCACGTGCGAGGATTGGGACCTGTGGCAACGGATCGCCCGCTGCGGCGGTAGGTGGATCCATGTCGACGAGAAATTGAGCTATTACCGGACAAGCGACCGTTCACTGACGCAAGATGTCAAACGGATGCTGGCCGACGCGCGTGTGGTTATTGCACGCGGATTTTCGAGTGACGACCGCGTCAGCGAGCCGGCACCCGCACATCAAGCTGGAGCGTCAACTGCATCCGGCAGCGCCGCGGCGGCGTACGCGTATTTCGCCCTCTGGTGTGCCGGATTTGACTGCGGCCGCCAGAATGCCAGCGATCCATCGCCGGAAACGCTCAGCGACATTCCAAACACCGAGACAACGGCGGACTTCGTTGCCTCTGTTTTGCTCGATGCCGTGATGGTCGGGGCAAGAACGGTGCCCGCCAGGCTGGCGGAACGGTGGCCGCAATACGGGAAGGGCGTAACCAGCCTCATTTCAGCAATGGGGCACGCATGGAGCGACCTGGCGGCAGGGCGAAAGTGTCAATACCGCTTTGAGCGAAAAGTGCTCGACTATGACGACCTTTCGGCGCCCAGGGTCCTCACGTTGACGTTCGGCACGCGCGTTGACCTTCGCCGTATCGATACCATCAGGCCGATCGGGACTGTCGATCGATTGTATGTCTATCTCTGTGACGGGCCTCGCATCCTGACGCTGCTCGATATTGGTGCCCTCGGCACTGTCAACAACCGCTTCTGGATCGCGCTGGCCGCCCATGGCCTCGTTCATTTGCAGGTCAAAGACCAGATCGGAAGGCTGGTTCGGGCAAAAATCGCACTCCACAAGCGGACAGAACGACTTCAATCCTTCATGCGAGACGGCCGAGATACTCACCGGGGGCGGCTACGCGAGTTGGCCTCGCGGGCCTCACGTGAGGCGCGGTCGCGAGCCATCTCGGGCATCTCCGCTTCGAGCAGTCCTATGCCATGTGTCAGAAGATCTCGAGACACCGCGCGCAAGAAATTTTGGGAGGGTTTCTTCGAGCAAGAGGATCCCTGGAACTACGGTTCGCCATATGAACAGGAAAAGTATAGCCGGCAGCTCGAGCTCCTGCCTGACCGGCCAGTGGATCACGCGCTTGAGCTTGCGTGTGCGGAGGGACATTTCACATGGCAATTGGCACCCAAGGTCAAGCGCCTCAGGGCCGCCGATATCTCGACCAAGGCGCTCGATCGCGCCCGTATTCGATGCAATGGCCATCAGAATATCGAATTCACTCAATTGGATTTGTCCGCCGATCCGCTCCCACAGGACACTGATCTGATCGTCTGCTCCGAGGTCCTTTACTACCTTAATGACGAGGCCGAACTAGAATCGGTCGCGAAGCGACTGGTGCAGGCGCTGCGTCCTGGCGGTCACCTGGTGGCGGCCCATGCCTTTGTGCTGAAGGACAACATGTCGCGAACGGGCCTCGACTGGGAGAGTCCGTATGGGGCGGAGACGATTAGGCGGATTCTCCAGGGCGTGCCCGGGCTCGCCCTGGAGACATCGATCGAGACGGAGCTTTACCGTATCGATCGGTTCAGGCGGTTACTCCCGGGCGAAGCCGCCCCTGACATACAGGTGAAATGCGCGACTATCGACGCGCCGATTGAGGTCGAGCTTGCGCGATCCATCGTGTGGGGCGGGGCCGTGGCGCGCAGGTTTGACGTCGCGCAATGCGAAAGACGAACGCACGCTCCGGTCCTGATGTATCACCGAATTGCGACAGAAGGACCAGACGAACTGGCGCGGTACCGCTTGTCTCCGGATGCGTTCGGGCAGCAGATGCTGTGGCTTCGCCGCAATGGCTACCACACGATCAATTCGGATCAGCTCGCCTGGTTCGTAGCAAGCAATCATCCGTTCGTGGGCAGGCCGGTGCTGATCACCTTCGACGATGGCTACCAGGACTTTGCCGAGTATGCATGGCCGATCTTGCAGGCAAACGATTTCTCGGCGGAGGTGTTCATTGCGACCGATTTCGTGGGAAAGCGGGCTGAATGGGATGCGCCGTTTGGAGAGCCCGCTTCGCTGCTCGATGCGGCCAGGATCGCCGGGCTTGCCGCCGAGGGCGTATCCTTTGGTAGCCATTTGGCGAGCCACCCGCGCGGCCAGGAACTTGCGACCTGGACTCTCGCCGAGGAACTGACGCGATCCCGTGCACAGTTGGAGCGATGGCTTGGGCGCTCGATAACGTCGCTTGCTGCGCCTTTTGGCTCTACCAATCAGCGGCTTGGAATCCTCGCAGCCGAATGCGGCTACAAGACCGTGTTCAACACGGTCAGCCGGGCCGCAACACTGAAGGACAATCTGTTGGACCTGCCGCGAATTGAGGTCAGAGGCGATTTCACGCTGGACACATTCGCGCGCTGCCTGGAGCAGTATCAATGAGTAGCGGTGCGCTGCTGGTCAGTGTGGTTATTCCCGCCTTCAACGCCAGTGCAACGATCGATGAGACGCTTCGCAGCGTCAGATCCCAGTCGCACCGCGAGCTGGAAATCATTGTCGTGGACGACGGCTCCACAGACAACACGGTCGCAGTTGTCCAGCGGCATCTGGTTCAGGATTCTCGCGTAACAATCATAGAACAGCGTAATGCAGGGGTGGCAGCCGCCCGGAATGCGGGCTGGCAGGCCGCGCGCGCGGACTTCGTCGCGTTCATTGATGCCGATGATCTCTGGACGCCTCGCAAGATTGAGCAACAGCTTCAAGCCTTGCTTGATGCAGGGGAGCGGACTGGTCTGGTTTACAGCTGGTATGACTGGATCGATGCCGATAGTCGCGTAAGTGCCAGGTCCGACCCCGTCTTTCATGCAGGCGAGGTGCTGGACTATCTCTGTCAGGGAAATTTCATTGGCAACGGCAGCTCGGCGCTAGTTCGCCGGGAAGCCCTCACAGCTGCAAAAGGTTTCGAGAGCGGACTCAGGGCGTCGGGGGCAGAAGGCTGCGAAGATCTGCTGTTCTATTGCCGTGTCGCGGAGGCGTACCACTTCGCGGTCGTGCCCGAGTACCAGATCGGCTACCGCTACCTTCCGAACAACATGTCAAGCAACATGCCCCGGATGTTCCGGTCCTGGATGCTGGTCGCCGATGAGATCATGGCGCGGCACCCAGAGCGCATGGCGCTCCTCGACCTGGGCTTCAGAAACTATGCGCGTTGGCTGCTTCGGAGAGCTCTGACGGGCGGTCAGTTGTGGTACTTCGTCTCAATCCTTGGACAGCTTTGCAGACGGAATCCCTTGCTGGCGCTCAGGGTCGCCGTGCACGATGTGCCGCGGGATACCGTCTTGGAAGTCCGGTGGAAATGGCGTCATCAGCGTCGCAAGGTGGTCCGACCCCCGGCTTCGTTATTTGCCATCGGCGATCCGAGTCAATCGCGATGACAGAGCACGCGAACAACACACGAAGTCCGAGAGCTGCTCGCCGCGCTGCATTGGTCGAACTGTTCAAGCTGCTCAAGCTTGCTCCACTGCCCGGCTGGGTGACGCCCGCGCTGATCGTCCTTGGCCTGGCGACATCGTTGGCGGAGACGGTCGGGATTACTCTCGTGCTCCTGTTCTTCTATTTCGCCATGGGTCAGGTGGAGCTTGCAACGTCGACCAGCGGCCTGCTGGGCGAAGCGCTTCGATATGCGGCGAACTGGTTTCACAGCTCGACCGAAACTGCCCTCGTGCTGCTCCTTCTCATCATTTCTCGCGGTGCTCTTTCCTTTGTCAACACATTGATCAGTGCGCGTGTCGGAGAGAAGATCAATGAAGTCGCGCGCAACCGCGTTCATCTGCAATATCTGTCAACTTCGTATTCGTTCTTCCAACGCCATGACGAAGCCTATCTCATGGAGGTGTTGGGAACCGAGACATGGGTGATCTCCGGGGCATACGCCAGTCTGACCCGCATTGTCGTGAGTTCGTGTTCGGTTTTTCTCTTCGCATCTTTTCTGTTGGCGCTCTCGATCAAGGTAACGGTCGTCGCCCTCGTCGCCTCGATGATCATATCGGCGGGATTGCGCCATCTTTCGCTGCCAATGCAGCGATTGGGTGCCGGCGTAAAGCTGGTTCATCAAAAGCTGGGTGAGCATATGCTGATGACACTCCAGGGCATGCGAACGATCCGCGCGTATGGCCAGGAGGAGATTCACCAAAAGCGCTTCGAGCAGGCTTCGGCGCAGGCCCGAGAGGTCGCGCTGCGCCTTGCGCGCCTATCCGCCCTGGTCTCGCCTCTGACGGAGGTGGGGTATCTTTTCGTGCTGTTTCTCGTAATCGCGTTCGCTGATCTATGGGGAATCGGCTTCGCGACCAGCCTGACCGCGGTCGCGTTGCTCTATCGATTGCAGCCGCATATGCGAGATCTGGAAGGGAACTTGCTGTATATGGCGCAGATCGAGCCGCAGCTTCGGTCCATCAGACACATGCTCTCGACAGGTGACAAGGAGTATCCGACCGCCGGGCACGTCGCCGTGGCTAAACTGGAGAACGGCATCTCATTTCGCAACGTGACGTTCCGCTATGATGCCGGTACCGACCCCGCTCTTTTGGATGCTTCGTTTGACATTCCTGCGGGCAAGACCACTGCGCTCATCGGAGCCAGTGGAGCGGGTAAGACCACGATCGTAAATCTATTGTTGCGGCTCTATTCGGCAAACGAGGGTATCATACGGGTTGATGGGCGATCCATCGAAGACGTTCGGCGAACCGATTGGCTCGGCATGCTCGCGATTGCGGGGCAGGATGTGGACCTGATCGAAGGCACGGTGATCGAGAACGTTCGGATGGCCAAGAACGACGCCTCCGAGGAAGAGGTTCGGCGGGCGCTACAGGTCGCGGGCGTTTCAGAGGTCGTCGAGGCCTTGCCGGACAAATACGACACCTGGATCGGACAGCACGGCCTGCGCTTCTCAGGCGGTCAGCGGCAGCGCCTTGGTCTTGCCCGAGCGATCGTGCGCAATCCGAAGTTCCTCATCCTGGACGAAGCGATGAGCGCCCTCGATCTGACGCTCGAGGACAGCATTCGACGCGCGATCCAGCTACAATTCAAGAACCGAACCTTGTTGCTGATAACACATCGCCTGGATTCAGTGCGCGATGCGGACCACGTGGTGTGCATTGAAAACGGCCGGGTTCGCGCTGAGGGTCCTCCGGCGAAAGTCCTGGCGAGTCGAGGAGCGTGCGTAACAGGCACTTCGCAAGATGAAGTGCTCACATATCGGATGCGGAACACGGTTCCATAGCCGGAACCTGCTCGCCCGGTGAATGACCGGTACTGCCCTGAGCGTGCTTGTTGCAGATCAGCGCGGACTTCACGTCAGCCCGTAGCACTACGGTGTCTCCGCAGAAATCTCCAGGCCGTCAGCTGATTCTCGCGTCATGGGTCAAATTGCGTCGAATCCATAAGGCTCTTTTGAACGCGTGCATAGTTGTGTGCACGTAAAAGGAGCACGCAATCCATCATGACCATTATCAATGGAAGCGCCGGTACTGACGTTCTGTTTGGCGGTACCGGAAACGATGTTCTGACCGGAGGCGCAGGCAGCGATACTTTCGTTGTCTCGAAGGGATACGGCTCCGATACCGTCACTGATTTTCAGGCGGGCTTGGGCGGCGATGTGTTGCGATTGCAAAACTACGGCTTTGCGACGTTCGCCAGTTTGCTGGCAGCGGCCACCCAAGTGGGCTCCGATACGGTCGTAACGCTGTCGTCGACCGAAACCCTGACGCTGCAGAACGTTGCGCTTTCGACGTTGGTTCCAAGCAATGTCGCGCTGGACAATCCGCTGCCAGCGAGCGGAACGGCATGGAACTGGGCGGGTACCGTCGCCGCGGGCGGTACGCTGACGACCGGTGTGACAAATGACGGCATGGAGGCCGGCGGCACGGGCGTCACGCTGATCGGCGGAGCAGGTGACGACACCTACTATGTCTATGACCACAACACCAAGGTCGTCGAGCAGGCCGGAGAGGGTATCGATACGATCCGTGTCTGGAACATTAACGGATACAGCCTCGTCAATGCGCCGAACGTCGAAAATCTTGTCCTGACAGATAGCGTTCCGTCTCCCGCCACCGGCAATGATCTCAACAACTTCATTGCCGGCAATGCCGGCGACAACGTGATCGACGGCGGGCGAGGCAACGATGTGCTGACCGGTGGGGCCGGTCGCGACACTTTTATCGTGAGAGCGAGCAACGGCAACGACATTGTCACCGACTTTCGGGCCGGCGCGGGCGGGGACATCCTGCAGCTCAACAACACCGGCTTCAAGACGTTCGCCGACGTCACGGCGGCCATGAAGCCGGTGGGCACCGACCTTGTCCTGACGATCGCTGGCGGCGAAACGATAACGCTTGAAAACACCAGCCTTCAGAATCTCACGGCCGCCAATATAAACATCGTCAGTCCCCTGACCGGACTGGTCCAGACCTTCAACGACGACTTCAACACGCTCTCCGCCGGTCAGGATCCGAGCCTGACCTGGCGCACGAGCTATGCCTGGAGCGGAGCCGCAGGGTACGGGCTGGCCGGCGAACAGGAGGTGTATGTCGATCCCAGCTTTTCCGGGCTGCCGGCCGCCCAGGCATCAACGTCGCTCGGGCTCAATCCGTTCTCGATTCAGGACGGTCACCTCGTCATCACGGCGCAACCGTTGCCTGCGAGCGCAACGCCCTATACGGGCAGTGCCATATTTTCGTCGGGCATGATCTCAACCCAGAACAGCTTTACCCAGACCTACGGCTATTTCGAGATGACAGCCACGCTGCCCAGCACAAGCGGTGCGTGGCCGGCGTTCTGGATGCTGCCCAGCACGGCCAATAACCTCAATACTGAGATCGATGTGCTCGAAGCCTTTGGTCAGGATCCTGACCAGGCGCATTGGGCCATTCACTCGCCCTACGCGCCGGCGACCAATGGGGGCTGGGCAAATACAGCCAACCTGACCACTGGAGAACACACGTTCGCGCTCAAATGGACGCCTTACGACTTGACATTCTTCGTCGACGGGAACGAGGTCGCGCAGCAGGCCACGCCCGCCGACATGAATACGGCGATGTACATGATCGCCAATCTGGCGATGGGCGGGAGCTGGCCCGGCAACGCCGCTCCAGGATCGACGGCGACGATGACCATCGATTCGATCAAAGCCTATCAATTGCCGGAGTACACGCTTGCGAACTACACCCTGCTCACGAGTGGCACGCCGACCAACACGATCGCGGGAAGCGCAGCTGCGGACACGCTGAGCGGCACGTCCGGCAATGACCTGATCGGTGGTGCAGGAGGCAACGATGTCATGACCGGCGGTGCCGGCGACGACACTTATGTCGTCACCGATTCCGGTGCGAAGGTTATCGAAGCCTATGGCGGAGGCATCGACACGGTAAACGCCTCGGTGAGCTATACGCTTTCGAGCTACGTCGAGAATCTGACCCTCACCGGTTCGGCCGCCATCAACGCCACCGGCAATATTCAGTCCAACATCATCATCGGCAATGCCGCGGCAAACGTGATCACCGGCGGGCTCGGCAATGATATCCTGACCGGCGGCGGCGGTGTGGATAGTTTCGTGGTCAACTCCGGCGACGGTTCGGACATCATAACCGACTTTTCGCCGGGATCAGGCGCCGGACACGATGTCGTCCAGCTCAACGGCTTTGCCTTCACCTCATTCGCCGACGTGCGGGCGGCGATGACCCAGGTCGGAAGCGACGTCTGCCTGAAGTTGACCAGCCAGGACACCCTGGTGTTCCGCAACACGACGGTCTCGGCATTCACCAGCGACGATTTCCAATTGCCAGCAACACTCCCGGTCGGCGGGACGATCACGTCGTGGATCAGCGGGAAGGCGAGCAGCCGCATGGTGTACGGCACCGCGGCCAACGACAAGCTCTCGGCGGTCAATATCGATGATACGCTCGTCGGATGGAACGGCGACGATACCTACGTCATCGGAGGCGCGAACCAGAAAATCGTCGAAAATCCCGGCGGCGGCGTTGACAGCGTGGAGGCGTGGACGTCGTACACGTTGTCGGCAAACGTCGAAAACCTGACGTTGATGATGGGCGGGCTTGCGGGCGTCGGCAACCAAACGGCAAACCGTATGGTCGGCTCGAGCGGCGACGATTTCCTGGATGGCGCGGGCGGGAATGACTGGCTTTCCGGAGGAGCCGGAAACGATACGTTCATCTACAATGTAGCCAGCGGCAACGATACGGTCGCCGATTTCCACGTGTTCACGAGCGCGACTGCCGAACATGACAAGCTGATTCTGAAAGGCTACGATAGCGGCGCCTATTTGACCCATGTGAACGACGTTTGGACCGTTCACTACGCGGGTGGAGCGGACACGCTGCGCATCGCGGGCGTAACCAGCTTGACGTCGGCCGACTATTCATTCGTTTCCGCGACGAATTCGCCGATGGCGATGACATCTATCGCCGTGCCGACGATCTCGGCTGTCAACGACAGCGGCGCGATCGTGTCGGGCCTCACCAATACAAATCATCTGATCCTCACCGGTCGCGCGCAGGCAGGTGTAACCGTCAAGGTTTTCGACGGGACAACTCAGATCGGCACGGCGATCGCCGACGGTAACGGCAACTGGAGCATGGCGACCACAATGCTGGCCGAAGGCGGCCACGCCTTTGCCGCCGCGGCGATGGACGGTGTCGGCAATCTCACCGCGCTCTCAGCCGGGGTGAATGTCACCGTCGATACGGTCGCCCCGAACGTGCCCAAGCTCGCGTCGTTCTCGCCAGACAGCAACGTTGCCGGCGATGGCGTCACCAATGTCAACCACGTGAGTTTGACTGGAACCGCGGACGCCGGGAGCACGGTGCAGGTCTTCGACGGCGCGACGATGATCGGAACGGCGATTGCCGATACCAACGGAGCCTGGTCCTTTGCTACCGCAACGTTGGCGGACGGCAATCACACCTTTACCGGCAAGACCGCGGACGCCGCCGGCAACGTCAGCGCTTCCTCCGGTGCGTTGAACGTCACGGTCGATACGCGTGCCCCGGTTGCACCTGTCCTGACCTCGGGCGCACCTGGAGCTTCGAGCGCGATAATCGTATCCGGCACGGCAGAAGCCGGAAGCACTGTCCGGCTGTACGAAGGCTCGACCTTGCTCGGCACGGGCGTCGCTGCGACGAATGGGGCCTGGAGCGTCACCACCGGATCGCTCACGGCAGGGCAACACAGCTTCACCGCGACCGCCACCGACATCGCCGGCAATTTGAGCCAGCTTTCGAGCGCTTTCAGCGCCGCCGTCGGTACAGTGATCGAAGCGACCGGCACGACAGCGCTCATCAAGTCGGGAGGCAATTTCTACCTTTCGACGGCCGGCTCATCGGTGATCTTGAAGAATGGCGGAACGGCGGTTGTCGCGGGGCAGCTTGGCGCATGGGTGCCGGTGGCTGCGGAAGCGTCGTCGAACGGCTATCTCGTCGCGTGGAAGATCTCCTCGACGGGCCAGTTCGCGGTCTGGAGCACCGACAGCAACGGCAATTTCGCATCCAACTATCTGAACAAGGTGTCCGGCACCGACCCGGCACTTGAGTCGAGCGAGATCCTATTTCACCAGGATCTCAACGGTGATGGCGTGATTGGTCTTCCACCAACGCCCCAGAAGGTTTCAGGCACGACAATCGAGGCGTCCGGCTCTACCAGCCTGGTTCAGATCGGCTCGAATTATCTGCTCGACGCGAGCGCCAGCGGCGCGGGACCGACCTTGAAGTACGGCGGCGTAGCGGTTGTGTCGGGACAGTTCGGCGCTTGGACGCCGGTGGGCGTGGAGCAAACGACCAGCGGCTATGAGGTGGCCTGGAAGATTCCGGCCACCGGCGAACTCTGTGTGTGGACGACGGACAGCAATGGCAACTATGTATCGAACCTCCTGAACAAGGTGTCCCCGACCGATCCTGCTCTTAAAGCGGTCGAGACGACGTTTTATCAGGACCTCAACGGCGATGGTGTAATCAATACGTCATCGACCATCCTCAAGATCTCCGGAAATGTCGTATTGAATCTCGGCAATATGTCACAGGCCGCGACGGTCGACCCCGGCGCCACGCTCGAATTGTCCGGCGCCGCTTCCGGGTCGATCACCTTCAAGGCGTCGACCGGCAATCTGGTGTTGGACCACGCGTCGCAATTTACGGGAACGCTCATCGGCCTGACAGGTGACGGCACCGCGTCCAATTCCAATCATATCGACCTGAAGGATATCGCGTACGGAGCGGGAACGTGGGCGTCCTTTTCTGGCGATACAGCCGGTGGCGTGTTGACTGTGGTGGATGCTCAAAATCACACGGCACATATCTCGCTCGTTGGGGACTATACCAAGTCGACCTTCAATCTCTCGAGCGACGGATCCGGGGGCACGCTGGTCATCGACCCTCCGAAGGCCGGCTTTGATTTTTCGACGGTTGCGCCGTCGCAGCCTCCTCCTACCGCACCGGCCGTCGGCACCGCGCGCCTGGGAGACGACGGGTTCGTGTTCGAGCAGTCCGCTATCCCCACCGCATATGAGGTAATCAACGAGGCTTTTCATGAATCGGCCAAGGCAGGGCTCCTCGTGGCCATCACTTATCCAGATGTTGACTCGAGCCTTCATCCGGTCGACGCCGTTCACGCGGTAACCCCCATTGATGTCCATCGGGCGGAGTTGCATGACTTCATGCTTCGCTGAAGGTCTTTGCCTTTCGAACAACGTTGCGTACTACGCGTTTCGCAAGTTCCCGTTTCCGCGCGAAGAAGATCATGGCGAGGAGATACGATGCATAGGCAAGCGCCAGCAGCGTAACCAGCCCAGCGAAACAGTTTCCATCCAGCAATGAGATCATCGAAATCCTTGTGACGGCCGCCGCAACGCCACAACTGATCCAATGTGGGACAGTCGTCTGGACCAGGCTCCTGGTCGTCACCGGGCCATGACGACCGATAGATATCGCGTAAAGCGGCAGCACGACGGTGCAGTTCACCAGCGTATACGCCGCCGCGATGCCAAGCGCGCCCCAGGGAAGACCGACGAGGAATGAGGTCACGTTGATCAGGGCGGTCCAAACGCCGAGCCTGAAGTACTCGTGGCCACGGCCTTGACTGAGGAACAGCCAAGCTGCTGTCGCGGTTGCGACCTGGATCAAGCCCGCAACACCAAGCCAGGAAAAAATCGTGGCTGCACCCACCCACTGCTCGCCAAGGAGAACTCTGAAGAGCGGCTCCGAGAGCAGGATGGCGAATACGATGCCTGGCTGACATATGAACATAATCATGGAAAGGGCATCGCTGTAGGTGCTGAGATATCTCTCCTTATCGAAACGAAGCCGCGAAAGCAGCGGGACAATCACCTGGCCGATCGGGTTGTGCAATTGGACGATCGGCAGCAGCAACAGCTTATAGGCCCGATCGTACAGGCCGAGCTCCTCGCCGCCTCGAAATTTGCCGATGAGAATGTTATCCGCATTTCTCGAGAGATAGTTGACGAGGTTGAATCCTGACACGTGCAGGCCAAATCGCGCCATGTGTCGCGTCTCGCTGTCCAGATCGGGATATCCAGGGCGATAACCGGAATAGGCCCAGATCCCGACTGTCGAAATGACCGTGAGAACGAGCGTGGACAGGTAAAGTGCCCAATAGTCTCTCAAGACGATCACGGCGGCGATTCCCGCGCCAACGGAAGCGGTTGTCGCAGCGACATCCAGGATTGCCAGGGCCTTGAACTGGGATTCTCTGGCAAGCAGCGCCGTCGGAACGGTCTGAAGGCCAGCAATGAAACTTAGGCCGGCAATTGCGATCATGAGCTGTTGAAGCCTCGCATCGCCGTAGAACAGCGCAACCGGATGCGCGCTCAACGTCAGAATGAGAGCAGATGCCGCGGAAGCGAGCACCGACAGCCAGAACAGCGCATCGATCTGGCCCTTGGCGATTTCCGTGCGTTGAATGATGGCCTGTCCAACGCCGACGTCCTTGATGAGCCCGAGGAACGTTGCAGCCGTCGCAGACATGGCGAGCAGGCCGAAGTCGGACGGGGCAAGATTCCGCGTCGAGAATATCGTCAGGACAAAACCGGCCGACAGTTTCCAAGCCTGTGACCCGCCCGTTATGAGGATGTTGGTTACGGCCCGTGACTTGCTGTCTTTGTCCAACGAGCTCACCCCCGCGATCTCAAACACCTCTTGCGCGGTCTTGCGCCTGCCAGCAAATGCTGCGGGAATCCAGCGCGCTGCACGATGGTGATTCCGATCGTCTCCGACTTTTAGCTTGGTCTCGAGACGAACGGAAGACGTGACCAGACGATGCGGGATCGGGGTACCTGGGCGAGCCTGCTCGAAACTGATTTGAAGCGATGGCCGGACGTCACCAATGTCAATGCGGACACTTGTGGTCACATCAATGCCCGCAGTTTGTCACATTTGGATTCGCAGTGCTGAGGTTCCCGTGAGATGATTTTGTGAGCACTCACACCAGCAGGGCGGGCTGCGCTTGCGATGTTTGCAGACCGCTAGTCATTCTATAAAGTTCAGTGGATCTCGATGGCGAAGCTCCGGAGGTCCGAGACGGGATGACGTTGTATACTGTTGCATCACGGCAAGGAGCGCGGTCTGGCATCGCGTCGCTTGCGGGACCTCTCGTCCTCCTTGCAGTAGCCGTCATTCTGTCTGCGATTTCGCGGCGGGCCGTCACGCATCTCGCGCGCTGGTCCGACATTTACGCTCTGGTGCTGGTTTGCTCGGCATTTGCCGGCGCGCTCGCCTTCAGCTCCATTCGCTACCGTGATTTCTCGCCGCCATTACGGATCACCGCCTTCGCGATCGGAATGACGATCTTCGTGCAGTTGCTGTTCGATTCATTGGGGCCCTTCGCAGGGCCGCCCAACATCCTGTTCGGTTCGGGCGACAAGATTCTGTTCTTCCGCTACGGTGCGGTGCTTGCGGTTGTGGCAGGAATAGCCGCGATCTGGCGTCCTTCATTTCTGGTGCCGCTATTCTACTTCTATCATGCGTGGCGCGAAATGGTGAGCGTGGTGTCCGGCATCTTCGTGACGGAGACCGATTATCTCGGTATGCTCGACGTCGGTAACTTCGCCGTCCTTGGCGTGCTCGGCACGATCGTCCTTACCAGCGCCTGGGTGATGGATCGCGTGCCGTGGCTGCGGACCCTGTTCGCTTCCGCAGATAACGTGAAGCAACTTCGCGACCGCGCCTATGGGTTGATTTGGGCGTGCGCCGTCGGGGCGCATGTCGGTAGCTATTTCTGGTCGGGAATCGCAAAGCTGCAGGCTGGTGGCGAGAAGCCATGGACCTGGCTGTTCGCAAATCCCACGCAAACCTCAATCCTGATGGGACTCGAACGCGGCGACGCCCCGCTCGGCCTATGGCCGGGCGCGTTGCAGACGATCTGGGACGCGATCGTGAGTAACCAGCTGATTTTCAACGTCTTCGTGTTGGGGGCTCAGCTCCTATCGCCCCTGGCTGCTGTCTCGACGCGCGCGCTGTCGTTCTTCTGCTTGCTGTTCGACGTCTTCCACATCGGCGTATACTTCACTCTCGGGGCTCTGTTCTTCTTCTGGATTGCGCTCAACTTGTTCATCGTAGCTGCGGCACGCACGCTGCCGCGTGATGGGTTCACCCCGGCGATGAAGGTTGTGATGGTCGCGACTGTCATCTGTGGCCGGTTCTTCTTCTACACCAATCACCTCGGATGGCTGGACGGGCCGAAGCTGGCAAGCCCGCGGCTTTTCGTCGAGACTCGCGATGGTCGCCAGGTTCTCGCGCCTTCCACGTATTTCGGCATCTACTCGTACATGATCGGGACCGGAACCATGTACATCCCTGAGAATCATTTCCGGGCTCGCGTTGGCGGCAACAACCACGATCTTGCGACTTGGCACGATGCGACCACCTGCGGCCCGGAGATCCTTCCGCGTCAGGACACGGGCGTAGCCATGGAAGCCGTGGAAAAATTGGTCCGCGAGACGGATCGCTTTTTTCGTATCTATCCCTGGGTGAAGGACAACAACAGCTTTTATGCCTATCCGCACCACATGCTCTCCAATCCATGGCTGTATGGCGAATTCAACAAGCTGACCATGGATGATATCGTCGCCTATCACTATGTGGTGGACTCAGTATGCCTCGGCCTGGCGGAGGGCAAGCTTGTGCGGGACGTTCGGAAGCGAACGGATTATCGAATTGACCCATAGTGATGACGAGATCTGGGTGGTCTATGACGGCGAATGCCCACTATGCAGCCGCTATGTTCTGCTGTACCAGTTGCGGGAGCGTGGGCAGCGCATTCACCTGATCGACGCGCGTTCGGAGCATCCGCTCGTCGGCGATATCCGCGCCCGCAACCTCGATCTCAATGAAGGCATGGTGGTTCGCAGGCGTGGGCGATACTACCATGGCGCCGATGCCATGCATCTGCTGGCAACGCTTGCCGGTGAGGCGACTGCCTTCAATCGCCTCAATCGGCTGGTGTTCTCCCGGCCACGCCTCGCAAGGGCACTTTATCCGGCACTGGTACGTGGAAGGAAGCTTCTCCTTCGGCTTCTCGGCCGCAAGCTGATCGATGAGATCAGTGCTCCGGAACAGCGGATAACGGTCGGTCGTACCGACGAAAACATCAAGCACAACGACGGGGTCCGGTGACGATTGGAGGCAGGCTCCAGCGCCCCCTGTGTACAAGAAGCGGTGGGGCAGGTTATCGCATCGCGGCCTGATAGGCCGGAGAGAGACGCATCAGGCCGCAACGGACAAGGTCGTCGGATGATTGGTAGATCAGGCTTTTCGGATAGCTGAGCTCGAACGACCGATTTTGATCGAGCCGCTCCGCGTAGCGCTGATACTCGACCGATCCGAGATAATAATTCCCCTCACTGACCGCGATTGCGACCTTATCGGTGAAGTCGTGGAGAAATTTGAAATGGAGCAGGGCGCCTGTGACATCGCCTGGCTTGCCCGGAGGAGCCATCAGGTGACCGGCGGCGATATAGCGCCGGCCGGGCAGCCAGCGCGCGAGCGGCACTTTAGTGAGCAGCGGTGGCTGCCAGCGCGTGATGTTAATTGCAGGCAGCAGCCGCGCCAGCCCGTATGGCTCAAGCAACTGTACAAGTGCGTCATAAAGGGCGATCTTCGGCGGTATCGGTTCGTCGTAAAACAGCCTCGCTCGCGCACCGCCCACCAGGTAGCTGTTCGGAAAGCCGCGCCGTCGGCGCTTCACATAGGTATCTGAATCGAAGTAGGGGCAGAACGCGACCAGACTCTCTCCGGGTTGGTAGCGCTCCGGGCCTCCGAGCCAGCGTGGATACATATCGACCATCTCCGCGGTCATGCAATCCGCGCCGGTGCTCTCCAGATATCGGCACAGCCATCGAAGATCAAAATTTTCGCAACCGGGATAGACGAAGAGTTCGTCGGCGTCGAGCGTCAGCGCCCACCGTCCAGGCGCGAATTGGTCAAGCACGGCGCTGGTCCAACGCGCGCCACCACTTGATTCTGCAAAGGGCTCCCGGATCTCGAACACATGAACGTCCGGCTGATCGAGCAGGAATGCTCGCGTGCCGTCATCCGAACGGTCATCGATCGCGAGGAAACGTCCGACTCCGAGTCGGCGATGATGGCGCAGGAACTCGGGTAAACGCAACATCTCGTTGCGGACCTTGCCGACCGCCACGATCTCATCGGAGCCGAAGTCGAGCGGCCGTGTATCAATCCGGTGAATGATCGGATCAGGACGCTGCTTGCCCCGTGATCGCACTAGCGTTATAAGAGCGACAGCCGCTTGACCGCTTACGATCGAGTCTTGTAACGCGTTCTGCGCGCCGTTGTCGCCCGCCGCTGCTCTCGCCAGCAATTCCATTTTGGATTATCCAGCCAACCGGTCACATCTGCATTATCGACGAAAAGACGGCGAATATAGGTGCTATGGCCGGTCACGTTGTCTCAGCAGGTTGATCTAACCTGATAAGCCCGTGTCGAGCTACAAATCTGCGCTTCTTCTTTGCAATCGAGGAATATCGGCCGGCCGCTTCGCGTCGGTTCCAAATAAATCGCGTTGCCATTTATTCCCAAACGTCCTGAGCATACTGTGTCGCGTCAGCTGGTCGCGGATTCGTCTCGTCTAAAAGCATTTGGCCCCTCGACTTGGTGCAACACAGCCATTCCGCTGAAGTTTCAACGAGCCGAAATCAAAATCAAAGAAGAGCCTCCGCCACGCATTCACACGCGCATTCAGTTGGGTGTAGCAGATATTGTCGTTGAGCAGATTGGAGCTGCGGCCAACAGCTTCAGCGGAGCATCACGCGCGCAGGGGGATCAGGCCGCCTAAACGACGCGTTCACATACACACCGGCAGGAGTGCGGCCCTGCGGGATGGTCTGCATGAACTAAGCAGGTGCGGCGCTTCTACGGGAGGTTGTCACAGTGTACGGGCCTGCGACAACATTCTCGGTGCCGCTCAGGATAGGTGTCTTAGGCTGCGATTTGCGATTCAGGCATCTGCGGTGATGCCTCCGACTGCACCTGGTCCAGCACCGAGAGGTTCGCGATGAGCAGATAGATCAGCAGGCTCGCGCAATAGACGACTTGCAAGACCACCGCGCTAGCGACGAATGCGATCGCGCCCGTCGCGAAACCGTGCTCGAGGCCCAAATACCATGCTGCAGCCAGGATTAGCATCGTTGCGGGAATAAGGGCATATGCGCGAAGAAAACGCCCCAGAAGAACACCCGCCACGGCGCTTGCGATCATCAGCATAACCAAATCTGCCCTCCTGCTCTCCGGACGCGTGACGGGCCGTATTGTAGCCACAGAACCGCTAAAAACATACCATTTTTAAGCGGCCCCGGCCAGTCTTTACACCTGCCTGTGCTGCGGGCGGGCGGTTCCGCCGTAAAACGTGCTCTGTCATCGACCCGGTGCCCTGGATTTCTACCGGGATCCCGGAGCTCTCCTGCTGACAACCGGGTGCTTCTCGGTTCCAGGGCTTACTTTCCGGCAACAGGCCGACACGTAAATGCGGCAAGAGGCTTGTGACCAGACGCTTCGGAGGAAAGGGGTCCTAACCGCCCTGTTTTTTGCGCAGCAGGAGTCCGACCAGTTCTTCGAGGCTCTGCTCAATGTCCACGGACTGCAAGGATCCGGTATCGGGCTTGGAGGAATGCGGCTCGATCAGACGCAAGCTTGCCCCGGCAGGCCCGGCGGGTCTCACTGGCTTCGGCTCCCGAATGGATACGCGTTGAAACGACTGAGGCATGTCATGGTTCGTCTGCTCAGTCATTGCGGGTTGAGATGTGGCGTACCGCATCCTGGTGCTTTCATCCGAAGATGATGGCCTGGTTCTGAGCGCGGGCGAAACGTAGGGCTGCAAGTTCAAGTACTCGGCGTGCCGCTTACGAGAGATCAGCTCACGCGTGCCGTAGCCGGCCGCGAATCCAATCGCGAGCAGAACAAATATGATGAGGAGCCCAACCATCAAACTATACGCATCCACTCATAATTCTGCCTCAGAGTTAACCTGCTAGTGTCTATATCCTGGAGTTGATAGATACCGTAATTGACTATTTGAAGGCACGTCGTTCGCCGATCCGTGTCGGGCTGCGCGCTCGCCTGAGGATCACTTCCGACATGCCGTGAGCTATCCGCGATACGAGATATTGGCTGCATCCCCGCGATCCTGTGGTTGCGCGTAGCCGCGGTGTCAAGTCGGCGATGGTTCACAGAACGAACCCAAATTCTCGTTACGCTTCAGCATTCTGTACAAGCAAGCGCCATTGATGACCGCCGCGCCTGCGCTGGCGCCGCCTTGCTGCATGTGAGGTCGCGGTGTAGATGTCGCGCATGAGCGATGATACCCACTCCATTCGAAACGGCCGGCTCAGCGCGACCATCAAGGCGCACGGCGCCGAACTATGCTCGCTCAGGAACGGCGGCGGCACCGAATTCCTTTGGCAGGCGGGGCCGGAGTGGCCGCGTCACGCGCCGCTGCTGTTTCCGATCGTCGGGCGCCTTGCCAACGACGAATTGCGGCACCAGGGCAAGACGTATCGGATGACGCAGCACGGCTTTGCCCGCGACAGCCGCTTCGCGTGGGCAGAGCGCGGCGAGAGCCGCTGCACCCTGGTGCTCGAAGACAGCGAGGCAACGCGCGCGCTCTATCCGTTCCCGTTCCGGCTCACGGCGGCCTATGCGATCGATGAGTCCGGCCTCGATCTGACGCTCACGATCGCCAACACCGGCAAGGAATCGTTGCCTGCGTCGATCGGCGGTCATCCCGCCTTCAATTGGCCGCTGCAGCCCGGCGCCGCAAAGGAGAGCTATGCGCTGACCTTCGCGAGCGCAGAATCGTCTCCGGTCCGCCGTCTGGAGGGTGGATTCCTGCGCCCCGTGGCGAAGCCGAGCCCGGTCAAAGGCACCTCGCTCCCCTTGTCGGACTCCCTGTTCGTCGACGACGCCATCATCTTCGACCGCATCGAGAGCCATTCGGTCCGCTATGCCGCGGCGCGTAACGCATCCAACGGGCCATGGCTGAAGATGTCCTGGCGCGGATTTCGCGAGCTCGGCGTCTGGTCGAAACCATCAGGCGCGCCGTTCCTCTGCATCGAGCCCTGGCGCGGCTATGCCAGTCCCGCCGGCTTTCAAGGCGAGTTCACCGACAAGCCGGGACTGATGCACATCGCAGCCGGCGCAGAAGAGCAATTGTCGTTCCGCATCGAGGTCGGATCGTCCTGAGGGGGCGAGCTGATCGATGATGCTCAGACCTCGATGCGCGTGAGATCCTCGGCAAGCACGACCGGTCCTGCATAGTCCCGCCTGACCTCATCGAGCAATGCGGTCAGCATGGCATCGTCGGTGCGCGGCCGGTGATGGGTCAGCGCGAGCTTCTTGACGCCGGCTTTGGCCGCGATCTTCCCGACGGTGTCGCCGCAGGCCATCGTGTATGTCGCAAGCCGGCGCAAATGCTCGTTGTTGATCTCCGGCGTGGCGAGGAAGCAGCACTGCACCAGCAGGTCGGCTCCCGCAGCCAGCCGCTCGAGCCCGGGGCAGGGGACGGTGTCGCCGGAGATCGCAATGACCTTGCCTTCCGCTTCGAAGCGATAGCCGAGACACATCCAGCGCGCCAGGAAGGCCGGCGGCATATCGAGGCCATCGCCATGCGAGACCAGCTCTGCGCTGATCTTCCAGCGCCCGGTATCGAGAACGAGACCCGGCACGATGTCCGTTGCGGCGACAGGCTTCCAGCCGCCGAAGCTGGGCTCGCCCTTGTCCCGCCAAATGATGTCCTTGTCGTAGACCTGCGTGATCAGCGTGTTGACGAGCCGCTCGGTGTCCGGCGGTCCATAGATGCGCAGCGCGTCCTTGCGCCCGTGCATCCATGAATTCAGCATCACGTCGTAGAGGTCGCCGATGTGATCGAAGTGATGGTGGGTGAGAAAGACCGTGTTGATGGCGCCGAGCGGCACGCTGGCCTTGCTGAGCTGCACCACGACGCCGCGACCGGCGTCGAACAGGATGTTCTCGTCGCCGAGCCTGATCAGCGTGGTCGTCGCCATGCGGCGCGGGTCCGGGCGCGGGCCGCCGGTGCCGAGCAGTATGACCTCCATGACGCCACCTCCAAGTGCAGGCTTTCGGAGGCACAGTAGATGCGAAGCTCACGGGGGAGCAAGCCGCAGCGGGCGCGCCTGGATCCGAGCTTCCTCGAGCTGGCGCATCCGGCCGCGAACAGGGCCGCAGCATTGTCATCAGCGCGATGCGACGCGCTTCCAACGTGCTTCGATGCGCGCCTTGATCTGGCTCACCCTCGCCTCGTGGGCGGCCCAATAGGCGCGGCTGGCGGCCGCGGTGCCTTGACGATAGCGGGCATAGACGGCTTTGGGCTGAACCGGCATCTTCGGGCGGCTCGCCGGTTTCACGGGTGCCGCCGCCGCAACCGCAACCGCAACCGCCGGCGCCGGATCCGGAGCAGCCGCAGCTTCGGGGCCTCCCGGCATCGCGCTCATCGCGACAAGCCGGTTGCGGGCCCGGTTGCAATAGACCTGCGAGCGCGCAGTCATCTCCTCTTCGCCATGACCGGCCCGGTATTTCATCAGGGCGCGGCAGAGGTCCCCGCCCGAAAGACGCCAGGCCTGGCTGAGATAGAGCACCCCGTAATGGATGTTGACGTCGGGTTCGGCCAGCTCCGCGTTGCTTCCGCGGAAGCCCAGCACCGCCGCCGTCTCGGGGCGCACCTGCATCAGGCCGATTTCGCCCGCGCTGCCGATGATTGCCGGATTATAGCCGCTTTCGACGAAGACGACCGCCTCGGCGACATCGGCCGGCAGATTGGTGCTTTTGGTTTCCCGCTCGATGATCTTCCGGATCATCGCTCGCGACGACGGCGTTTCGCCGGCGCCGAGCTCGGTACCTCCGTCGCCCGCGAGTGCGCCGATCGGAGCCGACACGAGCAGGACGACCGCGACGTGCCTCCACGTCGCGCCAAGAATGAGGCGTGTCCGATCCCGCAGCATGGGCTTGTCATAGACCTCTGGAGTTAACAAACCGGCCTCAGGCGCGTCTGTCACTGCCGCGCGCGGGCGCTCTGGTCGGTGGATTTGGCCTGCGACGCCTCCGCCAGCTGGTCATCGACCGCATAGAGCGTGCAACTGGGCGACCATTTCATGCAGGCCGCCAGCGAGTCGCGCCGGGCCTCTTCAGTCGTCGCGCGACCGGTGCGCCAGCCGTAGCCGCCGTTCGGCGACACCGCAAAGGCCTTGTGCGGCAGCAGGCTGGCGAGATAGCGCGCGAACTCGGCCCGCGCGGCCTCGTTGAGCTGGGGCGGTGGCGGCAGCGGATCGGGCAGGCTCAGGAGTTCATGGCCGAGCCCGCGCTCGCGCAGGAAGCCGTCGAGATACGGCGTCCATTGCGGCCGGCCCGCGACCGAATAGAGATAATGGCCGTCGTCGCCGTATGGCGGCGCCGTGACGAACCTCGCTTTGCCGCCGCCGGCCCGAAACCCGTCATGGAGGCGGCGCGCGAGATCGGGACCGAAATAGGAATCGTTGCTCGCATAGACCCACAGCATCGGCACGCGCGAGCTCTTGCCGAATGTGGCGAAGGCCTGCACCAGCCCGTCCTCGTTGCAGACATCGTCGTCATCGCGCGAGCCGCGGCCGCCCGCGAAGTTGATCGCGGCGACGAGACCGGGCGGGGCCTGCGCGCTCAGCGCCACCGTGGCAAGGCCGCCGGCGGAATGGCCGGCCGCGATCATGCCCGATGTCGTCACGTCGGCCCGGTGCGCCATCGCATCGATCGCGGCGCGCAGATCGGCAACCGCGACGGCGGCCGCCGGCATGTACGCCGCCTTGGCGCAGCCGCCGACGCTGTCGACGCGCCCGCCGGGCGAGGTGCCGTAGCCGCGCCGCATCACGATCAGCGCCGCAAAGCCGCGCCGGGCGTATTCCAGCGCGATGCCGTAATATTTGTGCGCCGACATGGTCGCGCGGTCCTCGAACTTGCGCGGCGAGCCGTGGCTGAGCAGCGCCAAGGGATAGCGCTTGGTCCCGACTGGTCGGACCAGGAAGGCCTCGAGCCCCTGCGGTCCGGTCTCCGCCATCGGGATGCGCAAATCCTCGGTGTAGAATTCCGCGCCATCTGCGCGCGCCGCAGCCCCCGCGATGGCGACCAGGATGAGCACGGCCAGGCGCCAGTGCGGAAGCTTCATGGTTGGATGATTCTCCGGGCGATGCGGATCATAACAGAACCGCATGGTCCGGCGAACGGGCGCCGCTCGATCAGCCCTGGCGACCGTCGCGACGGATCACTTCAGCGTCTGAAGGAAAGCGATGACGTTGGCCCGATCCGCGGGGTTCGGCAGCCCCTTGAAGAACATCTTGACGCCGTGGATGTCGCCGCGGGGATCGGCCAGGTAGGTGGCCAGCGCCGCCGCCGTCCAGGGCTCCCCGCCGGGCCCGGGCATTCCTGCAAGTCCCGGCCTCCTTGATTGAATGGCAAGCAGCGTGCCCACGCGGCGCGGCAACGTCCTTGTCCTGCATCAACCGATATCCGGCACCAAAGTACGATAGCGCCATGGATCATCCGGTGCGGATCGGCGTTCAGTCTCGACCGGAGCGTGACGTTGCCCCGGCCCGGCAATCGGCTTGGCGACGGGCTGGCCGATGGTATGGTGCTCCAGGCAATCGTTGCAGGTCATAGGGGAGTTGCAGTGGCAGAAGTCGATCCAGCGGCGGGCAAGCAGGCCTCGCCGGACGTGCTCACCAATATTCCGCGGCTGGTGACGGCCTATTTCGCCGGCAAGCCGGATCCGTCCGATCCGGCACAGCGCGTGGCGTTCGGCACGTCGGGCCATCGCGGCACCTCGTTCAAGAACACGTTCAACGAAGGCCACATCCTCGCGACCACGCAGGCGATCTGTGATTACCGGAAGGAGAAGGGCCTGACCGGCCCGCTCTTCATCGGCATCGACACCCATGCGTTGGCCGAACCGGCGCTTACAAGCGCCGTCGAGGTGTTCGCCGCCAACGACGTCGAGGTCATGATCGACAAGGACGGCGGCTACACGCCGACCCCCGTCATCTCGCATGCGATCCTCACCTATAACAAGGGCCGCACCAGCGGCCTCGCCGACGGCGTCGTCATCACACCCTCGCACAATCCGCCCGAGGACGGTGGCTACAAGTACAATCCGCCCCATGGCGGCCCGGCCGATACGGACGTGACCGCTGCCGTCGAGAAGCGCGCCAACGCCTATCTCGCAGGCGACCTCGAGGACGTGAAGCGCATCGACTATGCCAAGGCGCGCAAGGCCGCGAATGTCCACGCCTACGACTTCGTCACGCCTTACGTCGCCGATCTCGGCAATGTCGTCGATCTCGACCTCGTCAAATCCGCCGGCGTCAAAATTGGCATCGATCCGCTCGGCGGCGCCGCGGTGCATTACTGGCATCCGATCATCGAGCGCTACGGCCTGAAAGCTACGGTCGTGAACGAGGCGATCGACCCGACCTTCCGCTTCATGACGGTGGACTGGGACGGCAAGATCCGCATGGACTGCTCCTCGCCTTACGCGATGGCGAGCTTGATCGGCATGCGCGACCGCTTCGACGTCGCTTTTGCCAACGACACCGACGCCGACCGCCACGGCATCGTCACGCGCACCGGCGGGTTGATGAATCCGAACCATTATCTGGCGACCGCGATCTCCTACCTGTTCGCGCACCGTCCGGACTGGGGCAAGGATGCCGCGATCGGCAAGACCGTGGTGTCGAGCTCGATCATCGACCGCGTCGCCAAAAAGCTCGGCCGCAAGCTGGTCGAGACGCCGGTCGGCTTCAAATGGTTCGTCGACGGCCTGCTCACCGGCGGCTTCGGCTTCGGCGGCGAGGAGAGTGCAGGGGCCTCGTTCCTGCGCCGCGACGGCGCGGTGTGGACCACCGACAAGGACGGTGTCATCCTCGGCCTGCTCGCTGCCGAGATCATGGCCAGGACCGGCCGCGATCCCAGCCAGATCTTCAATGATCTCACCGCCGAGTTCGGCATGCCGCATTACGCGCGCGTCGACGTCGCCGCCACCGGGCCGCAGAAGAACATCCTGAAATCCGTCACGCCGGAGCAGCTCGGCCTCAAGGATCTCGCCGGCGATCCGGTTCGCGCGACGCTGAGCAAGGCGCCCGGCAACGGCCAGCCCTTCGGCGGCATCAAGGTCGAAACCGATTTCGGCTGGTTCGCCGCGCGGCCGTCCGGCACCGAGGACGTCTACAAGATCTACGCCGAAAGCTTCCGCAGCCCCGAGCACCTGAAACGGATTCAGGAGGAAGCCCAGGCGGGGTTGGCCAAGGTGTTCGCGGCGTAAGGTGTTCCGAGAGGCCGCCGCTTTCTTACCCTCCCCTGGAGGGGGAGGGTCGGCGCGAAGCGCCGGGTTGGGGTGATTTCTCCTCTCGGGCAGTGCCCGTGTGGAGAGATCACCCCACCCCGCTCCGCATTCCGCTTTGCTCCATGCGAAGCGACCCTCCCCCTCCAGGGGAGGGTTGAGCCGCAGGCCTTCACCCAGCCTTCTGTATACATAGGAAAGGGTAATGGTATCAAAGTAGCGTATTTCAGGCCTTGAACAATTCAATCTCCCCGCTATTGTATACATAACGTATTCATAAGCCGTGGGAGTGAGACAATGACAAAACCCTTCCCCATGAACGCCTGGTACGCCGCGGCGTGGGATGCCGACGTCAAGGCGGCGCTGCTGCCGCGGACGATCTGCGGCAAGCATGTCGTGATGTATCGCAAGGCCGACGGCACGGTGGCCGCGCTGGAGGATGCCTGCTGGCATCGCCTGGTGCCGCTGTCCAAGGGCCGGCTCGAAGGCGACACCGTCGTCTGCGGCTATCACGGCCTGAAGTTCAACGCGCAGGGGCGCTGCACCTTCATGCCCTCGCAGGAGACCATCAACCCCTCGGCCTGCGTGCGCGCTTATCCCGTGGTCGAGCGTCACCGCTATTTCTGGCTCTGGATGGGCGATCCCGCGCTGGCCGATCCCGCGCTGGTGCCGGACATGCACTGGAATCACGATCCCGCCTGGGCCGGCGACGGCAAGACCATCCATGTCAATTGCGACTACCGCCTCGTGCTCGACAATCTCATGGACCTCACCCACGAGACCTTCGTGCACGGCTCGTCCATCGGCAATGATGCCGTCGCCGAGGCACCGTTCGACGTCACCCATGGCGAGAAGACGGTGACGGTGACGCGCTGGATGCGCAACATCGAGCCGCCGCCGTTCTGGGCCAAGCAGCTCGGCAAGCCGGGCCTCGTCGATCGCTGGCAGATCATCCGCTTCGAGGCGCCGTGCACCATCGCCATCGACGTCGGTGTAGCGCCTGCCGGCACCGGTGCGCCGGAAGGCGACCGCTCGCAGGGCGTCAACGGCTTCGTGCTCAACACCATCACGCCGGAGACCGAGAAGACCTGCCATTACTTCTGGGCCTTCGTCCGCAATTATCGTCTGGGTGAGCAGCGCCTCACCACCGAGATCCGCGAGGGCGTCTCCGGCATCTTCCGCGAGGACGAGCTGATCTTGGAAGCGCAGCAGCGCGCGATGGACGAGAACCCCGATCGCATCTTCTACAACCTCAACATCGACGCCGGCGCGATGTGGTCGCGCAAGCTGATCGATCGGATGGTGGCGAAGGAAAACGCCCCAAAGCACCTTCAGGCCGCGGAGTAGAACATGGCCGAGCGTGAGGTCGACCGCTCCATCTCGCAAACCGTGAAGGCGCAGCTCGCGCTGCGCGACCAGATCCTGTCGGGCGCCTTGCGCCCGGGCGAGCGCATCTCCGAGCTGCAGGCAGTGGAGACGACCGGCGCCTCGCGCACGCCGGTGCGCATGGCGCTGGTGCGGCTGGAGGAGGAGGGTCTGCTCGAGGCCATTCCCTCCGGCGGCTTCATGGTGAAGGCGTTTTCCGAGCGCTACATCTCCGATTCGATCGAGCTGCGCGGCACGCTGGAAGGCCTGGCGGCGCGCTTTGCCGCCGAGCGCGGCGTCTCCGCACGCGAGCTCGAGCCGCTGAAGGAGTGCCTGGCTGCAATCGACGAGCTGCTGCGGCAGGTGCCGATCTCGGTCGATGCTTTCTCGTCTTACGTGACGCTGAATGCGCGCTTCCACGCCCAGCTCACGGAACTGTCGCGCAGCCCGCCGCTGATCCGGCAGATCGACCGCGCCTCGGCGCTGCCGTTTGCCTCGCCGAGCGGCTTCGTGATGGCGCAATCGGCGCTGCCGGAGGCGCAGCAGATCCTGATCATCGCCCAGGAGCACCATCGCGTCGTGATCGACGCCATCGAGAACCGCGAAGGCGCGCGCGCCGAGGCCGTCATGCGCGAGCATGCCCGGCTCGCGGTGCGAAACCTGCGGCTCGCGCTGCGCAACCGCACCCATCTCGACCTGTTGCCGGCGCTCGCGCTGATCAAGACCGCAACCGATTGAGGGCAGTCACCATGCGCTTCATCGATACCTGGACCGCGGCAACGCTCGTCGCCATCCGCGATCTCACCCCGAATGTCCGCGAATTCCTGATCAAGCCGGATCAGTTCGAGGCCACTTCCTATCCGGTCGGCAGCCACATCAATGTCAGCGTCACCATCGACGGCCTGCCGGAGACGCGGTCCTATTCGCTGGTCGGTGAGGCCTCTCCGCAGGGCTTCAAGATCGCGGTGCGCCGCACTGATGAGTCCCGCGGCGGCTCGCGCTACATGTGGTCCTTGCAGCCGGGCGCGAGGCTCGACATCACGCAGCCCGCCTCGCTGCTCGCGGTCGATTGGAGCCGGGACAATTATTGCCTGATTGCCGGCGGCATCGGCATCACCCCGATCCTCGGCGCGGCGCAGGCGCTGGCCCGGCGTGGAGCGGATGTGACCCTGCATTATGCCGTGCGCTCGCGCAGCGAGGCCGCCTATCTCGACGATCTCGCCGCGATGCTTGGCGATCGCCTCGTGGTTCATGCCAGCGACGAGGGCGAGCGGCTCGATCTCGACGCGCTGTTCGCCGCGTTGCCGCAAGGCACGCTGGCCCTGTTCTGCGGCCCGATGCGGATGCTGGACGCCGCGCGCCATGCCTGGATCGGCGCCGGCCATCCGCTCCCCGATCTCCGCTACGAGACCTTCGGCTCCAGCGGCACGCTGCCGACGGAAACGTTCCGCGTGCGCCTCAAGGACTCCGGTGTCGAGCTCGAAATCCCGCGCGAGCGCTCGATGCTCGACGTGCTCAATGCCAGCGGCTTTGAGGTGATATCCGATTGCAAGCGCGGCGAATGCGGCCTCTGCGCCATCGACGTGGTTGACGTCGAGGGCGAGATCGACCATCGCGATGTCTTCTTCAGCGACCACCAGAAGCAAACCAACCGGAAGATCTGCGCCTGCGTCTCCCGCGCGCGCGGCACGATCACGGTCGACACGCTGCTGCGGGCGGACGCGGTCTGAGGCGCGCCCTCCCGGCAATTTTGGGACGGATTGTAGCCCGGATGGAGCGCAGCGAAATCCGGGGCGGTGTTGCTCCGGCGCACACTCGTCCCGGATTGCGCTGCGCTCCATCCGGGCTACGAACGATCAATTGCGAAATCCTACGCCGCGAAAGTCGCCCGAATCTGCTTCGTCTCCAGCAGCGCCATCACCCCGTCCGCGGCCACCGGCCGGCTGATCAAGTAGCCCTGCACCTCGTCGCAACTGATCTGCCTGAGATATTCGAGCTGGTCGGCCGTCTCGACGCCCTCCGCCACGACGCCGATCTGCAAATCGCGCGCGAGCGAAATCACCGACTTCACGATCGCCGCGCAGTCCGGCTGCAGCAGCATGTCGCGGATGAAGGACTGGTCGATCTTGATGCGGCTGAACGGCAGCTTGCGCAGGTAGGTGAGCGAAGAGAAGCCGGTGCCGAAATCGTCCAGCGCCACGGTGACGCCGAGCTCCAGCAGCGCGTTCAGGACCGTCGCGGCCGAGCCGTATTTCGACAGCAGCATCGATTCCGTGATCTCGATCTCGAGCCGATGCGGGGCGATCCTGGCGTCGCCGAGCGCCTGCACGATGGTCTGGAGGATGGCCGTGTTGTGAAATTGCGCGGCCGAGAAATTCACGGCGACCCGGATCTCTTCCGGCCACTCCGCAACCGTCGCGCAGGCGCGGCGGATGACCCATTCGCCGATCTCGTGGATCAGCCCGGTCTCCTCCGCGATGGCGATGAACTCGCTCGGCGGCACCAGCCCGCGCGTGGGATGCTGCCAGCGCAGCAGCGCCTCGAAGCCGGTGATGCGGTTGCTGCCGAGGTCGAGGAAGGGCTGGAACACCAGGAACAACTCGTCGCGCGCGATCGCGCCTGCGAGGTCCGATTGCAGCGCCTTGCGCTCGCGGGACGACCTGTCGTCGGCTTGTTCGAAGAAGCAGATTGTGCCCGGCCCGGCCTTCTTGGCGCGGTAGAGCGCGGCATCGGCATTCTTCATGAGGTCGAGCGGCGTGTTGCCGTCGCGCGGCGCCAGCACGATGCCGACGCTGGTCGCGCCGACGATCTGACGGCCCTCGATCTGGAACGGTTCGGCGAAGGCGGCGACGAAGCGTTCGGCGATCTCCAGCGCATCCTCGGGCCGCGTCAGATTGGCCATCACCAGCGCGAACTCGTCGCCGCCGATGCGCGCGACGTGCTCGGCGGCGCGCGTGCAGCGTTGCAGGCGGCTTGCGACCTGAACTAGGAATTCGTCGCCGGCGGGGTGGCCGAACTGGTCGTTGACCTCCTTGAAGCGATCGAGGTCGAGCAGGAGCACCGCGAATTCCTCGCCCGATAGCGCCAGCCGCTTGAGCGCCGCCTCGAGCGTTTCGTTGAAGGCGACGCGGTTGGGCAGATGGGTCAGGGGATCGAGCCGAACCGTGCGCTCGGCCTCGATCTGCCGCATCACGCGCCGGGCGAACGAGAACGAATTGACGAACACGCCGCGCAAAAGGACGCTGCCGTAGACCACGACGAGAAAGGCGATGAGGAGAAAGGCGAGATCGCCGTTCCGACCGAGGCAGATGGCGATGCCGAGAAAGATCGGCGCGGTGAAGGCGATTGCCGCGATCGGAATGGTGGCGAAGGCGAGTGCGCCGCCGGCCAGCATGCCCGAGCACAGGCAGGTGATGACGAGCTGGCCGCCGGTCGAGGCGTCGGCGAAGAAGGCGACCGGGACGATGCCCCAGGCGGCGCCGAGGATGAAGGCGTTGCGCACCAGCCGGTGCATCGCGCGACGCGAGACGAATTGCGGCTTGGTGACGCGGCGCGCCGCGTGCGATTGCAGGCCGAACGCGATCGCAGCGCCGGCGACGGAAGCCGCCCAGATCAGGGCAGGGATCCTGTCCGGCGACGGCCACAGCGCGATCGCGAGCACGATGGCGTTGCAGGCATTGGCCAGCATGATGCCGACCGAATAGCCGAGCACCAGCGACATCTGCTCGGCGCGGATATGCCCGGCCACGGCCTCGTCGGTTGCAGGACCGCCAAAGGCCGACAGATCGCCGGCGAGCAGCCGCGCGACATAGCTGGTCGTTTGAGTCCGCATTTCAGAGCCTAGCACCACGGGCCGTTATCTTCGGCTCGATCCGGAGAATTCGCCGCAAATCTTTGACGAACTATGAATTATCCCCGTTTGCCGCGCTGGCCGCGACCACTTCTGCGCGTTCTTCACGCAGTATCGATAACAAATCGATACAAATGCCCGACAGGCCAGACATCAGACGGGGCGAGGGCGCGGTCTCAGCTGGGTGATGGCGACCCCGGAGATCGCGAGCAGTCCGCCGACGATCAGCTTTGGCGTGAGTCGGTCGCCGAGAAACAGCACGCTCGAAAGCAAGGCAAACACCGGAAGCAGCAGACCGAAGGGCGCGACGCGCACCATCGAGCAACGGGCGATCAGCCAGAACCAGAGGCCAAACCCGACAATTCCCCCTGCGAAGATCGTGTAGGCGAGCGCCAGCCAGCCAAGTTCGCCCGCCGTCACAAGGCTCGCCGCTTGTCCATGTTCAAGCAGCAGCGACATCAACATGACCTGCGGTACCGTGAGCAGCGAGGACCACCCCATCAGCATCAAGGGATCGAGGGGGCCGTAACGCTTCGTCAAGACGTTGGACACCGCGAAGGCAAAAGCGGCGCCAACCACAAGCAGCAGCGGAATCAGGTTGGTCGACAGGCCCGGCTCCGCCGCGAGCACGGTCACGCCCACGAATGCAAGCACGACTCCGGCAGAGGTGGCGAGAGACGGCCTCTCCGCCAGAATGGGCCAGGACAACAGGATGGTGAAGGGCGTGGCGAGCTGGTACGCGACGGCCGACATGCTTCCCGAGCCGAGTCCAAGGCCGACATAGAAGAGCCCGAAATTCAGGCCGCCAAGGAACAGCGAAATGGCTGCAACAGGACCGAGTTGTCGATGCGTGGGCCTGTCCACGAACGGAACAAGCAGCAGCGCAATGACCAGAAAGCGCAGTGCGAGGAAGAAGAGCGGCGGAAACTCCGCAACGCCCACCTTGATGGCCACGAACTGATAACCCCAGATCAGGGGAACGGCGATCGCGCAGACGATCTGAATGCCAGACATGGCGCACGTCCTTTTAAGACCGATCAGTCCAAATATATGCGCAGCATCGGCGGAAGCGTCACGGAGTGATTACCTGACGAAATGGCCGATGAGAGCGTCGACGGCCGCTTGCGATGTGGTCCGTGCCGGTGCGGTCTTGCCGACCACGCGCAGCCCTTCAACGAAGCAGACGAGAACTCGGGCGGCCGCTGCGGGCTCGACACCGTCGGCCAACTTGCCGGCCGCTTTCGCCCGGGACAGCGTATCCGTCACCTTGGCTTCCATGGCCTTGAAGAAGCTCGCAACGCGGCGACCCACTTCGGCATCCTGGCCGGCCAATTCCATGGCTGTGGCCACCAAGAGGCACCCGCGCCGACCGTTGCCCCCGCTGGTGCGCTCGACGTAACCGGCCAGGTAGGCCTGCAGACCCTCGACCGGATCGTTTCCCGGGTCGAATTCGACATCCATCCGCGCCAAGGCATCCGCGATGTAGCGATCGAGTGCTCGCAAGAAGAGCGAATGCTTGTCACCGAAAGCGGCGTAGAGGCTGCCCCGCGAAAGCCTGGTCGCACGCAGGAGATCGGGCAGCGCCGTGGCGTGATAGCCGCGCGACCAGAACACATCCATCGCGCGTTCGATGGCGGCGTCCACGTCGAAACTTCGCGGCCGGCCACGGGGCGTCGGCGTTGGAGTGTTTTGCCTCATGCTGATATATAGACCGATCAGTCGTTAAATGGCAAGCCCTCGCGCTGGAATTGCCGCGCGCCGAGCTCCGGCGGATCATCAGCCTCCTATCCGGACGTCAACACCGGCGTCTGCGCCGATGTGTGCTTCTCGTCAGCGGATCGAGACGCCCCCCTGATCGCGTGATACGTTGCTGGATCGATCAGGCGACGGTGCGCCGCGTCGGCACGGATGCACTCGAAGATCCCGAGGGCCTGTCCATGAGCGAGCCTTCAGCCGACGTGTCGGCAGTTGTCGAGTACACGATGGACAAGTGGCGGATGGACCGCCTTCCCTGGGCCATGTGGGCTTGCGTCGCCGGCCTTGCGATCGCGCTTCACGCCGAGAGCCGCGGCCAGAATGGAGCCGTTTTGGCCCTCGTCTATCTGGCTCTGCTGGGTCTGGCGTTCGCAGGCTATGCACTGACAAGTCTGATCGGACGGTCCGGCCTGCCGTTGCTTCTGGAATTATTGATCGGCGCCCTTGTCCTGATCGTCCTCTCCACTCTCATCGTTGGCATCAGCCTGATGGTCGGCGGATCGAGCAGCGGCTCAACCTATGTCGGCGCCATGCGCAGTCTCTATTGGAGCCATCTCGTTAATCCATCGCTGAACGTTTTCGGCTGGATGTTGCTCTATCTCGGATTCGGATGGATCGCGTTTTCAGCCTACCGGCACTTCTACGCGGATCGGGCGGTCGTCTCCATGTCTCCCGCGGGCATCCATTTTCACAGGCCATGGCTCAAGGGTCTCTTCATTCCCTGGCAGGAGGTGCGCGGGGTGGGCCATCTCGTCGTTCCCGGCATCTCGGGGGTGCCGTATGTCAGTCCATACGCTGCGGCCGTCACGGTCGGTCAGGATTTCTATGAGCAGCAGGTCGCCCCGAAGCTGGGCTTCCTCTCGCCGCCCGGGGCCGAGGCCATGTTCCAGCCGAAAGGCGAGATGATGCAGGTGGTGCTGAGCAGCGCCGACATGGCGGTCAAGCCGGAAGATTTTCTCAGGCCTGCCGAGGCACGGTGGAAGGCATTTCGGGATCAACCGGCGTCGCCATCCCAGCGCGGCGGCACCGTCTTCTACGGACGCTGGTCGATCGATGGCTCGCGGTGGCAGGCCGTTCAGTTTCTTGCGCCGCTCGTCGGCCTAGCCGTAGTCATGCTGTACCGATAGGGGCATTCCCGCTCAGCGTCCGAGTTGCTTCGGATCGTAGAAGAAGCGCTCCTCGACGATCTCGTTGCCTCGCCAGGTCTGCCACGCGATCTCCTCCAGCGTCCGCGTCACGCCCTCGGCATTGGTGAAAGAGAATCTCCAGCGGCTGGCGACAACGTCGCCATCGATCAGGCTCGGGCCGAGGCGCACGGCAGTGACTTTCTTGAACGCCGCCAGCACGCCGCGCTCCTTGTCCGCGAGCTTGTCGCGCCCGACCACGGGCGCGGCGAGGTTCTCATAGGTTGCTGCGTCGGGGGTGTAGTAGTCGAGGATCGCGCCGACGAAATCCCCGTCCTCCAGGCGCTTGGCAAAAGCTTCGACGACCTCACGGCTCGGCATGGCGACCTCACAAATAAAACAGACTATTAGTCGGTAATTACCGACCGATAGTCGAAAAGTCAACTGGCCGCCATTTCTTCCCTGCTCCCCTTGTGGGAGAAGGTGGCATAGGCGGCCTTCGGCCGCCGTTCTAAAGTGGACGCCGAAGCGAAGCTTCGGCTATGGCGCCGGGATGAGGGGTTTCTCTCGATCAATCCAACTGGCATCTGGATTCGCGGAGAGAACCCCTCACCCGGCTCGCCGCTTGCGCGGCAAGCCACCCTCTCCCACAAGGGGAGAGGGTGCAGTGCCAGCGAGGTGCACCGCGTTCAACCCACTAGCTGGTCGCCTGGTTCGAATTCGACTAGACGAGGACCCATGGCGAAACAGGCGGAGCGACGGGCGGCGACATCGGAGGCGATCCTGACGGCGGCGCGGCGCTTGTTCGGGATGCACGGCTTTGCCGCCACCACCATGGACGACATTGCCGAAGGCGCTTCCGTCGCCAAGGGCGCGGTCTATCATCACTTCAAGACCAAGGAATCGGTGTTCGAGGCCGTGTTCGTCCAGGTCTCGCGCGACCTCGTTGCAGAGATCGACCGCGCGGCACGCGCCGAGAAGGACGTGCTCGCCGCGATGGTCGCCGGCACCCAGCACTACTTCGCAGCGACCGCCAAGGGTCCGACCGGCCGGATCATCCTGCGCGACGGCCCGGCGGTGCTTGGTTGGGAACGCTGGCGCGAGATCGACGCGCAGCACTTTGGCGGCAAGATGCCGCGCGCGCTCTCCGCCGCGATGGAGGCCGGCCTAATCGCACCGCAGCCTGTCGAGCCGCTGGCGCGGCTGCTGCTCGGTGCGGTCACGGAGGCCGCGGTCGCCTGCGCCGGACGCGCCGATATCGCAAAGGCCGGCGCGGAATATGCCCGTGCGTTCAAGTCGCTGGTGGAAGCGCTGCGTCTGCCCGCATGATTGTGGTAGTGACGAATCGGAAACGCCCACGCCAACAAGAAGAACAGTAGCGCATGAACGCAAATTCCGCCCTTGCACCCACAGATCCCGAATACGACTACATCATCGTCGGCGCCGGCTCCGCCGGCTGCGTGCTCGCCAACAGGCTTTCGGCGAACGGCAAGCACAGTGTGCTGCTGCTCGAGGCCGGCCCGAAGGATTCCAACATCTGGATCCACGTCCCGCTCGGCTACGGCAAGCTGTTCAAGGAGAAGAGCGTCAATTGGATGTACCAGACCGAGCCGGAGCCCGAACTCAAGGGCCGTCAGGTATTCCAGCCGCGCGGCAAGACGCTGGGCGGATCGAGCTCGATCAACGGCCTGCTCTATGTCCGCGGCCAGCACGAGGACTACGACCGCTGGCGCCAGCTCGGCAACACCGGCTGGGGCTATGACGACGTGCTGCCCTATTTCAAGAAGGCCGAGAACCAGTCGCGGGGCGCCGATCACTATCACGGCACCGGCGGGCCGCTGCCGGTGTCCAACATGATCGTGACCGATCCGTTATCGAAAGCCTTCATCGATGCCGCGGTCCAGACCGGTTTGCCCTACAATTCTGACTTCAACGGCGCGACGCAGGAAGGCGTCGGCCTGTTCCAGACCACGACGCGCAACGGCCGCCGCGCCTCGACTTCGGTCGCCTATCTCGGGCCTGCCAAGTCCCGCAGCAATCTCAAGATCGAGACCTCCGCGCACGCCCAACGCATCCTGTTCGAAGGGCGTCGAGCAGTCGGCGTCGAATACCGGCAAGGCGCAGCATTGCGCCGCGCCCGCGCACGCAAGGAGGTCGTGCTGTCGAGCGGCGCCTACAATTCGCCGCAGCTGCTCCAGCTCTCCGGCGTCGGCCCCGGCGATCTCCTGCGCCGGCACGGCATCGATGTGGTGCTGGACGCACCGGGCGTCGGTCACGATCTGCAGGATCACATGCAGGTCCGCATCGTGATGCGCTGCTCGCAGAAGATCACGCTCAACGACACCATCAATCATCCGCTTCGCCGCACCATGGCCGGCGCGCGCTATGCGCTGTTCCGGAAAGGCTGGCTGACGATCGCAGCCGGCACGGCGGGCGCATTCTTCAAGACCAGTCCGCGGCTGGCCTCGCCCGACATCCAGGTCCACTTCCTGCCGTTCTCGACCGACAAGATGGGCGAGAAGCTGCACGCCTTCTCCGGATTCACCGCCTCGGTGTGCCAGCTCCGGCCCGAGAGCCGCGGCACCTTGCGGATTAAAAGCCCGGACCCCACCGTGCCTCCGGAGATCCGCATCAACTACATGTCCACCGAGACCGACCGCACCACCAATGTCGAGGGCATCAAGATCCTGCGCAGGATATTGAACGCACCGGCGCTGAAGCCGTTCGTGGTCGACGAGTACGATCCCGGGTCGAAGGTATCGACGGACGCCGAGATCCTGGATTATTGCCGCGATCGCGGCAGCACCATCTATCATCCGACCTCGACCTGTCGTATGGGCAACGACGCGCTCGCGGTGGTCGATCAGCGGCTGAAGGTGAGGGGGCTCGAAGCCTTGCGCGTCGTCGACGGCTCGATCATGCCCGATCTGGTGTCGGGGAACACCAATGCGCCGATCATCATGATCGCCGAAAAGGCCTCCGACATGATATTGGAGGATGCGCGATAAATTCGCCCTGAAAGGACGTTCGACTTGGCTATTCGACTGAGGATCGGCACCCGCAAGAGCGCCATGGCGCTGGCACAGACGGAAGAGATTGCGCGCCGCCTGACCGCCGCCGTGCCCGGTCTGGACGTCGAGATCGTCAAGTTCGACACCACGGGCGATCTCGACCAGACCAGCAAGCTGTTGCCGCATGGCGGCAAGGGCGGAGCCTTCGTGGCGCAGATCCGCGCCGCCGTGCTGTCGGGTGAGCTCCAGGCGGCGATGCATTCGCTGAAGGACATGCCGGGCAACGAGGACACGCCCGGCCTCGTCATCGGTGCCACGCTGTCGCGCGATCCGCCTGGCGATGCGTTGGTGCTGCGCGAGGGTGTGACGCTGGAGGCGCTGCGGCAGTCGCGCGGCAAGGGCTTCAAGATCGGCACCAACGCGGTGCGCCGCGCAGCCTATGCGCGGCGGTTGTTCCCGGAGGTGGAGGTGATCCATTTCCGCGGGGCCGCCGACACAAGGGTGCGAAAACTCGACAATGGCGAGAAGCAGCGCCTTCCGGATGGCGGCGCAGTCGGGCCGGCCGACGCGCTGATCATGGCGCGCTCCGGCCTTGATCGCGTCGGTCTTGCGCATCGCATCGCTTACGAATTCACCGCGGCGGAGATGCTGCCGGCCGCAGGGCAGGGCATCGTCGCGGTCGAATGCGCCGCGCAGGACTGGCAAACGCGACAGATCCTGTCGTCGATCGACGACGCCTCTGCGCATGCCTCCGCCGACGCCGAGCGCGAGGTGCTGTGGGTGCTCAACGGCCACTGCAATTCGCCGGTCGCGGGCTTCTCGACCATCACAGGCGACCAGATGTCGCTCACCGCCTCGGTGCTCGATCTCTCCGGCAACACCATCATCGAAGCCTCGCGCACCGGGCCCGCCAACCGTCCGCGCGAGCTCGGCCGCGCGGTGGGGGTGGACCTGCTGGCGAAGGGTGCGGCGGGGATCATCGAGCGCAGCCGGCCGCGGTAAAGCGGAATGGCTTTAGGTTGAACCGATTGCCACGGGCTCGGTGCAACCTCTCCCGCTTGCGGGAGAGGTCGGCGCGTTCGGGCGATGCGAAGCATCGTCCCGCGCGCCGGGTGAGGGCTTTCTCCTTGGGGATTGTCCCATTGCGGAAGCACCCTCTCCCCGACCCTCTCCCGCAAGCGCAGGGCTATCGCACATGACTTGTGGCGGCGGCCTGCGCGCACGCCTCGTCCTTCGAGACGGCGCTTACGCGCCTCCTCAGGATGAGGCTAATCAGCGTCAGTGCTCGTTGAAACTGCTGCCGCTCACTCCGCCCTCATCCTGAGGAGCCCGCCCAAAGCGGGCGTCTCGAAGGATGGCCGCAGGGAAAATTCTCAAATGCGATAGCCCTGCCCGCAAGCGGGAGAGGGAGCGCACCTCCATTGGTGCACGATCAAGCCTCATCGCATCGCGCTTCAGGCTCGAAGCGATCAGCGACCGAGACGAACCGTCAGCTCCCGAGCGCCGCTCAAATTGATGACCGCCTCCTATCGATGGCCGTCGCGCCGGTGTTTCACGCCGCCGACTTGAAGCGCAAATTGGCGCGCGAGAGTTGGCCGATCGAGGTGCATCCCATCAGCTTCATGTCGCGCTCGAGCTCGGCCCGCAACAGGCCGAGGGCCCGCTCGACGCCGGACTGGCCGGCCGCCGCCAGCGGATAGAGATAGGAGCGCCCAAGGCCGACGGCCTTGGCACCGAGCGAGAGCGCCTTCAGGATGTGGGTCCCGCGCTGGATGCCGCCATCCATCATCACGTCGATGCGATCGCCGACGGCGTCGACGATTTCGGCGAGTTGGTCGAAGGCGGAGCGAGAACCGTCGAGCTGCCGACCACCATGGTTCGACAGGATGATCCCGGCGCAGCCGATCTCGACCGCGCGGCGCGCATCGGCCGGCGATATGATCCCCTTCAGACAGAACGGCCCGTTCCAGCTTCGCACCATCTCGGCGACATCATCCCAATTCATCGACGGATCCAGCATCTCGGTGAAATACCGGCCGATCGACACCGCGCCACCGCTCATGTCGACATGCTCCTCCAGTTGCGGCAGCCTGAATCTCTCGTGGGTGACATACTGGATGCCCCATTGCGGCTTGATCATGAACTGGAGCATGCCAGCGAGCGTCAGACGGAAGGGGATACTGAATCCCGTCCGCAGGTCGCGCTCGCGATTTCCACCGGTGATGCTGTCGACCGTCAGCATCATCACCTCGACGCCGGCGTCCTTGGCGCGCTGCATCATCGCACGGTTAAGCCCGCGATCCCTGTGGAAATAGAACTGATAGACCTGCGGCGTATCATGGGCCTTGCGCAGCTCCTCGAGGCTGACCGTGCCGAGCGAGGAGACGCCGAACATGGTGCCGTAGCGCGCCGCGGCCGCAGCGACGGCACGCTCGCCCCGATGGTGAAACAGACGCTGCAAGGCCGTCGGCGAGCAATAGAACGGCAGCGCAAGCTTCTGTCCCATGACGGTGACCGAGAGGTCGACCTCTTGCACGCCGCGCAGCACATTGGGCACGAGGTCGCATTGCTCGAAGCTCGCCGTGTTGCGGCGGTGGGTGACCTCATCGTCCGCCCCACCGTCGATGTAATCGAAGATCGGCCCGGGCAGCCGGCGACGCGCCAGCCGCCGGAAGTCGTGAAAATTGTGACACTGTGACAATCGCATCGCCAGCCTCCGATCAGGGCACGAGCAGCTTGAGCGGCCAGACATAGGCCTGGCCCAGCACCAGGATGCCGACGAGAACGACGAGCGCGAAGCTGTGGAAGAAGACGAAGCGCAGGATCGTGCCCTCGTGGCCGTACCATTTGGTGGCCGTGGACGCGACCACGATGCTCTGCGCGTCGATCATCTTGCCCATGACGCCACCGGAGCTGTTGGCGGCTGCCATAAGCACCGGACTGACGCCGATCTGTTCGGCGCTGATGCGCTGAAGTCCCCCGAACAGCACGTTCGAGGACGTATCCGACCCCGTCAGCGCGACGCCGAGCCAGCCGATCAGCGCGCCGAAGAACGGATAGAGCGCCCCGGTCTTGGCGAAGGCCAGACCGAGCGTGGCATCCGTGCCGGAGTAGCGCGTGACGAAGCCGAGAGCCAGCATGCAGGCGATGGTCGCGAGCGAATAGCGCGTCAAATAGAGCGTGCGCGCATAAATTCGGATCAGACCGAGCGGACCGTAGCCGACCAGCAGGCCCGAAATGATCGCCGACAGGAGAATGCCGGTGCCGGCCGCCGAGAGCAGATTGAGCACATAGACCGCGCCCTCTGCGACAGGCTTGGCCACGACCGGCGGCGCCTTCTGAACGAGGTTGTGCAGCCCGAGCACGGGAAACTTGGCGACCCAGATGCCGTCGAGCCAGCTCTTCACCTGCGGCGTGCCCCAGGCGAAGACGAAGGCCGAGAAGATGAGCCAGGGCCTCCATGCCTTGGCGACAGCCGCCTTGGTGGTCTTGCCGACGGGAGCCTCGTCCGCTAGCGGGGCGCCATAGCGCGCCGGCATCTCCTTCATCGCATGCGTGGGCCGCCAGACGCGCAGGAACAGCGCGAGGCTTGCCATGGATACCACCGCGGCAATCACGTCGACCAGCCACGGCCCATGGAAGTTCGAGACCAAATATTGCGGAACCGCGAACGAGACGCCGGCCACCAGAATGGCGGGCCAGATCTCGAGCATTCGGCGGAAGCCGACGAAGGCCCAGATCAGCCAGAACGGCACCAGCAGCGAGAAGAACGGCAGCTGCCGCCCGATCATCCCGCTCAGCTCCTGGAGATCCAGCCCGGTCACCGCGCTGAGCGCGATCACGGGCGTTCCGAGCGCGCCATAGGCGACCGGCGCGGTATTGGCGATCAGCGACAGGCCGGAGGCGGCGAGCGGCGAAAAGCCAAGCCCAATCAGCATCGCGGCAGTGACCGCAACCGGCGTGCCGAACCCTGCGGCGCCCTCGAAGAACGCACCCAGCGAAAACGCGATGAAGAGCAGCTGCAGGCGGCGATCGTCACTGATCGAGGAGACCGAGCGTTGCAGCACCGCGAACTCGCCCTTCTCGTTCAGAAGCTGATAGAGGAAGATGATGTTGATGATGATCCAGCCGATCGGCAGGAGCCCGAAGCCCGCGCCGTAGACCGCGGCCATTCCGGCCATGCCCGCCGGCATGCCGAACGCGAACACGGCAACGCCGAGGGCGGTCACGAGGCCAATGGCTGCCGCCCAATGCGCCTTGATTTCGAAGACCGCAATCGCACTCAGCAGCACGATGACCGGCAGCGCCGCCGCGGCGGTCGAGAGCCATGGATTGTTGAAGGGGTCGTAAGCCTGGGTCCACGCCACGAAAATCTCCTCGCGTTGTCCTCATCCGCCGCGGCTGGTCCACGGTCTTGGGTATCCATATTGTCCGATACCAGCCCTGGTAAAATTAATTTACCATGAATGTCAATTGGGAAATATTATTCATCAGGTATAGGCGGTGGGGAGGATGCTTGACCGAGGGCGCGAAAGCGCCATACTGCCAAGGGAATCTGCGCGCCGCGCCAAAGGGATAGGTGCCATCTTGAGCAACGTCGTCCGGACGCCGAAAATCGCGGAAGCGATGGCCGATCACATCGAGAAGCTGATCCTCGAGGGCGTATTACGGCCCGGAGAAAAGCTTGCGGCTGAGCGGGATCTCGCCGAGAAGCTGGAGATCTCGCGACCCTCACTGCGCGAGGCGCTGCAGATCCTCGAAAAGCGCGGGCTGCTCGCCACCACCCGCTCGGGGACGTTCGTCGCCCAGTTCCTGTCGCCGCTGCTGCGGCCCCTCGCTACGCTGTTGCAGGACAAGCCGCGTGTCACGGCCGACTATTTCGAATTCCGCAGGATTCAGGAGGCGCACGCCGCCCGCTTCGCCGCACTGCGTGGCACGGATCTCGACCGGCAGGCGATCCGGGATTGCGCCGACCGGATGCGAAAGGCCCACAAGCTCGAAGATCCGAGCCAGGAGGGTGATGCCGACGTGGAGCTTCATCTCCTGATCTACGAGGCGAGTCACAACGTGGTGTTGCTCCACGTCATGCGCGCGCTTGCCGACCTCTTGCGCAACAACATCTTCTACAGCCGCGCGCAACTCTATTTGCGCGAGGGCGTCCGCGACCAGCTGCTGGAGCAACATCTGGCGCTCGCGGACGCGGTGATCGCAGGCAAGAGCAAGGAGGCTGAAGCGGCTGCGGCCGAGCACATCCGTTTCACCTTCGAGACGGTCGAAGAGATCAGGCGCGACGATCTCCGGCTCGAAACGTCGCTCAGCCGGGTGAATCGCAGCGATTTCCTCGCCTGACGTGGCCTCTCTCCGAGCGCAGCCGGCTGCGGTAAACCTCGCCGAAATCACGATCTGCGATGATGCTATTCTGCGCCTGTTTTGCCCGACAAGTCAAAACGCACGAGCGAGTCATCTCCGCATAATGTTTTCAACGGCTTGGCTACTGTGCATGGGGTTGTTTTCGCACTTTTTGTTTTGCCGCGCCCGAAGGGGCGAAACAATCAGCCCCGCACGCGCCTGATCATCTGCTCGACATGGGCGATCGGCGTTTCCGGCTGGATGCCGTGGCCGAGGTTGAAGATCAGCCGCCCTTGCGCAAAATTGGCCAGCACGTTGTCGACCGCGCGGTCGAGCGCGGCGCCGCCCGTGATCAGCACCAGCGGATCGAGATTGCCCTGCACCGCGACCTTGCTCTGCACCCGCTCGCGGATGAAGGCCGGCTCCGCGGTCCAGTCGATGCTGACCGCGTCGACGCCGGTCGCCTCGACGTAAGCAGGCAGCAGCGCGCCGGCGCCGCGGGGGAAGCCGATGATCTTCGCGTCCGGCACCTTGGCCCTCACGCCCTCCACGATGCGCCGCGTCGGCTCGACCGACCAGCGCGCGAACTCGCTGGGCGGCAGCACGCCGGCCCAGGTGTCGAAGATCTGCAACGCGTCGGCGCCGGCGGCGAGCTGTGCCAGCAGATACTGAACCGAGTTGTCGACCAGCACGTCGATGATCTGCGCAAAAGCTTCCGGATGCCGGTAGGCCATCATCCGGGCCGGCGCCTGGTCCGGCGTGCCGTGGCCCGCGACCATGTAGGTCGCCACCGTCCACGGCGCGCCGCAGAAGCCGATCAGCGCGACCTTGGGATCGAGCGCACCGCGCACGATCTTCAGCGCCTCGAACACCGGCTCGAGCCTGCCGAAATCTGCGCGCGGCGCCAGCGTCGCCACTTTGGCCGGATCGTCCAGCGGCTCGAGCCGCGGGCCCTCGCCGACCTCGAACCGCACCTCACGTCCGAGCGCGTAAGGGATCACCAGAATGTCGGAGAAGATGATCGCCGTGTCGAAGCCGAACTTTCGGATCGGCTGCAGCGTCACCTCGGCGGCAAGCTCCGGGTTGAAGCAGAGATCGAGGAAGCCGCCGGCCTTGGCGCGCACCTCGCGATATTCCGGCAAATAGCGCCCGGCCTGGCGCATCATCCACATGGGCGGGATGGTCTGGCGTTGGCCGGAGAGAACGTCGATGAAGGGTTTCGTCGAAGACTGGGGCACGAATGGTCCTGAAGCGGGTTGTGCCTCCTGATACACCGCCGCGGCCCTCAGCGGAACAGGGGAACCAGGGTGATCGGGCCGCGTTGACCAGCCAATGGAGGAGATCATGGCTGAGACATTCAACCCCGCGCCGCACGACAAGCACGCCGAAGATCTGCGCGAGGCGCTCGCTGCCGATCGGCAATCCAAGCTCGACGACGGGCTGAGGGACACGTTCCCAGCTTCCGATCCCGTGAGCGCCGCGCAGCCGACGCCCTCGAAGGCCGACGCCGAGGCCGAGCATCCTTCGCTCTGGGCCAAGGTTAAGGCCATCTTCAGCTAGCGGCGTCGGGCGCGCCGGATTCCGATAGGCCCGCTAATGTCTTGTTAGCGATGCGCCGATCGCCGCATCCGTAGGACTACTGGAAAGGGCAGGAATCGCCGCGTAGTCCGGTAGCGATTTCAGGATTAAATAACAGAAGCGGCAGAGGTTTCCGAACGATCGGAGGACCCTGCCGCATGAGTGCTACCCAACGAGCCGGATGGAGCCGCCTGCCGCTGCGCGCGGCGGCTTTCGTCGCGCTGACCTGCGCGACCATCCTCGGCGTCAGCGGTTGGGGTGAATGGACGGCACGCGATGCGGTGCTCAAGGACGCCGAGATGGAGATGGCGAACGTTGCGCGTTCGCTGACCCAGCATGCCGAGGACAGCCTCGATCTCCTGGATTCCGGCGTGGTCGGCGTGGTCAGCCGGCTGGAGATGGACGGCACTGCGCCGGCCACGATCGCGAAGCTGCGCACCTTGCTGGACGTGCGCAAGAAGGCGATCGCGCGCATCCACAGCCTCGCCATCATCGATGATCAGGGCAACTGGCTGACCTCTCCCGGTACGATCCGGACGACCTTCAGCGACGATGCCTTCTTCCGATATCACCAGCTCTCGCCCAAGCGCGAGGCCCATGTCGGCCGTCCCGTAAAGAGTCTGCTGGACGGCGAATGGGTCGTGACCCTGTCACGCCGCTTCAACAAGCCGGACGGCAGCTTCGGCGGCGTGGTGCTCGCGACCATCAGCTCGAAATACCTGTCGCACTTCTACGAGCAGTTCGAGATCGGCCGCAACAGCTCCGTGTCGCTGGCGCATGGCGACGGCCTGATCATCGCGCGCAATCCCAGCAACGAGACATTCGTCGGGCGCAGCGTCGCCGACAAGCCGTTGTTCCGCGAGCCGAGCCTGCAACGGCCGAGCGGCGCCCACCATTTCACGTCGCCGCTGGACGGCGCCGAACGCGTCAGCTTCTTCAATCGCAGCAGCCGCTTCCCGCTCCTCCTGCTCGCCACCGTCGACAAGGTCGAGTTGCTCGCGCCCTGGCGCACGGCGGCAATCTCGCGCATGCTCTACGTGCTCGCGCCGGTGATGCTGATCGCGGTCATCGGCGGCGTGCTGGTGCGGCAGTTGCAGCGCGGCCAGCGCATGGCCGTCGCGCTGGCCGAGACGGAGGCGCATTTCCGCCTGCTGGCCGAAGGCTCCAGCGATATGGTGACCCGCATCGGCCTCGATGAGCGGCTGCGCTATGTCTCGCCCTCGTCGGTCCGCGTCGTCGGCTGGCGTCCAAATCAGCTGATCGGTTCGCCGGCCCTCGCGGGTGTCAATCCGGAGGATCTGCCGGAGGTCCAGGCGATCGTCGATGCCATGAAGCGCGGCGAGAAGGAGGAGGCGCGTCTCACCTACCGCAACTCGCACCGGCAGAACGGCGAAATCTGGCTGGAATCGACCATGCGGGTTACGCGCAAGGACGATGGCCGCGTCGACGGCGTGGTCGCGATCTCCCGCGACATCACGGAGCACAAGAAGCTGGAAACGAGGCTCGAGACGCTGGCGATCGAGGACAGCCTCACCGGCCTTGCCAATCGCCGCCGCTTCGACGAGCGTCTGAAGGAGGAATGGGCGCGTTCCTATCGCGACCGCTCCAGCCTTGCTTTGCTGATGATCGATGTCGACCACTTCAAGGCCTACAACGATGAATACGGCCATCCCGCGGGCGATGCGTGCCTGCGCCTGATCGCAAAGATCATCGCGGCCGAGGCGCAGCGCGCCGGCGATCTGGCGGCGCGTTATGGCGGTGAGGAATTCACCATGCTGCTGCCGAACATCGACGCCGCCGGCTGCGCCCGGGTCGGCGAACGGATCCGCAACGCCATTCACGAGGCCGGCCTCGCGCATGGCAGCAACCTGGCGGCCGGATGCGTCACCGCCTCGCTTGGCGGCGCAGCCTGCCGGCCGGCGTTCGAACGAACCGCGGGCGTCTCTGCGCTGGTCGAAGCTGCCGACCGGGCACTCTATGCCGCCAAGGCGGCAGGCCGCAACCGCCTGGTGATGTCCGGCGAGGTCATGGACCTGCTGCCCAAGGCGTCCGGCCAGTAACACCGCTCAATAGTGCGGCGGAGGCTCGTTGGCAGGCCCTGGCGCATTTGCCTCGGCCTCCTGCAGCCGAGCATTGAGCTCGGCGATCTGCCGCGTCAGCCTGTCGATCTGCTTCCATTGTGCGGTGATGGTCTGGTTCAACGTCTCGATCGTGTCGTCCTGGTAGGCGAGGCGCGTCTCCAGCGTGTCGATGCGCTCGCTCAGCGTCTTGATCTCATTCGTCACGCGTTACGTCCTTGTTTCGCTCGCGCAAACCGTGGCCGAGCGCCACGCGCTCGTCGAACACGAAGCATTCGCCGCGCCAGCGGCTCTCCGCCTCCGGCACCTCCTCCAGATATCTGAGGATGCCGCCCTTGAGGTGACAGACCTCGGCAAAGCCCCGCGCGAGCAGATGCGCGCTCGCCTTCTCGCAGCGAATGCCGCCGGTGCAGAACATCGCGATCCTGCGGTGCCGTGCCGGATCGAGCCGCTCGGCGGCAAAGTCCTTGAACTGGCCGAAGCTCTTGATGCCGGGATCGACTGCGCCCTCGAACGTTCCCATCGCCACCTCGAAGGCGTTGCGAGTATCGAGCACGAGCGTGTCGGGTGCCGCGATCAGCGCGTTCCATTCGCGCGCATCGACATAGGTGCCGACCTGGCGTGTCGGATCGGCGGCTGCATCGCCCAGCGTGACGATCTCCTTCTTCAGCCGCACCTTCAGCCGTCCGAACGGCATCGCCTCCGCAGCGGAGAATTTCAATTCGAGATTGTTCAGCCTGCCGCCGAACATGTCGCCGTGTGCGAGCTCACGAGCGAAGGCGTCGATCGCCTCCGGTGCGCCGGCGACCGTGCCGTTGATGCCCTCCTGCGCCAGCAACACGCTGCCCTTCAGCCCAAGGCCGGCGCAGCAGGCGCGCAGCGGCTCGCGCAGCTCGCGGTAATCCGGGAGGGCGACGAATTGATAGAAGGCGCAGACCTTGTAAGCCGTATTCATGGCCGCTCGTTTAGCAGGCGGCCCGCGCCCGGAAAACCCGCATCGCGGAAGCCGGAGAAGGGTCCATACGCCCAGCGGATAGCTGCCATTTTCCTGGTATGCCAGCATTGCCCCGCCGGGCGGGAATGTGTCATGTAGACGCGGTTTTCGAGATGGCGCGCCCATCGCGCCGACGGCCAAGAGAGCAAGACATTCGATGAGAAACTTCCATTTCCCCGGCAGGTCCACGGTTCACGCCACCAATGCGATGGTGGCGACCTCGCATCCGCAGGCCTCGCTCGCCGCGATCGAGGTGCTGCGCGAGGGCGGCACCGCGGTGGACGCGGCGGTCGCCGGTTCGGCCCTGCTCGGCGTGATCGAGCCGCAGTCGACCGGTATCGGCGGCGATTGCTTTGCGCTGATCCAGCCGCGCGGCGAGGGCAAGATCGTCGCCTATAACGGCTCCGGCCGCGCGCCGAAGGCGGCGAATGCCGACTGGTATCTCGAACGCAAGATCAACTCGGTGCCGCTGACCTCGGCGCATGCGGTATCGATCCCCGGCGTGATCGACGCCTTCGCGACCGTGCTGCGCGACCACGGCAAGTTCGGTTTCGACCGGCTGCTCCAGCCCGCGATCAAGGCGGCCGAGGAAGGCTATGTCGTCGCGCCCCGCATCGCCTTCGACTGGAAGAACCAGTTCGAGAAGCTGAAGAACGGCACCAACACCGTGCGCTATTTGTTGCCGGGCGGCCGGCCGCCGGTGGCCGGCGACGTCATTCGCCAGGCCGAGCTCGGCAAGACGCTGCGCGCGATCGCCAAGGACGGCCGCGACGCCTTCTACAAGGGCGAGATCGCGGAGGACATGGTCGAGACCCTCAGGGGCATCGGCAGCCTGCACACGCTCGACGATTTCGCCGCGCACACCACGGAAGTGACCACGCCGATCGGCACAATGTACAAGGGCTACGACGTCTGGCAGTGCCCGCCGAACGGCCCGGGCGTCACCGCGCTCTTGATGCTCAACATCCTGTCGCGCTTCGATCTGACCAAGTACGCGCCCGTGAGCGTCGAGCGCTTCCATCTCGAGGCGGAAGCGGCACGCATCGCCTACATGAACCGCGAGATGCATGTCGCCTCGCCCGAGCACATGAAGATCAACGTCGCCGAGATGCTCGAGAAGGGCTTTGCCGACGAGTACATCAGCAAGATCCGCATGGACGGCATGCTCGACCTGCCGAACGTCGCGCCGCCGATGAATCCCTCGACCATCTACATCACGGTCGTGGACAAGGACCGCAACGTCTGCTCGTTCATCAACTCGGTTGCGCATTCCTTCGGCTCGGCGATCGTCTCGAACAAGACCGGTGTCTTGTTCCAGAACCGCGCCGGCGGCTTCCGCATCCAGCCCGGGCATCCCAACTGCATCGAAGGCGGCAAGCGCCCGCTGCACACGATCATGCCGGGCCTGCTCACCAAGGACGGCCGTTCCACGATGTCGTATGCGGTGATGGGCGGCCAGTACCAGCCGACCGGCCAGACTCATCTCCTGACCAACATCCTCGACTACGGCTGCGACGTGCAGCAGGCGATCGATATGCCGCGCGGCCTGCACTACGAGGGCCAGTATCAGCTCGAGGACAGCGTTCCGGCGGCCATCGTCGAAGGCCTGAAGAAGCTCGGCCACAAGACCACCAGCGTGGTCGGCCCGCTCGGCGGCGCCCAGGCGATCTGGATCGATTGGGACAAGGGCACGCTCACCGGCGGCTCCGATCCGCGCAAGGACGGCTGCGCGCTGGGTTATTGATCGCCCGCAGTTCCCCGCGCGAGATCAGGAAAAGTTGACGAAGGGCGGCGCGGCATTTGCTGCGCCGCCCTTATCTCGTCCGGAACTGCGCCCATCGCTCCAGGTTAAGGGGCGATGAGCGGTGCAGGCGTGCGCTGCTTTGCAGATCAGCGGCGGAGGCCTGTCATGCCCGACAAACCAGGTTCCAGATCATCCGGATTCGACCGACGCGCTTTCATGGCCGGCGCGGCTGGCAGCGCGCTGATCCCGATGACGGCGCGCGCGGCGTCGGAGGACGCGCCGGCACCAGCGGCGCGGGATCCGTCGCTTCCCGTCGAGGTCACGCTGCACGTCAACGGCAAGGACAAGCGCCTGACCATCGATGTGCGCACCACGGTGCTCGATGCCTTACGCGAACATCTCAAGCTTACCGGCAGCAAGAAGGGCTGTGACCACGGCCAGTGCGGCGCCTGCACGGTGCTGATCGACGATCGTCGCGTGGTGTCGTGCCTGACACTGGCACTCGCCGCCGAGGGGCAGGAGATCACGACCGTCGAGGGCCTCGCCACCGACGACCGCCTGCATCCGATGCAGCAGGCCTTTATCGACAACGATGCGTTCCAGTGCGGCTATTGCACGCCCGGTCAGATCATGTCGGCGATCGCTTGCGTGAAGGAGGGCCATGCCGGCACCGAGGCCGACATCCGCGAATACATGAGCGGCAATATCTGCCGCTGCGCCGCCTATCCCAACATCGTCGCCGCCGTGAAGCAGGCCGCGCCCGAGATCATGAAAGGTTAGGCGCATGCGACCGTTTTCGTACCAGAGGGCATCAGACCCCGACATGGCCGTGCAGGCGCTCAGCGCCGCCGCGGCCGCCAACGATCCGCTGACGAAGGCGGCGGCGCAGCCGCTTGCCGGCGGCACCACGCTGATCGATTTGATGAAGCTCGACGTGATGCGGCCCACCGCGATCGTCGATATCAATCCGCTGGCGCAGGCCTGGTCCGCGATCGAGCCGGGTGGCGATGGCTTGCGCCTCGGGGCGCTGGCAAAGATGTCCGACGTCGCCGCGCGCGCCGAGATCCAGCGCAGCTATCCGGTGATCGCGGATTCGCTGAAGCTCGCTGCAAGCGCCCAGCTGCGCAACATGGCAACGCTCGGCGGCAACGTGATGCAGCGAACGCGCTGCAACTACTTCCGCGATGTCTCCTATGAGAACTGCAACAAGCGCAATCCGGGCTCCGGCTGCGCGGCAATGGACGGCGTCAACCGCATGCATGCGGTGCTCGGGACCTCCGATCAGTGCATAGCGACGTATCCCGGCGATTTCGCACAGGCGCTGATCGCGCTCGATGCAATGGTCGAGATCACCGGCAAGGCCGGAACGCGCAGCATGCCGTTCGCGCAGCTTCACAAGGCGCCGGGCAACACGCCGGACATCGAGACTGCGCTTCAGCCCGGCGAGCTGATCTCGGCGTTCTCGATTTCCGGCCGCTGGCCGCGCTCGCTGTATCTCAAGACGCGCGACCGGCAATCCTACGAATTCGCGCTGTCGTCAGCTGCGATCGCGCTCGACGTCCAGGACGGCACGATCAGGGACGCCCGCGTCGCGCTCGGTGGCGTCGCCACCGTGCCCTGGCGTGCACGTGAGGCCGAGGCGCTGTTGAAGGGACAGAGGTTCGACGAAGCTCTGGCACGGCGCGTGGCCGAGGCCGCCTTTGCTGACGCCCGCGGCCGCCGGCACAACAGCTTCAAGATCGCGCTCGGCAAGCGTGTCGTGGCACGCGCGCTCCAGCAGGCCGTAACGATGGAGATCTGATCATGACCGCTGCAGCTCCCGGGCCCAAGACGAATATGGGGCAGCCCATCCCGCGCTATGATGCGGCCGCAAAGGTCACGGGGCGGGCGACCTATGCCTCCGACATGCCCCTGGACAATCCGGCCTACGCATTCCTAGTCACCAGCGCTATCGCCAAGGGCCGCATCGACCGCTTCGACCTTGGCGATGCCAAGCGCGTCCGCGGCGTGATCGACATCGTCACGCACGAGAACGCCCCGAAGCTGAAGGAGTCGAAACTGTTCAGCAATGGCGGCTATGCCGGCACCACGATCCAGCCGCTGAAATCGGCCGAGATCGCCCATGACGGCCAGATCATCGCCGTGGTGGTCGCGGAGAGTTACGAGGCCGCGCGCGAAGCGGCCAACCGCATCAAGGTCAGTTATACGGCTGCTGCGCCCAGCGCGACCTTCGATTCGCCGGGGACGACGACAGCCGCAGCGAAAGGACAAAATTCGCAGTTCAAGGAAGACCCTGAGGTCGGTGATTTCGCCAAGGCGTTCGATGCGGCCGAGGTCACGCTCACCGCTTCCTACGACACGCCGACGCAGCACCACAATCCGATGGAGCTGTTCACGACCAGCTGCGCCTGGATGGGCGACAATCTCGTCATCTATGAGGGCAGCCAGTATGTCCATGGCCTGAAGCACGGCGTGGCCGAGCAGCTCGGCATCGACGCCGACAAGGTGCGCGTGGTCAATCCCTATGTCGGCGGCGGTTTCGGCTCGCGCGGCTCGATGACGCCGCGCACCGCCATCATCGCCGCCATTGCCAGGCGCCTGAACCGCCCGATCAAGCTGGTCCCGACCCGGGACCAGGGCTTCACCATCGCGACCTACCGCGCCGAGACGCGGCATGAGATCAAGCTCGGTGCGAGCCGGGACGGCAGGCTGGTCGCTTTGAGGCATGAGGGGGCTGAAGTCTCCTCGCGCCCCGATGCCTATTGCGTTGGTGGAACCAAGACCACGACACGGCTCTATGCCTGCCCAAACGTGGATAGCCTGGTCTCGATCGTGCGTGCCGATCGCAACACGCCCGGCTTCATGCGTTCGCCCCCGGAGGTGCCGTATCTGTTCGCGCTGGAGAGCGCGCTGGACGAGCTCGCCGTCAAACTGAACATGGATCCAGTCGAGCTTCGCCGTATCAACGATGCCACCAGGGATCCGATCGATGGCAAGCCCTACACGTCGCGATCGCTCATGGCGTGTTTCGACGAAGCCGCCAAGGCGTTCGGCTGGTCGCAGCGCTCGCCGCAGCCGAAATCGATGTCCGACGGCGACTGGTTGATCGGCTACGGCTGCGCCGCCACGTGCTATCCGACGCAGATGGCGCCGTCCGCGGCGCGCGTGCGCCTGCAGCGGGACGGCCGCACCCGCGTCGAGATCGCCGGTCATGAGATCGGGACCGGCGCCTACACTGTCATCGCACAGACTGCAGCCGAGCGGCTCGGCGTGCCACTGGAGAAGGTCGCGGTCTTCATGGGCGACAGCGACCTGCCGCCCGCGCCGGTTGCCGGCGGCTCCAACTCGACCGCCAGCACCTGCTCGGCCGTGATGATGGTGTGCGATCAGATCCGACAGCGCCTGCTCAAGGCGGTGATGCCGAGCGACAGCCTCGCCGACAAGGCCAAGGAGACTGTCGGCATCAGCCCGGCACCGTCGACCCAGGCGGCCAAGGGCGATCGTCCGCTCGATATCGAGAAGGCGTTCGATGCGCTCGGCGTCGGCGTGGTCGAAGAGTACGGCGAGTGGAAGCCGGAAGGCGCGCCGATGGACTCCTTCCGCGCCATGCACAATGGTCAGGTACGGCTGGTCGGCGGCCATCAAATGAAGGACAAGATCGCCTACGCCTTCGGTGCCGAGTTCGTCGAGGTCCGCGTCAATCGCCTCACGCACGAGATCCGCTGTCCCCGCCTGGTCGGCGCGTTCGCGGCAGGCAGGATCATGAATCCGCGCACCGCGCGCAGCCAGCTCATGGGTGGCCTGATCTGGGGCATGTCCTCGGCGTTGCTGGAGGCCACCGAGATCGACGAGCGCAATGCGCGCTACGTCAACGACAATCTTGCCGACTACCTCGTGCCCGTGAATGCCGATGTGCCCGGCGTCGAGGTGATCATGCTGTCCGAGCAGGACGATCACATCAACCCGGTGGGCGCAAAGGGCCTCGGCGAGCTTGCCAATGTCGGCACCAATGCGGCGATCTGCAACGCGATCTATCACGCCACCGGCCAGCGCATCCGCAAGCTGCCGGTCCGGCTGGAAAATATCGAGGTCTAAAGGGGTGGAAACGGCGACCGCCTTGGGCTAGACACCTCCCGCCTCAAACGGAAGGTGTTTTATGCAGCGTTTCCAGCGCGCGCTCCTCGCCCTGATGTCGGCACTCGCGATCACCGTGATCGCCAGCGTGTCGCATTTCGTTTCCACCACGGCCTCGGCCCAGACTGCAGGAAAGACCATGACCACAGCTTCAGGCTTGCAGATCATCGACTCCACCGTCGGCACCGGCGCCTCGCCGCAGCCGGGACAGATCTGCGTGATGCACTATACCGGCTGGCTGTATGAGAACGGCCAGAAGGGCAAGAAATTCGATAGCTCCGTTGACCGCAAGGAGCCGTTCGAGTTTCCGATCGGCAAAGGCCGCGTCATTGCCGGCTGGGACGAGGGCGTCGCCTCGATGAAGGTCGGCGGCAAGCGCACGCTGATCATCCCGCCGCAGCTCGGCTACGGCGTCCGCGGTGCCGGCGGCGTGATCCCGCCGAACGCGACGCTGATGTTCGACGTGGAATTGCTTGCGGTGAAATGACGGCGCAGCCGTCATTCCGGGCGGTGCTACGCACCGCCCCGGAATGACGACAAAAAAGACCGGCCTTGCGGCCGGTCTTTTCATTTCAATCTTACGCGCGTCACTCTGCGGCGCGGCGAGCCGCAGCGGCGGCGCGATCGATCGCATCCTTCGCGGCGTCCTTGGCATCGCCCATGGCCTGCTGGCCCTTGCCCTTGACTTCCTGCACCGCGCCCTCGCCCTTCATGCGATCGGATCCGGTGGCTTCACCGACGCCCTGCTTGGGCTTGCCGATCGCCTCGTTGGCGGTGCCCTTGATCTTGTCGGTCGTGCTGCCCATGAAAATCTCCTTTCGATTTGCTTGGAACGACAACGCTGGGCGGCTACGAGAGTTCCGATTTTGGTATGGCTGGCGGGCGCCGCTTTGGGTTAGGTTGCCGCGCACGGAACCAACAGAAAGCAAGTCCCATGACCGGCCATGACCATTCGCATTCCCACCATGACCATGGTCATCATCATGATGATCGCTGGAAGCATGATGGCGTTCGCGTCATTCCCGGCAATCAGCTCGATACCAATGTGCCGTCGACGCCGGGCATGGACCGTGCGGCCGCGATCAATTTCGCCCGCGTCGGCGCTCAGAAATTGTGGGCGGGCACGGTCAGCATCAAGCCGGATGCCAAGACCGGCGCGCATCACCACGGCCATCTCGAAAGCGTCATCTACGTCGTGAAGGGCAAGGCGCGCATGCGCTGGGGCGAGAGCCTGCAATTCACCGCGGAGGCCGGCCCCGGCGATTTCATTTTTGTCCCGCCTTACGTGCCGCATCAGGAGATCAACGCCAGCCCGGACGAGGTGCTGGAATGCGTGCTGGTGCGCAGCGACGGCGAGGCGGTGGCGATCAACCTCGACATCGAGCCGGTCGAGAAGCCCGAGACCGTGCTGTGGATCGACCCGGTGCACCGCGATCCCAACGAGAAGAAGTAAGGCCCTTCAGGGCGGTGGCGGTGCGACAGACGCCCGCAGATCGGGGTCCAAAAATTTCGTCGGAAGCGGTGTCGGATGGCGGCCTGGCCGTCCGTCCTTGGGCAGAACCCCGCCAAGGAGCTTCCGATGCCCAAGATGATCTTCGTCAACCTGCCGGTGATCGACCTCAAGCGCGCGACCGCCTTCTATGAGGCCGTCGGCGCGGTCAAGAACCCGCAATTCAGCGACGAGACCGCGAGCTGCATGGTCTTTTCCGAGACCATTTTCGCCATGCTGCTGACCCACGACAAATTCCGCGAGTTCACGCCAAAGCCGATTGCGGACGCCAGGACCTCGAACCAGGTGCTGTTTTGCCTGTCCGCGGACAGCCGCAGCGATGTCGACGATATCGTCGCCAAGGCCGCAGCGGCGGGCGGGGTGGCCGATCCCAGCCCGAAGGACGAATACAGCTTCATGTACGGCCGCAGCTTCGAGGATCCGGATGGCCACATGTGGGGCGTGAACTGGATGGATCTTTCGGCCGCCCCTCTGCAGCCCGATTTGGCGAACGCCTGAGCAGACACCCGCAGACTTCAAGAGGAGGATTCATCATGTCCAAGCTCGTGCCCTGCATGTGGTTCAACGGCGATGCCGAGGACGCTGCAAAATTCTACGTCTCGCTGGTCCCGAATTCGGCGATCACGCACGTTCAGCGCAACGTTTCGGACGGCCCGTCCGGCAAGGAAGGCTCGGTGCTCGTCATCGAGTTCACGGTGGCCGGACAGCCGTTGGTCGCGCTCAATGGCGGCATGAAGATGGAATACACCCACGCGATCTCGCTGATGATCCATTGCGACGACCAGGCCCAGGTCGACAGCGTCTGGAACACGTTTCTCGCCCATGGCGGCAAGGCGGAGCGGTGCGGCTGGCTGAGGGATCGCTGGGGCGTGGCCTGGCAAGTGGTGCCGAAGGTGATGTTCGAGTTCCTTTCGAGCCCGGACAAGGCCGCGGCCGCGCGCGCGATGCAGGCGATGATGAAGATGGTGAAGCTGGACGTCGAGGTGTTACGGCTCGCGTTCGAGGGCAAGTCGGCGGCGTGAGACGACGGGCTCCCGCGACACACTCACTGTCATCGCCCGGCTTGACCGGGCGATCCAGTACTCCGAGGCGGTAGTGATTGAACGGATGGGCCTCGGCGTACTGGATGCGGTCAAGCCGGGGCATGACGGCGGAATTTGAGGCGAAATCTCGGCGCTAATAATTGATCCTCAGTCCCACGCCGCCATGAATGGTGTTGCCGACCGGCTGCGGGCCGAGCGTGCCGTTGGCGAAGAGGTCCACGATCCAGCCCTTCTGCACGCGGAAGCCAAGGCGGCCGCCATATTCGAACCAGCCCTGGTTGCCCATGGTCGGCACCACCATGTCCTGGCCGCTCACGGTGGCGACGATGCCGCTGTGGCTGGCGAAGGACTGCACCCAGCCGCCATTGATATTGGTCTCGATGTTGCTGCCGAACAGATGCGTCCACTGGCCGCCGATCTTGACGAGGCTGGTGCGGTCGGTGCCATCAGCGATGCTGGCGCCGAACGGATTGAACGCCACCGCATTGTCGCTATAGCCGGAGACGCGTTGCCAGAGCTGCCAGACCTCGATCGAGGCCGCGACCTCGTCGCGCGGCGAGAGGCGGCTGATCCAGCCGGCGCGGCCGTAGACGGCGTAGTTGGACGCGTTGGTCGAGCTTGTCACGCTCACCGGGCCGAGACTGGTGTCGTAGCTGCGCGTGTAGCGCGCCTTCTCCCACGGCGTCAGGATCGCGCCGACGTCGAAGAACGGGCGCGACGAGCCCCAGTCGGTGAAGTCGTAGCGCAGCGCGAAAGCGCCGATCGGTGCGCTCGTGATCTTGTAGCCGCCCTCGTTGTAGTGCGTGTAGGCAATGCCGGCCAGCAGCGACAGATTGTTGGTCAGCTCCTTGCGGCCGTGGATGCCGGCCGAGAAAGAGCCGGCCGAGCCGAACGCGCTGATGCAATCGCCGCAATTGATCTGCTCGTTCACGCCGAGCAGCACCGTGCCGAGCACCCGATTGGTGATCATCTGGTTGAAGCGCTGACCCGCGAGGCCGCCGATCGAATTGCCGCTGGAATCCGCGCCGGTCGGCGTCGGGCTCGGTACCGGGTACGGACTGGGCGAGGGCGACGGATAGGGACTCGGCGAAGGGGACGGGTTGGGCGACGGGGAATATGTCGGTGTCGGTGTCGGTGACGGCGAATAAGTCGGCGTTGGCGACGGCGAATAGGTCGGGTAGGGGGTCGGCTCGCCGCATCCGGTTTCGCAGGCCGCCTGGGCCGCCGCTTGACGAACATCGAACGCGACAAACGCAAGCGCAGCGGCCACGGTCAGCAGGCCGGTGAGGAAGAGCCGGAAGTTGAATTTCGCCATCGTCAGCGCCCGCACAGCATGGCGTCGTCCTGGACGGCAGGCGTGATGGTCGGCGAGGCGCCGGCGTACTGGTTGACTGCGCACAACCCGGCGCTGGCGGCGCAATTGGCGGCGAAGGTCCAGGGCGGCGTGTTGGTCTTGGTGATGCTCACCTTGCCGCCGGTCGAGGTGATGATGGCGGTGTCGCCGGGTTGGGTGAGTTGCACGCACTGGCCGCTCTTCGTGCAGACGCTGGCCGCGCCGTCCTGAAGCACGACGACGGAGCGCCCGCGCTGCGAGAGAATGTCGAGCGTCGTGCCGCGCACGCCGATGGTGGCGAGCGGCGTCGTGATCTTGTAGGCGGCCTTGTCGGAGTGTCCGGTGACGAAGCGGAAGGCGCCGGTGGTCATGCGGATCGCAACGTCGCGATAGCTGCGCTCGTCGTTGAAGACGGTGCGGTCGAGCTTCAGCGTGGCGCTCGGGCCGAGCGACAGATTGGTGCTGTCGGCCATGACGAAACGCGCCGCGCTGTCGGCGCCGGTCCGCACGGTCTCGTCGCGCAGCATGCTGTCGCCGACATTGATCGGCGTCGTGGTCGTGGCGACGCGCACCACGTCGTTCTGGATCACGACGGCCTCGCCGACGCGCGTCTGCGCCTTGGCGCCGGACGCCGCGCAGATTGCGGCCGTGAGCAGTGTGGGTAAAAGCCAAAAACGCAAATTCATTTCGCAACCGATCGATGTGTCCCTGATCGTACCGGATCGCGCGCGCTTCTGATGTGGCGGAATTATCACAAGCGGCGCAGGACGTGCGTCATGCTTAGTGACAGTTGCGGCAGAATGCGTTCAATGACGGGAAGCAGTTTGTTTTTCTCCGCGGTGCAGCCAATTTGCCACGCAAGACAGCCCCACAAAAGACGCACGAATTGCCTGCGGTTCCGGCGGTGTCGCGGAGTGCAGTGATTGCTGTCGCGATTTTCCTGATCGCGCATGTGGCGCTGTTGATCGGCGTCGTCACGCCGGAAAAATTCGTGTTCGACGAGGTGCATTACGTGCCGGCCGCGCGCCAGATGCTGACGCCCGCGACGTCGCAGCCGATGCTCAATCCGATGCATCCGCCGCTGGCCAAGGAGCTGATCGCGGCATCGATCGCAACCTTCGGCGACAACGCGCTTGGCTGGCGTTATCCCGCGACCTTGTTCGGTGCGCTCGCGATCGTCGCGATCTATCTGTGCGGATTCGCGCTGTTCGCGGCGCAGGGGCCGGCGATCGCCGCCGCGCTGATTGCAGCCTTCAACCAGATGCTGTACGTCCAGGCGCGCATCGCGATGCTCGATATCTTTGCGCTCGGCTTCGGCCTGCTCGCCACCGCTGCTTTCATGCACGGGTTTCGCAGAGAGCGGCCGCAAGCGCTGTTCGCGGTGGCAGGCAGCCTGTTCGGCCTTGCGGCCGCGTGTAAATGGAGCGGTCTGTTCCCGCTCGGCGTCTGCATCGTCATTGTTGCGGTGATCCGCCTGATGCAGGGCTGGCACACGCTGTTCGCCGACGCGAAGCCGGACGACTGGTATCGGCCGGAGCTTTGGCCCGGCCTGAAGCTGCATCATGTCGCGCTCTGCTTCGCCGTCCTGCCGGGCATGACTTATCTTGCGGCCTTCGTTCCGCTCTACGGATTGTCACTGCCGGACTTGATCGAGGCGCAGCGCCGGATCTTTGCCGACAACACCACGACGGCCATCGCCGGCCACACCTATATGAGCGCATGGCCGTCCTGGCCTCTGCTCGCGCGCCCGGTCTGGTTCCTGTTCGACAAGTCCGCGGAGGACCACGTCGCTGCGATCGTCTTCCTCGGCAATCCGCTCGTGCTTTGGCCGGCACTGCCCGCACTCGCCATGGTGCTGCGCGATTTCATCGTGGCGCGGCGCTGGGACGCATTCCTGATCGCGGCATTCTACTTCGGTCCCTGGCTGGCCTGGGCGTTGCTGCCGCGCACGCTGGGCTTCATCTATTATTATCTGCCGGCCGCGACAGCGGCGTCGCTGGCACTGGTGTATGTGCTGCGCCGCGAGGGGATGCCGCGCTGGCTGTTGTGGGCCTATGTCGGCGTCGCCGCGGCCGTTTTTGCGGTGATGCTGCCGATTTCCGCGGCGTTCGTCGGCACCTCTATGGGGAGCTTCAACCGGCTGATGCTGTTCCAAAGCTGGATATGATTCGCCGCCCGCCGGGCTGCGGCAGGCGGCGTGTCTTACTTGGGAGCCGAGAGTTACTTCGCCGCGGTCTTGGTGTCCATGTTCACGACCTGGACGCGGCGGTTGATCGGGGCGGCACCGTTGGCGGCATCCTTCAGCTTGGTCTCACCGTAGCCGACGGTGACCAGATCCGCGCCGTTGAGGCCGTAGTTCTGCACCAGATACTTCTTGATGGTGTCGGCGCGCCGCTCGGAGAGACCTTGATTGTACTCCTCGCCGCCGATCGCGTCGGTGTGGCCGGCGACGACGAAGGTCGAGCCCTTCAGCGCCGGATCGGACAGCGCTTTGCCGAGCGCCTGCACCGATGCCACAGAGGTCTTGGCGATGTCGGCCGAGTTGTAGTCGAACTGGATCTCCAGATCGATCTTCGGCTTGGTTGCAGCCAACTCGGCGATCTGCTCGCGCTCGCCCGTCGAGAGCGACCGGGTCGAGCGGTTGCGCACGGTGTTCAGGAAGGTCGCTTCCTTGGCCTGCACGGTCGTGTCGGCCTGGGGACCAACGGACAGGCCGCGGGTGGCCGGCTTCGGCTTGAGCGCGTCCACGATCTGGCTGGCGGAGAAATTGTTGTCGCCGGCCAGCGCAAGGCTCGCCGTCATCGACAGGGCCGCGGAGAGAGTTATCGCCTTCAGTCCAAAGAACTTATCAAAACGGGTCATTGTCGTATCCTCGCTGTTACGCCTGATGGCGATTTGATGCTGCGAGCGTAGGGCAGGTTCAACGGCGCCGATGTGATCTTAGTCACATTCGAAAAGGCGAGCCGAGGGCACTTTGGTCCGGTTGGATCGATCGCAGTTGCTTTCGCACCTGCAGTCGCGGGTTCCGGGAAACCTGAACGTCGCAAAGGCGTCGTCTCGCCGCCCGCCCGCGAACAAGAATTCGTCCAGATGCCCGCCTAGCACGCTTCAATCATTCGACAATTTGACGCGAGGGGAGCCGAGTTCCGTCCTGTGCCGAGGCCAAGCGACTATCAGCGCGACTATCAGTCCCATCGCAGCGGCCCGCCGGATCGGACAGTGACTCTGAACGCAATGCCCATCTATATCGGCGCGGCGATGATCGCGGTGGCGATCCTGCTGTCGACACTGATCTCGGGGCTGACCTCCCGCTATGTCGGGCTCGAAGGGCCGACCGACGAGAACATCTGGCTGGTCGATCGCCTCACCGGGAGCGTCTATCGCTGCCAGGCGGAAGGACGTGGCAAGGCCATGTGCGAGCCGGAAGTTGTCACCGGCAGCGTAGGGGAGCGCCCAAAAGCCGCACGCTGAAAGGGGGGTACCATTGCAGCGCAGCGACGAAATTGTCTTTTCCCTGCAAACTTGTGGCTGAAGAATGGCTGTCGCGTTGGCCGGCATCAGGCCGGCTTCCTATTCGAGGAGAGAACTTGATGAAGACCCTGTTGCTCGCGACGGCATTCGCCGCACTTGCTCTGTCCCCCGCATCCGCTGCCAAGATGGCGTGCACCAGTGCAAACATGGCAAAGCTCGTTGCCGGCATCGGCGGCGAAGACACGCCCGGCAAGATCGCGGCGAGGAAGTCGATGGCCGCGGCCAATTCCGACATGAGCAAGGGCAACATGCGTGGAGCGTGCAAGCACTATATGAGCGCCGAGCAGTCGATGGCGATGAAGTAGGCTTCCGCCTGATCCCACGGCCGCGCTGGCAGCAGATGGCAGCGCGGCTTTTTCGTGTCCGTGCTTCTTTGCCTCGCGGCGAATCCCGCTACATTGCATGCTGCAATGTCCCGCACGTCCAAACCGCTTCCGCTCTCGACGACACAGGCCCGGCAGATCTGGCTGCATGCCCAGCGGCTGACCGACCGCGCTCCGTTCGGCGAAGGCGCACAGGCCGTCTCGGCCGCTGTCGCCCATCTCGGCTATGTGCAGATCGACACCATCAACGTCATCGAGCGTTGCCATCACCACATCCTGTTCAGCCGGATCCCGTCCTACCGCCGCGCTGATCTGCGCCATGCCCAGAGCATCGACAAGACCGTGTTCGAGTACTGGACGCACGCGCTCTCCTACGTGCCGGCGAACGACTTCCGCTTCTTCCTGCCGGCGATGCGCGAGCACCGGCGCGAGGGGCACAAATGGTTCGCCTCGGTGAAGCCGGCCGACACGCGCAAGGTGATGCGGCTGCTGCGTGCGGGTCCGCTGACGATCCGCGACATCGACGACGACGTGCTCGTCGAGAAGGAGCATCTGTGGCAGAGCCGCAAGCCCTCGAAGCGGGCGCTGCAGCTCGCCTTCTATACCGGCGCCGTCACCATCAGCGAGCGCCAGGGCATGCTCAAGACCTACGAGCTGACGACGCGTCATTTCGGCTGGGACAGGCCTCCTAAGCCGGCGTCGGCTCGGGAGACCACAGCCTATCTGCTCGACCGCGCGCTGCGCTCGCAGGGCGTGGTCAGCCTCGATTCGGTCTGCCATCTCGATGCGCCGAGCAAGAAGCCGGTCGCGCGCCTGATCGCCTCGCGCGTCCGCCGCGGCGAGCTCGTGCCTGTCGCGATCGAGGGCGCCGGCAAGCAGGAGCACTGGGCTTCGCCCGCAGCGCTCGAGCCGCATGAGGTGTCGCCCGATCTCGTCCACATTCTCTCGCCGTTCGATCCCCTGATCATCCAGCGCAAGCGCACCAACCTCATCTTCGGCTACAATCATCTGTTCGAAGCCTATGTGCCGAAAGCCAAGCGCAAGCTCGGCTATTTCGCGCTGCCCGTGCTGGTCGGCGACGAGATCGTCGCGGCGCTCGATATGAAGGCCGACCGGCAGAACAAGAAGCTGTTGATGCAGAAATGGACCTGGGTCGGGCAGGGCAGGAAGACGGCGGGCCGCAACGAGCTGAAGCGTGTGATCGAGGACGAGCTCGATCGCTTCGAGCGGTTTCAACTGGCGGAGTGATCATCGTCGTCCTGTCTACAGTCTCTCTTCGATCTCGCCCAAGCCGCCCGCCACGGCATGCGCATATCGGTCCAACACCTCGTCGGCCGAATAACTGGACCGTTGCGCAAATTCGTCTCGCAGGCCCAGCCGGGCGGAGACCTTCAAGCGCGCCGCCGTGGCGGTGGTCATCAGGGGGTCGAAACCTAATTCCCGCAAGCCTGCGGCTACGCCATCCATTTCCACCGCGCGGCGCTCGGCGTGCAGCACGTCGGAACGGACGCACATGTCCAAGAACTTGCTGAACGTTGTGGCATCCATCGAGGCGCATAGCCCGCGCATGGTTTCGTCGCGCACGCCGGCGAGCGTCGCGGCGGTCAGCGCCTCCACCAGTAGCGCTTCCATGCCTTTGGTCACCACGCTCCGCAGCATCTTCACCGCGGCCGCCGTTCCGGCCTCTGCACCGGCCACCTCGATGCGGAAGCCCAGTGGCCCGAAAGTCTCCGCGAAGCGCTCGGCGCCGCTGCCCGATGTGTAGAGCGGGACCGCGGCGCCGTAGAGGTCGACCGACCCCATCAGGTTCGCATCCGCAAACAGACCGCCGCGCGCCTCCACGGCTGCGGCGACATGTTTTTTTGTGCGCGGGGTCGCCGCGTTGATGTCCACCACGAGAGAGCCGGGACGAATGATCCTGGAAATCGCCTCACCTGTCTCGGCCGCGACGGCAACGACGACGGCGGAAAAGATCACGTCCGCGTCGGCGAGCGCCTGCGCGCGTTGCGGACGATGGGCATTGTCGTCGGCGAGGGGATTTCGGTCGTGGCCGGCAGCGATTCCGACCTCGCCGAATTGTACACGCCGCCGATCACGGCAATCGCGTGGGATCTGGCAGCCATGGGCCGCCACGCTGCGACCATGCTGTTGGAGCGGATGCGCGGCAACGAGATCGAGCGCGGCCGTGGTCTCACCGTGCCGACGGAGCTGATCATTCGCGGGTCGAGCCGGCCGCTTGCGATTTGAGCGTAGGCGATCGGACGGCGCAGCCGTCGAGCCAGATGCCGACGACAATACCGATGAGGTAAGCGACCAAATTCCACAGCGAGAAGATGCGCCCCAGCAGCAGCGCGCCGGCCGTGGTCAGCCGGAACGCATCGAGCCATGGCGTGTGCACCAGCCGGGAGAATTCCACGACGATCGCGATCACCATCGCGATGCCTGTAATCTGCGTCTGCGACCGCCGCGGCAGGCAAACGCCGACCAGCAGAAAGACCATCGTTGCCCACAATAGCGAGCCGCCATACTTCACCACGAATGCAGGCAGGCCGAGCGGGAATCCGTACCAGCGCAGCGACAGCCCGCAGACGATCACCGCGAGCGCGAGGCCGGCGCGGATCAGCGAGATCCGGAGCGGCGCCACAGGTTGATCCGGCTGCGTCCGGTGCATTGCTCGCTCCATTGACTCTTTGCCCGCGATCCTCAAAACCGCCACTTAAGCCCTAGAAGAGCAACAACCCGGGGGGAAGCCATGAGCCAGACCACCTATGCCGGTTCCGCCGGCGGTGCCGAAAGCGCCAGCCAGAGCGACATCGAAACCTCGACCATCCGTGCCATCTCCTGGCGCCTGATTCCCTTCCTGGTGCTGGCCTACTTCTTCTCCTATCTCGACCGCGTCAATCTCGGCTTCGCCGCGCTGACCATGAATGCAGAGCTGAAGTTCACCCCGCTGATCTTCTCCTGGGGCGCCGGCATCTTCTTCATCGGCTATTTCATCTTCGAGGTGCCGAGCAATCTTGCGCTGGAGAGGTTCGGCGCGAGCCGATGGATTGCCCGCATCATGGTGACCTGGGGCATCATCTCGGCGCTGATGGCGGTGGTCAGTGGGGTCACCAGCTTCTACGTCCTGCGCTTCCTGCTCGGCGTCGCCGAAGCCGGTTTCTTCCCCGGCATCATCCTCTATCTCACCTATTGGTATCCGGCCGAATATCGCGCCCGCTTTCTTGCGGCCTTCGCCATCGCGGTGCCGGTCTCGACCGTGATTGGCGCGCCGATCTCGGGCCTCTTGCTCGGGCTCGACGGCATGATGGGGCTGAAAGGCTGGCAGTGGCTGTTCATCATCGAGGGCATCCCGTCGGTGCTGCTCGGCATCGTCACCTGGTTCTATCTCACCGACAAGCCGGAGAAGGCGGACTGGCTATCGGCCGAGCAGAAGGCGTGGCTCAAGGCGAAGCTCGATTCGGAGATTGCGGCCAAGCAGGCCGTGAAGCATTTCTCGCTCGGCGAGGCGCTGTCTTCACCGAAGGTGATCGCGCTCAGCCTGATCTATTTCGGCTTCGTCGGTGCGCTCTACGGCATGCAGTTCTGGCTGCCGCAGATCGTCAAGGCGTTCGGCCTCACCAACGCCCAGACCGGATTCGTCACTGCGATCCCGTATCTGTTCGGCACCATCGCCATGATCCTGTGGGCGCGGCATTCGGATGCGAGCCGCGAGCGCGTCATGCATGTCGGCGCACCGCTGCTGCTCACCGCGATTGCGCTCGGCGTCTCCTCCTATCTCACCGATCCCACGCTGACGATGGTGATGCTGACGGTGGCCGCGATCGGCGTGTTCTGCTGCTTCGGCGTGTTCTGGACCCTGCCGACCGCCTGGCTCTCCGGCACGGCGGCCGCCGGCGCCATCGCCTTGATCAACTCGATCGGCAACCTTGCCGGCTTCGGCGGGCCGTATCTCATCGGCTGGGTCAAGGAAGCGACGGGGCAGACCTCGACCGGTCTCTTGGTGCTCGCCGTGCTGCCGCTGATCGCGGGCATTCTGGTGTTCGTCGGCGGCCACGACAGCAAGCACGAATTCGGCGAGCGGGGGCGATGAGGGAATCCTCGTAGGGGGCAAAGGCGCGCACTTCGCGCGCCGTGCCGACCATCTTCCCCTACGCTGGCCGGGTTGGTGGGCACGCTTCGCTTTTGCCCGCCCTACGATAGCACCTCTGTCGTCCTCCCACCCATTCCTTACCACCCCCTAACGATCACGCTTTCCTGATGACTGACGATTATTGACTTTTATCAGTGAACAGTCGACATTCCTCTCGATCGAGATGCAGGAGTGTCCTTCGATGTTCGTCCGGTCGGTTTTGTCAAGCTATTCCAAGCTCTTGGCAGGAGTCTCGCTCGCCCTGATGGCCGTTTCGCTGGCAGGGTGCAATGATACTGTCGCCGAGAAGGCCGAGCCGCCGCGGCCGGTTCTGGTGGCAACCGCTCATTATGATGCCGAAACGCCGGAGCGCAGCTTCGTGGGCACCATCCGCCCCAGGATCGAGAGCGATCTCGGCTTCCGCGTCGCCGGCAAGGTCGCCAAGCGCCTCGTCGAAGTCGGCCAGACGGTCGAAGTCGGCCAGGCGCTCGCCACTCTCGACGAGGTCGATTTGAAGCTCCAGGCCGAGCAGGCAGTTGCCGAGCAGACCGCCGCAACCGGCGTGCTGGCCCAGGCCGCCGCCGCCGAGCAGCGCGCCAAGGACCTCAAGGCCAAGGGCTGGACCACGGACGCGCAGCTCGACCAGAGCCGCGCCGCCGCCGATGAAGCCCGTGCGCGCCTGAACCGGGCCGAGCGCTCGGTCGAGTTGACCAAGAATTCCCTTTCCTACGCGACGCTCGTTGCCGACGCCCGCGGCGTCGTCACCGCAACGCTGATCGAGCCCGGCCAGGTGGTCGCCGCGGGCCAGGCTTCGATCCGTGTCGCCCGCTTTGCCGAGAAGGAAGCGGTCGTCGCGATCCCCGAGACGCTGGTTGGACGTGCCAAGTCGGGCGTCGCCAGCGTCACTCTTTGGTCCGAGCCGAACAAGAAATATGCGGCCAAGCTGCGCGAAATCGCGCCGGCGGCTGATCCCGCCACGCGCACCTATCTGGCAAAATTCTCGCTGCCCGAGGCCGACGACAAGGTCGCGCTCGGCATGACCGCGACGCTGACGCTGTCGGATGCCGCGACCGAGCGGGTCGCGCGGCTGCCGCTGTCGGCGCTGTTCAACGAAGGCGGCAAGCCGTCCTTCTACGTCGTCGACGACAACGGCTCCGTCGCACTGAAGCCGGTGACGGTGAAGTCCTACGAAAGCAACGACGTCGTCATCACCGGCGGCGTGGAGGAGGGCGCCAAGATCGTCGCCCTCGGCGTGCAGAAGCTCGATCCCGGCCAGCGGGTGCGGATCGTGTCGTCGCTGTCCTTTTAGTTTTTGTCATTCCGGGGCGGCGCGAAGCACCGAACCCGGAATCTCGAGATTCCGGGTCTGGTCCTTCGGACCATCCCGGAATGACGGGAGAAATAGAGTTACGTCTTGTGAGGTGAGTTTCGGCCTTGGTCCCTAAGCAAAGGCTGAAGCGGCGAAGCGATCCAGAACCTGCCCAGCCCCCTGGATTGCTTCGCTGCCTCGCGACGACGGTTTGAGCAGAGCGGCTGTCGTTGTTTGCAACTGGATCGTCTTTCGGAGAGTGCGATGAAGCGCTTCAACCTTTCGGCCTGGGCCGTCAGCCATCCGACGCTGGTGCTCTTCCTGATGCTCGTGCTCGGCGTCGCCGGCTTCTTCTCCTACGAGAAGCTCGGCCGCGCCGAGGATCCGTTCTTCACGGTGAAGGTCGTCAACGTCTCCGTGATCTGGCCCGGCGCGACCGCGCAGGAGATGCAGACCCAGGTCGCCGATCCCATCGAGAAGAAGATCCAGGAGCTGCCCTATTTCGAGAAGGTGCAGACTTACTCCAAGCCCGCCTTCACCGCGCTCCAGGTCACTTTCCGCGACAACACGCCGCCGAAGGACGTGCCCTATCTCTTCTATCTCTTGCGCAAGAAGCTCGTCGACGTGCAGGGCCAGCTGCCGTCCGGCATCCTCGGGCCCGTCGTCAACGACGAGTTCTCCGACGTCGATTCCATCCTCTACATGATGACCGGTGACGGCGCCGATTACGCCCAGCTCAAGAAAGTCTCCGAAGGTTTTCGCCAGCGCCTCTTAAAGGTGCCGGGCGTGACCAAAGTCGACGTCTACGGCAACCAGGATGAGCGCATCTTCGTCGAATTCAGCCACGCCAAGCTCGCCACGCTCGGCATCACGCCGCAGGCCCTGTTCGATTCGCTCGCCAAGCAGAACAACGTGACGCCGGCCGGCACGGTCGAGACTTCCTCGCAGCGCGTGCCGCTGCGCGTCACCGGTGCGCTCGACGGTGCCAAGGCCGTCGCCGAAACGCCGGTCGAGAGCAACGGCCGCGTGTTCCGTCTCGGCGATATCGCCACGGTGACCCACGGCTATGTCGATCCACCAAGCTTCGTCGTGCGCCAGGAAGGCAAGCCTGCCATCGGCATCGGCGTCGTCACCGCCAAGGGCGCCAACATCCTCGAGCTCGGCAAGCAGGTCGAGAAGGCGACGGCCGACTTCATGAAGGCGGTGCCGCAGGGCATCGACGTCAGGCTGATCGCCGACCAGCCCAAGGTGGTTGAGCACGCCGTCGGCGAGTTCGTGCATTCCTTCATGGAAGCGCTCGTCATCGTCCTGTTCGTCTCGTTCCTGGCGCTGGGCTGGCGCACCGGCATCGTGGTCGCGCTGTCGGTGCCCCTGGTGCTCGGCATCGTCTTCGTCGTCATGAACACGATGTCGCTCGACCTGCACCGCATCACGCTCGGCGCGCTGATCATCGCACTCGGCCTGCTCGTCGACGACGCCATCATCGCGGTCGAGATGATGGTGGTGAAGATGGAGCAGGGCTGGGACCGCATGCGTGCGGCGTCCTTTGCCTGGGAATCTACTGCGTTTCCGATGCTCACGGGAACGCTGGTCACGGCCGCTGGCTTCCTCCCCATCGGCTTTGCCAATTCCGCGGTCGGCGAATATGCCGGCAGCATCTTCTGGATCGTGGCGATCGCACTGGTCGCCTCCTGGTTCGTGGCGGTGATCTTCACGCCCTATATCGGCGTCAAGCTGCTGCCCGAAATGAAGGCCCACCATAACCATGATCCGCATGCGGTCTACGAGACCCGCATGTACCGGGGCCTGCGCGCCATCGTGCAATGGTGCGTCAACCACCGCATCACCGTGGTGGCCGCGACCGTCGGCGTCTTCGTTGCCTCGATCGTCGGTTTCGGCCACGTGCAGCAGCAGTTCTTCCCGCTGTCGGAGCGACCCGAGCTGTTCCTGCAGCTGCGCCTGCCGGAAGGCACCGCCTTCAACGTCACCGAGAAGGCGGTGAAGAAGGCCGAGACGCTGCTCAAGGACGACAAGGACATCGAGACCTATACCGCCTATGTCGGCCAGGGCTCGCCGCGCTTCTGGCTCGGCCTCAACCCGCAGCTTCCGAACGAGGCCTTTGCCGAGATCGTCATCGTCGCCAAGGGCGTCGAGGCGCGCGAGCGCATCAAGGCCAAGATCGAGACCGCCGCTGCCGAGGGCTTCCTGACCGAGGCACGCGTGCGCGTCGACCGCTTCAATTTCGGTCCGCCGGTCGGTTTCCCCGTCCAGTTCCGCGTGATCGGCCCCGATGCCAACAAGGTCCGCGAGATCGCCTACCAGGTCCGCGACGTCATGCGGCAGAACAAAAGCGTCAAGGACGTCCAGCTCGACTGGAACGAGCAGTCGCCCTATCTCAAGCTCGTCGTCGACCAGGATCGCGCCCGCGCCATGGGCCTGACCCCGCAGGACGTCTCGCAGGCGCTGGCGATGCTGATCTCGGGTTCGCAGGTCACGACCGTGCGCGACGGCATCGAGAAGGTCGGCGTGGTCGCCCGCGCCATCCCGTCCGAGCGCCTTGACCTCGGCGGCGTCGGTGATCTCACCATCACCTCGCGGGGCGGCGTCGCCGTTCCGCTGCAGCAGATCGCTCGAATCGAATATGCCCACGAGGACCCGATCATTTGGCGGCGCAATCGCGACATGGCGATCACCGTCCGCTCCGACGTCGTCGACGGCGTGCAGGCGCCCGACGTCACCAACCAGATCACGCCGAAGCTGAAGGCGATCAAGGACCACCTCGAGCCGGCCTACCGGATCGAGCCGGGCGGTGCGTTCGAGGAATCCGCCAAGGGCAACGCTTCGATCTTCATCCTCTTCCCGGTGATGGTCATGGTGATGCTGACGCTGCTGATGATCCAGCTGCAGAGCTTCTCACGCCTGATCCTGGTGTTCCTGACCGCGCCGCTCGGCATCGTCGGCGCCTCGCTCGGGCTGAACGTCGCCAATGCCCCGTTCGGCTTCGTGGCGCTGCTCGGCCTGATCGCGCTCGCCGGCATGATCATGCGCAACACGGTCATTTTGGTCGACCAGATCGAGACCGACGTCAGCCACGGCCTGACCCGGCGCGAGGCGATCGTGGAGGCGACCGTCCGCCGCGCCCGGCCGGTGGTGCTGACGGCGCTCGCCGCCATTCTTGCCATGATACCGCTGTCGCGCTCGGCCTTCTGGGGCCCGATGGCGATCACCATCATGGGCGGCCTGTTCGTCGCGACCTTCCTGACGCTCCTGTACCTGCCGGGCCTCTACGCCCTGTGGTTCCGCAAGAGCCTGGACGAGGCCGGAACGCCCGAGCAGCCTGCCGCGCCGCAGCATGGGAGCGATGACCCGCACGCAATTCCGCTTGCCGAAGCGGCTGAATAGATGAGAAGACTGCTGACCAACGAGTCCTGACTGATGGCCCTTGTTTCGGAACATATCGAAGTCGACACCCGGGATCGCATCCTCGAGGTGGCCGAGCGGCTGTTCCGCCAGATCGGCTACCAGAAGACCACCGTCGGCGACATCGCCAAGGAGCTCAGGATGAGCCCCGCCAACGTGTATCGCTTCTTCGAATCGAAGAAGGCGATCCATCAGGCGGTGGCGCGCTCGCTGATGGGCGAGGTCGAGCTGGAGGCGCAGCGGATCGTGGCAAAGCCTGGTCCGGTCAAGGAGCGCTTCCGCGAGCTGCTCACCACCATCAACCGCATGAACACCGAGCGCTATGTCGGCGACAACAAGCTGCACGAGATGGTAGCGGTCGCGATGGAGGAGGATTGGGACGTCTGCGTCGCCCATATGGAGTGCATCGCCGGCGTCATCGGCCAGATGATCGCGCAAGGCGTCGCCTCCGGCGAGTTCGAGGCGCCGGACCTGCAACTCGCCGCGCTCTGCTCCTGCTCTGCGATGATCCGCTTCTTCCACCCCCAGATGATCGCCCAGTGCGCCACCAAGCCGGGCCCGACTATCGACCAGATGATCGATTTCGTCATCGCCGGTCTGTCGCCGCACCACTGACGGGGCGGCGGGTTTCCTCCTATAAGCTGCTTCGCAGTCATTCCGGGGCGGTCCGCAGGACCGAATCCGGAATCTCGAGATTCCGGGTTCGATGCTATGCATCGCCCCGGAATGACGGAGACCGGAGAAGCAAGCGCGTGACCGACAAAGACCTGTACTTCTACGAGCCCTCCAAGGGCCACGGCCTCAAGCACGATCCTTTCAACGCCATCATCGCGCCGCGGCCGATCGGCTGGATCTCCTCGCGCGACGCCAGGGGCCACGTCAACCTCGCGCCCTACAGCTTCTTCAACGCGTTCTGCTACGTGCCGCCGATCATCGGCTTCTCCTCCACCAACTGGAAGGACACGGTCGAGAACATGCAGCAGACCGGCGAGTTCGTCTGGAATCTCACCACGATGGATCTGGCAAAGCACATGAACGCGACCGCGGCGCATGTCGCCCCCGAGGTCGACGAGTTCGAGGTCGCGGGCCTCACTGCCGTGCCCGGCAAGCTCGTCAACGTGCCGCGGGTGGCTGAGAGCCCCGTCGCCTTCGAGTGCAAGGTCTCCGACATCGTCCGCCTCAAGGGCGCCAACGGCAAGGAGGCCGACGCCTGGCTGACGCTCGGCGAGGTCGTCGCCGTCCACATCGACAAGGCCTTGATCAAGGACGGCGTCTACCAGACCGCCGCCGCCCGCCCCATCGTCCGCGCCGGCCGGCGCGGCGACTATTTCGAGATCAAGCCGGAAAACATGTTCGAGATGATCCGGCCGGATTAGGCCGGCCACCGTTCTCTCCACCCGTCATTCCGGGGCGCGCCGTTACAGCCCCCACCCCCTCCCGGAACTGTCCCCACGCCCAGGCCGTTATGGCTCGGGCGGCCGCCCGGCCGCGTCAATGTTGCAGGCGAGATGTTCGCCTCCGCCAGCCGATTTCCGCTAAAATGACTTGGCACCGCGCCGATGCATGAGGTCCGCCATGAGCTTCCGCCGCGACACCATCACAAAGCCGATCTTCTCATGGGCGCGCGGCGTGCTGCCGGCGATGTCCGACACCGAGCGCGAAGCGCTGGAGGCGGGTGACGTCTGGTGGGATGCCGATCTCTTCACCGGCAACCCTGATTGGTCGAAGCTGCTGAAGGTCCCGCAGGCGACGCTGACGGACGAGGAACGGGCGTTCCTGAGTGGTCCCGTCGACGAGCTCTGCGCCATGCTCGACGAGTGGAAGATTTTTTGGGAATCGCGCGACCTGCCGCAGGACGTCTGGCACTTCGTCAAGCGCGAAAAGTTCTTCGGCATGATCATTCCGAAGCAGTTCGGCGGCCTCGGCTTCTCGCCCTACGCGCATTCGGAAGTCGTGCGCAAGATCTCGACCCGCTCGATCGCGGCCGCGGTCACCGTGATGGTGCCGAACTCGCTCGGGCCCGGCGAACTCCTGATGCGCTTCGGCACCACGGAGCAGCAGCAGCGCTGGCTGCCGCGCCTCGCCGACGGACGCGAGATTCCCTGCTTCGGCCTCACCAGCCCGGAAGCCGGCTCCGATGCCGCCTCGATGGTCGACAGCGGCATCATCTGCAAGGGCGAATTCGAGGGGCGCGAGGTCGTCGGCCTCCGCCTCAACTGGCACAAGCGCTACATCACGCTCGGCCCCGTCGCGACGCTGCTCGGCCTTGCCTTCAAGGCCTATGATCCCGATCACCTCGTCGGGAGCCAGGAAGAGCTCGGCATCACCGTGGCGCTGATCCCGACGAACTTGCCCGGCGTCGAGATCGGGCAGCGTCATCTGCCCTCGATGCAGGTCTTCCAGAACGGCCCGAACTGGGGCCGCGACGTCTTCATTCCGCTCGATTACGTCATCGGCGGCAAGGAACGGCTGGGGCAGGGCTGGAAGATGCTGATGACGGCGCTGGCCGCCGGCCGGGGAATCTCGCTGCCGTCACTGTCGGCGGCCGGCGCCGCCTATGCGGCGCGCACCACCGGCGCTTATGCCCGCATCCGCGAGCAGTTCGGCATCTCGATCGCCAAGTTCGAAGGCGTCGAGGAGCCGCTCGCGCGCATCGTCGCCACGGCCTATCAGCTCGACGCGGCACGCCGGCTGACCTGCGCGGCGCTGAATGCCGGCGTCCATCCCGCCGTCATCTCCGGCATCATGAAGTTGCACGCGACCGAGCGGATGCGTACCGCGGTCGACGACGCCATGGACATCCATGGCGGCAAGGCCGTGATCGACGGTCCGCAAAACTATCTCGGCAATCTCCACCGCGCCGTGCCGGTCGGCATCACGGTGGAGGGCGCCAACATTCTGACCCGCAATCTCATCGTGTTCGGGCAAGGAGCGATCCGCGCCCATCCTTACCTGCTCGACGAGATGAATGCGCTTGCCGACACCGATCGCGAGCGCGGGCTCAGCGCGTTCGACAAGGCGTTCTGGAAGCATGTCGGCCACAGCTTCCGGACCCTCTTCCGCGCCTTGGGTCGCAGCTGGACCTTTGGCGCATTCGCGCCGGCGCCCGATGCGGGCGATGCCACGCCGTTCTATCGCCAGCTCTCGCGCTACTCGGCGGCGTTCGCGCTCTGCGCAGACATGGCGCTGCTGACGCTCGGCGGCGCGCTCAAGCGCAAGGAAATGCTGTCGGCCCGCTTCGGCGACATCCTGTCCGAGCTGTACCTGCTATCGGCCGCGCTGAAGCGCTGGCAGGACGAGGGGCGGCAGAAGGAGGATTTTGCCGCGCTGGAATGGTGCATGGCGGCCGGATTCAAAACCATCGAGAACCGGCTTGCCGAAATCCTGGCCAATCTGCCGAACCGCGTCGTGGCCGGCTTCCTCAAGCTCGTGGTCCAGCCCTTCGGCGCCCGCGTTCTCGGCCCCTCCGACCGAATCGTGCACCAATGCGCGAGCCTCGTGCTCGAGCCGTCGGCGGCACGCGAGCGCCTCACGCCGGATCTCGCTTATGTCGACGACGACGGCGGCCTTGCCCGGCTGGAGCGCGCGTTCAAGCTGGTCGCCGCGACGGATGCGATCGCCAGGCGCATGCGTGCGGCGCATATCCGCGACTGGAAGGAGGCCGTCAGCAAGGGCGTGGTCACCCAGGTTGAGGGTGAGCAGCTTGCTGCAGCTCATGAAGCCGTCACAAAAGTGATCGAGGTCGACGATTTTGCGCCGGAGGCGCTGTCGCCGATTTACAAGAAAACCGTCAATGTGCATCAGTTCTTCCAGGAACTCGGTGAGCAGAGGGCGGCGAGCTGATGGCACGACCGGTATTTATCGTCGACGGCAGCCGGACGCCGTTCCTGAAGGCGCGTTCGGGGCCAGGGCCGTTCACGCCGGTCGATCTCGCCGTGCAGTGCGGACGGCCGCTTCTAGCGCGGCAGCCGTTCGCTCCCGATAGCTTCGACCAGGTTATCCTCGGCTGCGTCAACGTGATCGCGGACGAGATGAATCCGGCCCGCGTCGCGGCGCTCCGGCTCGGCATGGGCGAGGACATGGTCGCCTTCACCGTGCAGATCAATTGCGGCTCGGGCATGCAGTCGATCGACACCGCCTACCGCTATATCCGCGAAGGTCATGCCGACATGATTTTGGCCGGCGGCACCGAGGCGCTCAGCCACGCGCCGCTGGTCTGGCCGAATTCCGGCGTGCGCTGGTTCGCCGGTCTTGCCACTGCCAAGGGCGTGGCCGCGAAGATCGCCTCGGCGTTCAAGCTGAGGCCGCGCGATCTCAAGCTGATCATCGGCCTCGAGCGCGGCCTGACCGATCCCGTCACCGAGCTGAACATGGGCCAGACCGCCGAGGTCGTCGGCCATCTCTTCGGCATCACCCGCGCACAGTCGGATGCCTATGCCGCCGAAAGCCATCGCCGGCTCGCGCATGCGCAAAGCGCGGGTTATCTGAAGGGCGAGGTCGAGACTGCGTTCTCCCGCGACGGCAAGTTCTTCGACCACGACGATGGCGTTCGCCCGGATTCGACGGCCGAGACGCTCGCCAAGCTCCGGCCGGTGTTCGAGCGCCCGTGGGGCCAGGTCACCGCCGGCAATTCCTCGCAGATCACCGACGGTGCCTCCTGGGTGATCCTCGCCTCCGACGCGGCAGTGGCAAAGCACAAGCTGACGCCGAGGGCCGTCATCGTCGACAGCCATTGGGCCGCGCTCGATCCCAGCATCATGGGGCTCGGACCCGTGATGTCGGTGACGCCGCTGCTGAAGCGCAACGATCTCACCATCAAGGACGTCGAGACCTGGGAGCTGAACGAGGCCTTCGCAACGCAAGTGCTCGGCTGTCTCGCCGCCTGGAACGACGACAAGTTCTGCCGCGAAATATTGCGGCTCGAGGGTGCCGCCGGCGAGATCGACCGCGAGAGGCTGAACGTCGATGGCGGCGCGATTTCGCTCGGCCACCCCGTCGGCACCTCCGGCAACCGCATCGTGCTGCATCTCGTCAACGCGATGAAGCGGCTCGGCACGCGGCGCGGAATTGCCACCGAATGCATCGGCGGCGGGCTCGGCGGCGCCATGCTGATCGAGGCGGTGTGACCATGGATTCCAAGATCATGACCGTGCTCGCCGACCGCGTGCTGGAGCTCGGGCCGCGGCCCGCACCGGATGGTCCCTACAAGCACTTCAAGCTGACGCGCGATGCGGATGGTGTCGCCTGGCTGCTGTTCGACCGCGCTGACGCCAGCGCCAACACGCTGTCCTCCGAGGTGATGGAGGAGTTCGACGCCGTGCTCGCGGCGATCGAGACCGATCGCCCGGCCGGCCTCGTCATCCGCTCGGCAAAGTCGTCCGGCTTCATCGCCGGTGCCGACGTCAACGAATTCCGCGGCGCGTCTGACCCCGGCATGGTGGAGACGCGCATCCGTGCCGCGCACGCGGTCGTCGATCATCTCGAAGCCTTGAAGCTGCCGACGGTCGCTGTGATCCACGGCTTCTGCCTCGGCGGCGGGCTCGAGGTTGCGCTGGCCTGCCAAGCGCGCATCGCCATCGAGGGGGCGCGTTTCGGCTTCCCGGAGGTGATGCTCGGCCTGCATCCCGGTCTCGGCGGCACCGCCCGATTCACCGCGCTGGTCAATCCGACCCAGTCGATGGCGCTGATGCTGACCGGCCGAACCATCGACGCGCGCCGCGCCAAGGCGCTCGGCCTCGTCGACACCGTGACGCAGGAGCGCCATGTCCAGGGCGCGGTGAAGGATGCGCTGTTCGGCCGCCTGAAGCGAGCCAATCCTGGACTGCTGACGCGTGCCGCCAATCTAGGGCCGGTGCGTGGCCTGCTGGCCAAGCGCATGCGCGCGGAGGCCGCGAAGGCCGCATCGCGCGAGCATTATCCAGCGCCCTACGCACTGATCGATCTCTGGGAGACCCACGGCGGCAGCAAGGCGGCGATGCTGAAGGCCGAGCAGGCCTCGTTCGCCGAGCTGATGGTGACGCCGACCGCGCAGAACCTGATCCGCGTCTTCTTCCTGCGCGAGCAGATGAAGAAAGCGGCAGGCTCCGGCAACGCGGTCAAGCATGTCCACGTCATCGGCGCCGGCGCCATGGGCGGGGACATCGCGGCCTGGTGTGCGGGGCAGGGTCTTCGCGTCTCGCTCGCCGACATGAAGCCGGAGCCGATCGCGGGCGCGGTCAAACGCGCGGCCGACCTCTACGGCAAGATCATCCGCAAGCCCACCGACGTCCGCGACGCGCTCGATCGCCTGATCCCCGATATGGACGGCGAGGGCGTTCGCAATGCCGACCTCATCATCGAGGCCGTGCCGGAAAAACTGGAGCTGAAGCAGAAGGTCTATGCCGGGCTCGAGCCGCGGATGAAGCCCGGCGCGATCCTCGCGACCAACACGTCGAGCATTCCGCTGCAGGACCTGCGCACCACGCTGGCGCGGCCGGAGCGGCTGGTCGGCCTGCATTTCTTCAACCCGGTGTCGCGGCTCCAATTGGTCGAGGTCGTCAGCCACGACGGCAACGATGCACACGTGCTGAAAGAGGCGCTCGCCTTCGTCGGCGCCATCGACCGACTGCCTTTGCCTGTGAAGAGCTCGCCCGGCTTCCTCGTCAACCGCGCGCTGACGCCCTACATGCTCGAAGCCATGGTGATGCTGGACGAGAAGATCGACCAGCGTCTGATCGATGGCGCGGCCGAGCAGTTCGGCATGCCGATGGGACCGATCGAGCTGGCCGATCAGGTCGGGCTCGACATTTGCCTCGACGTCGGCGACATGCTGCGCACCAAGTTCGGCGATCTCCTGCCGCCGACGCCCGCCTGGCTACGCGAGAAGGTCGCCAAGGGCGAGCTCGGCCGCAAGACCGGCAAGGGCTTTTATACCTGGAAGGACGGCAAGGCGCAGAAGCCCCCGTTGCCGGAGACCGGTCCGCGCGTCACCGACCAGATGATCGACCGCCTGGTGCTGCCGATGTCCAATGTCTGCGTCGCGTGCTTGCGCGAAGGCATCGTCGACGATGCCGATGCGGTCGACGGCGCCATGATCTTCGGCACCGGTTATGCACCGTTCCGCGGCGGTCCGCTGAATTATGCGCGCACGCGCGGCGTGGAAAACATTGTATCCACCCTGCGCGCGCTGGCGGAACGATTCGGCGCGCGTTTCGCGCCCGATCCGGGCTGGGACAGTTTCAAGTGAGAGCCATATGAGCGAACAAGCGACCGGGCCGAGCGGTGATCTCTGCATTCGCACGCTGGCGATGCCGGCCGACACCAATGCCAACGGCGACATCTTCGGCGGCTGGTTGCTCAGTCAGATGGACGTCGGCGGCGGCGTGTTCGCCTCGAAGGTCGCGCGGTCGCGCACCGTGACGGTCGCGATCGAGGCGATGAATTTTCGCAAAGCGGTCTATGTCGGCGATCTCGTCTCGGTCTATGCCAATCTCGTGCGCGTCGGGCGCACCTCGCTGACCGTGCATCTCGAGGCCTGGGCATTGCGGCGCAAGGAGCTGCATCCGTTCCTCGTCACCGACGGTCATTTCACCTACGTCTCGATCGACGACCACGGCCGTCCACAGGCGATCCAGCGAAACGATCCGCCGATCGCGACGTAATCGCGCGCGACGCTCTGCCTCATCTTGGAGGCTTTGCAGCGCCGCAAAACGCGGCACGAGCAAGTCATCCTCGTCGCGGCTTCGCCAAGAACCAGTCATAAAACGGATGAGGTCCCGGCGTACTCAATTGCATGTCGATTCGGGGTGGAAACGGCCGCAAATGCCCTTGGGAACCTTTGGGCAGGAGCACCGTTGTTTGCCCGCACTGAGGAATCCACGGACCATGCCGGACAGCTACATCATCGAAGTCGATTCGCAGACCGCAGGTATCGTCGTTCGTTCTTCTGGAGGCTATTGCTTCTTCGCCTCGTCGCACCGCTTCAACCGTCTCGAAGGCCAGCTCTTCCGCAACCCCCGCGAAGCCGAGCGCGCCGCGCGCAGGCTGGTGAACGGCGACGTGAAGGAGGCGGCGTAACGACCTCCGCTGGTATTCCGGGCGCGTGGAGCGTGGTCGGAATTTATTGCCGCCCTTGATGTTGCTGCCTTCTTCCTTCTCCCCTTGTGGGAGAAGGTGGCGCGAAGCGCCGGATGAGGGGTATCTCTCTTCTTGCCCAGGCGTTTGAGAGTATCCCTCGCGGAGACATCCCCCTCACCCGTCTCGCCGCTGCGCGGCGAGCCACCCTCTCCCACAAGGGGAGAGGGTAAGAAGCCATCACAACTTCGTCGCCGCCCGCGACAAGAGCTTCCACTCGTCGCCTTGCTTCTGCCAGTTCATCAGGATGTGAAGGTTGGTCGATACTTTTTTCCCGTCGGCCGCCATCTCCTGCTCGCCCAGCCAGTGGAAACGCACGATCGCTGCGGGGCCGACCACCTTGATGGTGGGATCCTTGTACTCGATCGACAAGAACTTCGACTTGCCGTCGGTCGCGTTGGCGATGAAGGTGGCCTTGTCCTCGACCTTTCCGCTGGAATGGCTGTAGCTCAGCTCCTCCGCGCATAGCGCGCCGAGCGCCTTGGGATCGGCCGCGATCTGGGCGAGGCGGAAGGCCTCGACCCTCTTCGCCACGGCGTCCTCGTCTGCCGAAGCGGCGAGCGCCGGCCTGGCGAACGCAAGCGCGGAGACGGCGAGCGTCGAGAGAGCCAGATCGCGTCGGTTGATCGTCATCGTTTCCTCCTTTTTGATCTTGCAACCAGTGTTGCAGTCGCGCGCGGCTTTGTCGAGTGTCGCCTGCCGGTCATGTGGATGCGTCATTGCGCGATCGAGGCCCTATTGATACGCCTTCCGCATCGATGCGTCGCGCATTTGGGAAAGTACGGAAATGATCGAGACCAAACACGATGGAATGGGCCGGGCATTGTTGTTCGACATCGACGGCACGCTCGCCGACACCGACCCGTTGCACTTGAAGGCTTTCAACCAGGTGCTCGGTCCTCACGGCCATGTCTTCGACCACGCACGCTTCTCCCGGGAGCTGCAGGGCTTCGCCAATGTCGCGATCGGTGAGCGCTTTCTGCCCCACCAGGCGCCGGAGCGGCGCGCCCTCATCCTCGAAGAGAAGGAGGAGGTCTTCCGCACCCTCGTGGCCGGGCAGATCGCGCCGCTGCCGGGCCTGATGGCGCTGCTCGACCGCGCCGATGGCGCCGGCATTCCCATGGTCGCGGTAACCAACGCGCCGCGTCTCAACGCCGAGCTGCTGCTCTCCGGCCTCGGCATCATGCATCGTTTCAAGGCGCTCGTCATCGGCGCCGAGCTGCCGCACGGCAAACCGCATCCGCTGCCCTATCAGGAAGGGCTGCGTTTCGTCGGCGCGAGCCCGCAAGCCTCGATCGCATTCGAGGACTCCCGCACCGGCGTGCAGTCCGCAACGGCCGCCGGCATTCCAACCGTCGGCATCCGCACCAGCCTCAGCCATGCTGACCTGGTTGGAGCAGGCGCGGTCGCCTCCGCCAGCGCGTTCGACGACCCGGACCTGATCGCACGTCTTGCGAGCGTCATGGCGTGGTAAGAAATGGCGTGGTGAGGACCTCCATCCGTTAACCGTGATCGGCATCCGCATTGACCGCAGGCGCGAACCGCCGCACCATGCACTATCCTGACTTGAGGCCTTGCCGTGACTGGATTGACCCATCGCCAAGCCGAAATTCTCAACATCGCGCGCGCCTCCGGCCGTGTCATGGTCGAGGAGCTCGCGCGCCGCTTCGAGGTGTCGGCGCAGACGATCCGCAAGGATCTCAACGATCTCTGTGAGCGGCGTTCGCTGACCCGCATCCATGGCGGCGCCATCATCGCCTCGGGCGTGGAAAACCTCGCCTATGAGGCGCGCCGCTTCGTCGCCGCCGACGAGAAGAAGGCGATCGGCGCTGCCGCCGCCTCGCTGATCCCGAACGGCTGCTCGCTGTTCATCAACATCGGCACCACGACGGAGGAGGTCGCGAGCGCGCTGACCTCGCATGAGGATCTGCTCGTCATCACCAACAACCTCAATGTCGCCATGCTGCTCTACCGCCATCCGCGCATCGAGGTGGTCGTCGCCGGCGGCACGGTGCGGCGCGCCGACGGCGCCGTGGTCGGCTCGACCGCGACGCAGCTGATCGGTCAGTTCAAGGTCGACTATGCCATCATCGGCGCCTCGGCGATCGATGAGGAGGGCGCGCTGCTCGACTTCGACTATCGCGAGGTGCAGGTGGCGCAGGCCATCATCGCCAACGCCCGCAGCGTCATGCTGGTCGCCGATTCCACAAAACTCCGCCGCAGCGCGCCGGTGCGCATCGCCCACATCACCCAGATCCAGACCTTCGTCACCGACCAGGAGCTGCCCGAGCGCCTCGCCACCATCTGCCACAGCAAGGGCATCGAGGTGGTCGAGGCGATGCCGAAGGGGGCAGATATCGATGATGCGCCGGCGGACGCCCAGGATGCCGCGCCGGAAGCCGCACCGGTGGTGCGGCTGAGATAGAGTCTAAGCGCCGTCCCACGGGTTGAGTAGCGCGACGTCCGTCGATTTGAAGTCCTCTACATTGCGCGTAACAACCGTCAAACCATGAACTAGCGCGGTTGCAGCAATGAGCGCGTCGCGTTCAGCGCGTGGGTTGGGAACATGAAGTTGCGCGCAACGTTGCGCGACAGCCGTATCGATGGCCAGGATCCGGCCCTCGAAGCGAGCCAGAATCTGGCTGTCGATCCAGCTGCGCAAGATGGCACTTTGCGCTGCGTCCTTGCGTTCGATCAGGCGAGCGCCAAGTTCGATCTCGAGAATTGAAATGACTGAGATGAAGAAGTTTGCTGCTGGAATTGCGCCTGCCCAGGCAACGACGCGCCGATCTGCCTTGTCCGGTCGCCTCAATTCGGAAATGACATTGGTGTCCAGCAGGAACATCAGTCGAGATCAGCAGCCCTGAAGATGCCCTCACCAACGCGAGGCGGATCGAAATCAAAATCCGCGTTCGTCTGCGCCAGAGCTTCCGCAAGGCTCATGTGTCCGCCGGTCAGGCGCAAGTAATCCTCAATCGTTAGCAGGACATGGGCCGGACGGCCGCGGTCCGTAATGAAAACGGGTCCTTGCGATGCCGCTTTCTTGGCGCCGCTGGTGTCTTGATTGAATTCTCGGCTGGTCAGGGTGGTCACCATGGTCTGAGCCTCCAAGCGGTGGCTATGCTGTGTTGTGCAATTTATGTAGAAATGTTGCTACATACAAGCTGGCCCGGCCCATGGGGGCTACCTTTCAATCGTGCGGCTTGACGCAATTCCATCCATTCACCTGTCGATTTCGCCGCCTCATTGCCTACCAAAAAAGTTCCTCTTTCGCTTCCTGTCGCCTCTCTTTCATCTTGCTTTCGTTTTCGGGTGTGATCTAATCAAAAACGAAAGTAACCGCTCGACGAACGGGCGGTCGCCGGGGGATGCGTCTGTTGGAGCGTATTTTCGATCTCGCCATCATTGGAGGCGGTGTTAACGGCTGCGGCATCGCGCGCGACGCGGTGGGCCGCGGCAACACGGTTTTCCTGTGCGAAATGAACGACCTGGCGAGCGGGACATCGTCCTGGTCGACCAAGCTCGTGCATGGCGGCCTGCGCTATCTCGAATATTACGAGTTTCGGCTGGTCCGCGAGGCGCTGATCGAGCGCGAGATCCTCTGGGGCATCGCGCCCCACATCATCCGGCCCCTGCGTTTCGTTTTGCCGCATCACGCCGGCCTGCGCCCGGCTTGGCTGCTACGCCTCGGCCTCTTCCTCTATGATCACATCGGCGGCCGTCACCTGTTGCCGGCGACCCGCTCGGTCGATCTCAAGCGCGATCAGGTCGGCAAGCCGCTGATCCCGAATCGCTACAGCCGCGCCTTCGAATATTCGGACTGCTTCGTCGACGACGCCCGCCTCGTCGTGCTCAATGCGCGCGATGCCGCCGACAAGGGCGCCGAGATCCGCACCCGCACCCGCGCCACCGAGATTCGCCAGTCGGACGGCGTCTGGACCGTCAGCATGATCGACACGCTGACTGGCGCGCGCTCGCAGATCCGGGCCAAGGCGCTGATCAATGCCGGCGGACCCTGGGTCGAGGACGTGCTCGGCCGTGGCGCCGGCGTCAATGCGAAAGCCAAGGTGCGCCTGGTGCAGGGCTCGCACATCGTGGTGAAGAAGCTCTACGACCACGACCGCGCCTACATGTTCCAGAATGCCGACGGCCGCATCATCTTCGTGATCCCGTACCAGGACGACTTCACTCTGATCGGCACCACCGATCGCGACTATGACGGCGATCCCGCCAAGGTGAAGGCGACGACTGAAGAGATCGAATATCTCTGCAAGGCGGCCAGCGAATATCTGGCCAAGCCTGTCGCGCCCACCGACGTGGTCTGGACCTATTCCGGCGTGCGTCCGCTCTATGACGACGGCGCCAGCGAGGCCAAGGCCGCGACGCGCGATTACGTGTTCGAGCTCGACACGCCCGGCGGCGTGCCGCTGCTGTCGATCTATGGCGGCAAGATCACGACCTATCGCAGGCTCGCCGAGGAGGCGCTGGAGCGCCTTGCGCCCTATCTGCGCAGCGCCAAAGCGCGCGAAGGCTGGACCGGCAAATGGCCGCTGCCGGGCGGCGACATGAACGTATCCGACATCGACGGCCTGATCGCCGAGCTGCAGTCCGGCTATCCCTTCCTCAGCCATGAGCATGCGCGGCGCCTGGCGCGCGCCTATGGCACCCGTGCCATCAAGCTGCTCGGCGATGCCAAATCGGCAGCGGATCTCGGCCAGGCCTTTGGCGCCACGCTGACCGAACGCGAGGTCCGCTATCTCATGGCCAATGAATGGGCCGTCACCGCCGAGGACGTGGTCTGGCGTCGTTCCAAGCTCGGCCTGCGACTATCTGCCGACGAGATCGCGGCCCTCGACGACTGGATCAGGAGCCACGGCGTGGCGCAAAGTCCCCTGCTGGAAGCGGGAGGACGCTCATGACCGTGACACTCGATCACGTGACCCGGACCGTGGAAGGCGTGCCGCACATCCGCGACGTCTCGCTGACGCTCGAGAGCGGTACGCTCAACGTGCTGCTCGGGCCGACGCTGTCAGGCAAGACCTCGATCATGCGGTTGCTCGCCGGCCTCGACAAGCCGACCACGGGCAAGGTGTTCGTCAACGGCAAGGACGTCACCGGCGCCGACGTGCGCCAGCGCTCGGTCGCGATGGTCTATCAGCAGTTCATCAATTACCCCTCGCTGACGGTCTACGAGAACATCGCCTCGCCGCTGCGCGTGCAGGGCAAGCCGCGCGACGAGATCGAGGCGCGCGTGGCGGAGGCCGCAAAGCTGCTGCGGCTCGAGCCGTTCCTGAAGCGCACGCCGCTCCAGCTCTCCGGCGGCCAGCAGCAGCGCACCGCGATCGCGCGCGCGCTGGTCAAGGGCGCCGACCTCGTGCTGCTCGACGAGCCGCTCGCCAATCTCGACTACAAGCTGCGCGAGGAGCTGCGGGCCGAGCTGCCGCGCATCTTCGAAGCCTCGGGCGCGATCTTCGTCTATGCCACCACCGAGCCGACCGAGGCGCTGCTGCTCGGTGGCAATACGGTGTGCATGTGGGAGGGCCAGGCGCTGCAGATGGGCGAGACCACCAACGTCTATCGCCGGCCGCAGACGCTTCGCGTCGCCCAGGTGTTCTCCGATCCGCCGCTGAATCTCGTGGGCCTCGAGAAGGGGAATGGAATGGTCCAATATGCTGGCGGGAGTGCAGCGCCCGCGTCCGGGCTTTATGCCGGTCTGCCCGACGGCTTCTATCGTGTCGGTTTCCGCGCCCATCAGCTCGGGCTTGCCAATGGCGAGGCGGACCGTCACGCCTTCCACGCCACCGTCACGGTGACCGAGATCACCGGTTCGGAGAGCTTCGTGCATCTGACCCGCGACGGATCGAACTGGGTGGCGGTGCTGCACGGGGTGCACGAGTTCGAGCCGGGCCAGATGCTCGATGCCGTGCTCGATCCCAACGACGTCTTCGTCTTCGATGCCGCCGACCGCTTGGTCGCGGCACCGAGCATAGCGTTCTCAAGCGAAGTGCGTAGCGGTTCGCGTGAAGAAAACGCGTCAAACAGAAAAAGCTCTTAAGGGGGAGATGCGCCATGGCCCGCATTGACCTCGTCGATCTCGCCCATTCCTACGGCGGCAACAAGGCGCCGCAGGAAAGCTTTGCGCTGAAGCCCGTCACCATGACCTGGCGGCAGGGCGGCGCCTATGCACTGCTGGGCCCGAGCGGCTGCGGCAAGACCACGCTGCTCAACGTCATCTCCGGCATCATCACGCCGTCGCGGGGAAAAATCCTGTTCGACGGCAAGGACATCACACCGCTGTCAACCCAGAAGCGCAACATCGCGCAGGTGTTCCAGTTTCCGGTGATCTACGACACTATGACGGTGGCGCAGAATCTGGCGTTTCCGCTGAAGAACCGCGGCGTGCCGAAGGCCGACATCGACAGGCGCGTGGCCGAGATCGGCCGCCTGCTCGACCTCCAGCCCTATTTGAACCGCAAGGCCACGCGCCTGACCGCCGACGCCAAGCAGAAGATCTCGCTCGGCCGCGGTCTCGTGCGCAACGACGTTGCCGCCGTGCTGTTCGACGAGCCGCTGACGGTGATCGATCCCGAGCTGAAATGGCAGCTCCGCTCCAAGCTGAAGGCGTTGCATCGCGAGCTCGACCTTACGATGATCTATGTCACCCACGACCAGACCGAGGCGCTGACCTTCGCCGACACCGTGGTCGTGATGCATGACGGTCGCGTGGTGCAGAGCGGCACGCCGGCCGAGCTGTTCGACAAGCCGGCGCACACCTTCGTCGGCTACTTCATCGGCTCGCCCGGCATGAACATCCTGCCGGCGGAGGTGAGGGGGCGTGAGGCGCGCATTGGCGGTCACGTCATCGCGCTGAACCGCAGCTACGACCACTTGCCTGCGGGCGCGAAGATCGAGATCGGCGTCCGTCCCGAATTCGTCGAGGTGGTCGCGCCCGCACCTAGCCTGCTCACCGCCAGGATCGAGCGCATCGACGATCTCGGCCGCATCCGCTTCGCGCGGGTGCGCGTCGGCGACGCCAAGCTCGCCGCGCGCGCCCCTGGCAGCTTCACCAGCGCGGACGGCAGCGCCGGGCTGAAATTCGATCCGTCGCACGTCCACGTCTATGCCGACAGCCTTCTGGTGGAGGGAGCCGCCTGATGGACAAGACCGTCAACCAAAAAGCCTGGTTCCTGGTGCTGCCGGTGTTCCTGGTCGTCGCCTTCTCGGCGGTGCTGCCGCTGATGACGGTGGTGAACTATTCGATGCAGGACACCTTCGGCAACAACCAGTTCTTCTGGAACGGCGTCGGCTGGTTCAAGGAGCTACTCGATCCCTCCACCGATCTCGGCGGCCGCTTCCTCGCCTCGCTCGGCCGCAACCTGTTCTTCTCCCTTGTCATCCTTGCCATCGAGGTGCCGCTCGGCATCGTCGTCGCGCTGTCGATGCCGCGCGAGGGCTGGACGGTGGCGGCCTGCCTGGTCATTCTCGCGCTGCCGCTGCTGATCCCCTGGAACGTGGTCGGCACGATCTGGCAGATCTTCGGGCGTCCCGACATCGGCCTGCTCGGCTACGTCCTCAACGCGATGGGCTTCGATTACAACTACGTCTCCAACGACGTCGATGCCTGGGTCACCGTCATCGTGATGGACGTCTGGCACTGGACCAGCCTGGTCGCGCTGCTCTGCTACGCCGGCCTGAAGTCGATTCCCGAAGCCTATTACCAGGCCGCGCAGATCGACGGCGCCTCGCGCTGGGCCGTGTTCAAGGCGATCCAGCTGCCGAAGATGAACCGCGTGCTGTTGATCGCGGTGCTGCTGCGCTTCATGGACAGCTTCATGATCTACACCGAGCCGTTCGTCGTCACCGGCGGCGGACCCGGAAATTCCACCACCTTCGTGTCGATCGAGCTCGTCAAGATCGCGCTCGGCCAGTTCGACCTCGGCAAGGCCGCCGCGCTGTCGCTGGTCTACAACCTCATCATCCTGATCGTCTGCTGGATCTTCTACACCGTCATGACCAATGCCGGTGTCGAACGCAAAGTCCAGGCTTCGAGCGAGCCGGCGGTGGAGCCCAAGCCTTCGGCCGCGCTCAAGCCCGTGCCCGCACTCAAGCCTAGGGAAGGAGTGGCCTGATGCATTCGATCCCCGGCCGCCGCCTCATCATGGGGCTGTTCCTGGTCTTCCTGCTGCTGCCGATCTACTGGCTCGTCAATATGAGCTTCAAGACCAACAGCGAGATCGTCTCGACGATGACGCTGTGGCCGCACACCCCGACGCTGCAGCACTACAAGCGCATCTTCACCGACGAGAGCTGGTATTCGGGCTACATCAATTCGCTGGAATACGTCGTCCTCAACACCATCATCTCGATCGCCGTGGCGCTGCCGGCGGCTTACGCCTTCTCGCGCTACCGTTTCCTCGGCGACAAGCACCTGTTCTTCTGGCTGTTGTCGAACCGCATGGCGCCGGCCGCGGTCTATGCGCTGCCGTTCTTCAACCTCTATTCGGCGATCGGCCTGTTCGATACGCCCTGGGCCGTCGCGCTCGCGCATTGCATCTTCAACGTTCCGCTCGCGGTCTGGATCCTCGAAGGCTTCGTCTCCGGCGTGCCGCGGGAGATCGACGAGACCGCCTTCCTCGACGGCTATTCCTTCCCGCGCTTCTTCATCAAGATCCTGGTGCCGTTGATCGCGAGCGGCATCGGCGTCGCCGCTTTCTTCTGCTTCATGTTCTCCTGGGTCGAGCTGCTGCTGGCGCGCACGCTGACCTCGGTGCACGCAAAGCCCATTGCCGCGATCATGACGCGCACGGTCTCGGCAGCCGGCATGGATTGGGGCCTGCTGGCCGCCGCCGGCGTGCTCACCATCATTCCGGGCGCGCTGGTGATCTGGTTCGTCCGCAACTACATCGCGCGCGGTTTCGCGCTCGGCCGGGTCTAGGAGGCGCGCATGATCCCGAAAAGTGGAAACCGGTTTTCGGACCAGATCATGCTCAAGGAGTAAGAGCTATGGAATCCATCGCATGGATGGCCTGGACGCTGCCGACCGCGATCTTCTTCGTCGCGCTGGCCTCGACGCTTGCCGTGATGACCTGGCTCGCCGCGGTCTATCCCGAGGCCGAGCGCGTCGGCGTGCTGCGCATCCCGACCACGCGCGGCGACCGCCTGTTCATCTCGCTGATCGCGGCCGCCGTCATCCACCTCGCATGGATCGGCCTCGTCGGGACCGACGCGATCGCCACGCTGCCGGTCGGCGAGGAGGGGTTTGAGATCTCGAGCCTGTGGCTCGCATCAGGAATTTCGCTGGTCACGGCCGCGCTCATTTTCCGCACGGTCTGAAGCTTGCGAAGGGACGGCCAGATCCGGGACCAACCCGGGCCTGTATAAAAGTTTGTCGCTGCAACGGAGGAACAACATGCGACAGTTTAGGAGAAGGAAAGGTCCATTGACCAAGAATAGTTTTCTGACCATGTCCAGCGCCGCTGCGATCATCGCAGTGTCGTTCGCCGTCGCGGCGCCGGTTCGCGCCGCCGACGACGCCGTGATCCAGAAGTGGATCGCGGAATTCACGCCTTCGACGCTGTCGAAGGAAGACCAGAAGAAGGAGCTGGAGTGGTTCGCCAAGGCCGCCGAGCCGTTCAAGGGCATGGAGATCAACGTCGTCTCCGAGACGATCACGACTCATGAATATGAATCGCAGACGCTGGCCAAGGCATTCTCCGAGCTCACCGGCATCAAGCTCAAGCACGATCTCATCCAGGAAGGTGACGTCGTCGAGAAGCTGCAGACCCAGATGCAGTCGGGCAAGAACGTCTATGACGGCTGGATCAACGATTCCGACCTGATCGGCACGCATTTCCGCTACGGCCAGACCATTGCGCTGTCGGACTACATGACCGGCGAGGGCAAGGACGTCACCAACCCCATGCTCGACGTCAACGACTTCATCGGCAAGTCGTTCGGCACCGGGCCGGACGGCAAGCTCTACCAGCTGCCCGACCAGCAGTTCGCGAACCTCTACTGGTTCCGCTACGACTGGTTCACCAATCCCGACTACAAGGCCAAGTTCAAGGCCAAGTATGGCTACGAGCTCGGCGTGCCCGTGAACTGGTCCGCCTATGAGGACATCGCCGAATTCTTCACCAACGACATCAAGGAGATCAACGGCGTCAAGGTCTACGGCCATATGGACTATGGCAAGAAGGACCCCTCGCTCGGATGGCGCTTCACCGACGCCTGGCTGTCGATGGCCGGCAACGGCGACAAGGGCATTCCGAACGGTCTGCCGGTCGACGAATGGGGCATCCGCATGGAAGGCTGCCGCCCGGTCGGCTCTTCGGTGGAGCGTGGCGGCGACACCAATGGTCCGGCCGCAGTCTACTCGATCACGAAGTATCTCGAGTGGATGAAGAAGTATGCGCCGCCGCAGGCGCAGGGCATGACCTTCTCCGAGTCCGGCCCGGTGCCGTCGCAGGGCAACATCGCCCAGCAGATGTTCTGGTACACCGCCTTCACCGCCGACATGGTGAAGCCGGGTCTGCCGGTGGTGAATGCGGACGGTACGCCGAAGTGGCGTATGGCTCCGTCGCCGCACGGCTCCTACTGGAAGGAAGGCATGAAGCTCGGCTACCAGGACGCCGGCTCCGCCACGCTGCTGAAGTCGACTCCGCCGGATCGCCGCAAGGCGGCCTGGCTCTATCTCCAGTTCATCGTCTCCAAGTCGGTGAGCCTGAAGAAGAGCCATGTCGGTCTCACCTTCATCCGTGAATCCGACATCTGGGACAAGTCGTTCACCGAGCGTGCGCCGAAGCTCGGCGGCCTGATCGAGTTCTACCGCTCGCCCGCGCGCGTGCAGTGGACCCCGACCGGCAACAACGTGCCCGACTATCCGAAGCTCGCCCAGCTGTGGTGGCAGAACATCGGCGATGCGTCGTCCGGTGCGAAGACGCCGCAAGCCGCGATGGATGCTCTCGCGGCGGCCCAGGACTCCGTGCTGGAGCGTCTGGAGAAGTCCGGCGTGCAGGGCGCCTGCGGTCCGAAGCTGCACAAGAAGGAGTCGGCCGAATTCTGGTTCGCCAAGGCCCAGAAGGACGGCACCATCGCGCCGCAGCGCAAGCTCGCCAATGAGAAGCCGAAGGGCGAGACGGTGGACTACGACACCCTGATCAAGTCGTGGCCCGCGACGCCGCCCAAGCGCGCGGAAGTGAAGTAAGCGGCGCGTAAGTCATCAAATGCGAAAGGCCGGGAGCAATCCCGGCCTTTTTCTTTCCTTGCCTCTCCCCGCTTGCGGGAGGGTTATCGCATTTGAGAGCTTTTCCCTGCGGCCATCCTTCGAGACGCCCGCTTTGGGCGGGCTCCTCAGGATGAGGGCGGAGTGCGCGGCAACGGTTTCAACGAGCACTGACGCTGATTAGCCTCATCCTGAGGAGGCGCGTAAGCGCCGTCTCGAAGGACGAGGCGTGCTCGCAGGCCGCCGCCACAAGTCATATGCGATAGCCCTGCCGCAAGCGGGGAGAGGGAGAAGGAAAATTACTCCGCCGGCTCGGCCGCGAGCGTCGGGTAATCCGTGTATCCCTTCGCGCCGCCGCCGTAGAAGGTGTTCTTGTCCCAGTCGTTCAGCGCCGCACCAGCCTTCAAGCGTTCGACGAGGTCGGGGTTGGAGATGAACGGCTTGCCGAAGGCGATGAGGTCGGCGGCGTTCGCGTCCAGCACCTTGGTGGCGAGGTCGAAATCGTAGCCGTTGTTGGCGACGTAGGCGCCGGCAAAGCGCTTGCGCAAGGACGCATAGTCGAACGGCGCAATGTCGCGCGGCCCGCCGGTGGCGCCTTCGACCACGTGGAGATAGACCAGCTTCAGCGCGCTGAGGCCGTCGACGATGTGATCGTACAGGGCCTGCGGGTTGGAATCGGAGATGTCGTTGGCCGGCGTCACCGGCGAGATGCGGATGCCGGTACGCTCGGCGCCGGCCTCGGCGACGACGGCCTTGGAGACCTCCAGCATCAGCTTCGCGCGGTTCTCGATCGAGCCGCCATAGGCATCCAGGCGCTTGTTGGCGCCGTCCTTGGCGAACTGCTCGAGCAGGTAGCCGTTGGCGCCGTGGATCTCGACCCCGTCGAAGCCGGCTTCCAGCGCGTTCTTGGTGGCGCGCTTGAAGTCGTCGATGATCCCGGGAATTTCGGAGAGCTCGAGTGCGCGCGGCTCGGAGACGTCGGCGAAGCCGCCGTTGACGAAGGTCTTGCCCTTGGCGCGGATCGCGCTCGGTGCCACCGGGGCTACGCCGTTCGCCTGCAGATCGACATGCGAGATGCGGCCGACATGCCAGAGCTGGATGAAGATCTTGCCGCCGCGCTCATGCACCTTGTCGGTGACCTTGCGCCAGCCGGCGACCTGATCCTTGCTATAAATGCCGGGCGTGTCCTGGTAGCCCTGACCTTGTTGCGAGACCTGGCTCGCCTCGGTGATCAGGAGGCCTGCGGACGCGCGCTGGGCGTAATAATCGGCGGCGAGCGGACCGGGCACGAAGGTGCCGGGTACGGCGCGGTTGCGCGTCAACGGCGCCATGACGAGGCGGTTCGCCAGCGTGATCGGGCCGAGCTTGTAGGTCTCAAACAATTTGGTCGAACGGCTCATGGGAGTGCTTCCAGGCGGTGAGAGGTCTCGAACACTTGTGCATCGCGACATCAGGCGCAAGGGATGAGCCATACGGAAAGTGCAGGCGAGCTACGCGGCAGCGCCCGCGTAGCATAATTCATGTGCAATTCCGGCGGCGACAGCGGATTTCCGCTGCCGGCGCCGTGCGATTTCACAAATCAGTTCGCGCCGAGGAAATCGCGCTTGCCGATCTCGACGCCGTTGTGACGCAAGATGCCGTGGGCTGTCGCCGCGTGGAAATAGAGGTTCGGCAGCGAGAACGAGCTCAGGAATTGCTGTCCCGTCATGGTGATGGTCTTGCCGGGGCCGACCGGAAAGGTGACGTCCTTGGCGTCGGCTCCCTCAAACTGCTCGGGCTTGAAGGATTTGACATAGTCGATCGTCTTCGCCAGCCGCTGCTTCAACTCCGCAAAGCTCGTTTCGGTGTCAGGCGTCGAGGGGACCTCGCTTTGCGTCAGCCGTGCGCAGCCTTTGGTCGGATAGTCGCTGACCAGCTGGATCTGTTTCGACAGCGGCAACATGTCCGGGAACAGGCGGGAGCCGAGCAGGACGCTCGGCTCGATCTTCTTGGCCGCGCAATGCGCCTCGGCCTTGGTCAGCAGGCCGATCATGCTGTTCAGCATCTGCAAGTAGGCGGGGACGACGGCGTCGTAGAAGGACATGTGATGCTCGCTTCAAATGGTGGAGAAAATCTCAGGAGAAAACCTGAGCCACTCACATGGGAGCCTCATGGAAAATTACAATCGCGGAAAGCGGCTTGTGCGATGCGAAAATTCTACCGCGGCCACCTTCTTCGCTGTCATCGCCGCCACACCCTCGCTGTCATCGCCCGGCTTGCCGCCTTCGCCCAAGCTTCGGCGAAGACGGCAAGCCGGGGCATGACAAGGAGGGCTTAGCGGATCGTCGTCTGTGGCTGGGCCTGCGCCGTGCCCCCGCGCAGACGCGCAAGCAGCTCGGCGGTCGGCCAGGAATCCGCCGGCAGGCCGTACTTGACCTGCGTCGCCTTGACCGCGGCGCGGCTCTGCTGCCCCAGCACACCGTCGACCTTGCCGACGTTGAAGCCGGCGCGCACCAGCAGCTGCTGCAATTCCTTGAGCTCGTTGAACGGCAATTGCGCGACCGGCGCCGTCGGCTTGCGCATCGGCGCGGCTCCGGCGATACGCGAGGCGAGATAGCCCGCGGTGGTCGAATAGATCAGCGAGTTGTTCCACTCGGTGTAGGCCGCGAAATTCGGATAGGCCATGAAAGCCGGCCCGAAGCGTCCCATCGGCAGCAGCACGGACGCTGCGAGATTGTCGTTCGGCAAGGGACGGCCGTCGGGATAGGTGACACCGAGTTGCGCCCATGTCGATCGCGGCTCGCGCACGGTGAGATCGGTCTTCTCCCACGGCAGGTTCGGCGGCACCTTGATCTCCTCCAGCCATGGCTCGCCGCGCCGCCATTTCAGTCCGTTTGCGATGTAGTTCGCGGTCGAGCCGATCACGTCGGCCGGCGAGCGCAACAGGTCGCGCCGTCCGTCGCCGTCATAGTCGACCGCGTAGTTGACGTAGTGCACGGGCAGGAATTGGGTCTGGCCGAGCTCGCCGGCCCAGGAGCCGATCATCTCCTCGGGATGCAGATCGCCGCGGTCGATGATCTTCAGCGCCGCGATGGTCTCGTTCACGAACATCTCGGAGCGGCGGCAATCATAGGCCAGCGACACCAGCGATTTCAGCGTCGGCAGATTGCCCATGTTGGCGCCGAAATCGCTCTCGAGGCCCCAGAACGCGGCGATCACGGCGGGCGGCACGCCGTATTCCTTTTCCGCGCGTGCAAACGCCGCGGCGTATTGCTTGATGTGCTGCTGCCCGTTCTGCATGCGATAGGGCGCTGCCATGCGGCCGGCAAATTCGGTGAAGATCTGACCGAACACGCGCTGGCCGCGGTCGCGGTTGACGATGCCCTGATCGTAGACGAGATAGGGCGATGCCTCCGCGATCGCCCGCTGCGACACGCCGGCGGCCACCGCCTGTTGCTTCACGTCGGCCAGGAAGCGATCGAAGCTCGCGCCATTGTGGCACGAGGCAGCGCGCGGCGACGGCGGGATGGCTTTTGGCGCGGCAGGCCTGGCAGGCGGCGGCGCGAACTGGGCTGAGGCAGGATCGGAGAAGGCGAGAATCGCGGTGGCCGCGATCGCAAGTCGGGTCAGGAGCATGAGGATTCCGGAAGGGAGGAGACGCTGGGATTCTTGACGAAGTTTAATGGAAGGGTGGCGCTCAAACCAGTGCCGCGGCTCCGCGACGCACCCGGAAACCTTGCAGCCCGGCCGGGGTCATCCCCACCTGATGTGGGCCGGCCTGCGGCGCTTGCAGAGGCCGCGGCCGGCCAGGAGAGACGGCCATGAACTATCTTCGTACCGCAATGCTGCTCGCAGGCCTGACCGCCCTGTTCATGGGCGTCGGCTATCTGATCGGCGGCGCCTCGGGCGCCATGATCGCGCTCGTCATTGCCGCCGCAACCAACCTCTTCACCTACTGGAACTCCGACCGCATGGTGCTGTCGATGTACGGCGCCCATGAGGTCGATCGTTCGACCGCGCCGGAGCTGGTCGGCCTTGTCGCCGAGCTTGCGGGCCGCGCCGGCCTTCCGATGCCGCGCGTGTTCGTGATGGATGAGGTCCAGCCCAACGCGTTCGCCACTGGCCGCAATCCGGAAAATGCCGCGGTCGCCGTCACCACCGGTCTGATGAACCAGCTCAGCCGGGAGGAGCTCGCCGGCGTGATCGCGCACGAGCTCGCGCACATCAAGCATCACGACACGCTGCTGATGACAATTACCGCGACCATTGCCGGCGCGATCTCGATGCTTGCCCAGTTCGGCATGTTTTTCGGCGGCCACCGCGACAACAACAACGGTCCGGGCATCGTCGGCTCGATCCTGTTGATGATCCTCGCTCCGCTCGGCGCCATGCTGGTGCAGATGGCGATCAGCCGTACCCGCGAATATGCCGCCGACAATCTCGGCGCGCGCATCGTGGGACAGCCGATGTGGCTGGCTTCCGCGCTGGTGAAGATCGAGGGCGCCGCGCACCAGGTGCCGAACTACGAGGCCGAGCGAAACCCTGCGACCGCGCACATGTTCATCATCAATCCGCTGTCGGGTCATGGCGTGGACAATCTGTTTGCCACCCACCCCTCGACGCAGAACCGCGTCGCCGCGCTCCAGCAGCTCGCGGCCGAGCTCGGCACGCGCGCGGCGCCGTCGGTCGGCGCCAACGAGAACTATCCGCCGCGCGGTCCCTGGGGCCGCTCCTCCTCACGCGGCCCGTCACGTGGTCCTTGGGGCTGACGGAGCCGGCGAGGGATTTGCGTCCGGCTTTGTGATCTGGCGCACACAGGGGCGTCCCCGACCGGTGTTAACACCTCGACGTGACCATTCCTTCGAAAGGGGATGCGTGGCCGGCCCGTTGCCGGCCACCGTCGAAGATGACCAGATTTGCCGTACCATTGCTGATCGTCCTTTGCGTGCTCGTCGGCTTGTCCACGCACATGGTCGTCAATTGCGGCGACGAGGACGATCCCGACATCTGCTCGGCCGTGATCGGCTTCTCGCCGTTGCGCGGCTCGCTGATCGCTTTCGCCTATGCGGGGCGCGGGCGGATCGCGCTGCGTCACGGCGACTTCAGGCGGGCGATCGCCGATTTCGACGAGGCCATTCACCTCAATCCCAACCGCGCTTCGCTCTATCGCGACCGGGCGCTGGCGCGCCGGCAGAACGGCGACCTCGAGCTTGCCATTGCGGATTACGACGAGGCGATCGCGCATGATCCCAAGCTCGCCGCACCCTATCACCAGCGCGGTCTCGCGCTTGCCGCCACCGGCGATCTCGATCGCGCCATCCTGAGCTACAGCACGGCGGTCCGCCTCGACCCCACCGATGCGCAGGCCCGTCTCGATCGCGGCCTTGCGTTCCTCGCCCGCGGCCAGGCCGATGACGCCCGCGCCGATTTCGAGGCCGCGCTGGCGCTGCCCGCCGGCAAGGACGCTCACGCGCGAGAGGTCGCGCGCGCCAAGCTCGCGGAACTCGCCAGCGCCGAGCCGACACAGGTCGCCGCGCCGCGAAGGTGAGGATCTGGCGCTGCGTTAGCGGCAGCACCTTCTCGTTTCTGTAGGACAGGTGGCTTGCCGTATAGCGGCGAGACGGGTGAAAGATGCGAGAGCACGACGGTTACGGCTGCCTCCTGCACGTATGAACGAATTAGGCTAGTATCGAATTGGATCTATGCTGGCCGGGGCCATAGTGAATCCGTGTCGTGCGCGCTTGGAGGAGCTTCCAATGTGCAAATGGGCTTTGACGATTTTGACCGTGACTATCGCGCTGATCGCGGGAGACGCTCGGGCTCAAAGATATGACCCGGCTTTTCCCGTTTGCTTGAACGTCGTTTCTCGCGGAATGACCCCTTATTACCGATGCAGCTTCACGACGATGGACCAATGCAGGGCGTCGGCAAACGGTCAGATGTGCGTCCTCAATCCCTATTACGCCGGTGCGGCGAGCAGAACGAACGATCGGCGTCATCATCGCCAGACCTACGCGCCACCGAGGCCGCCGATCCAATACCGGGCCGCACCATATAATCAGTTCAATGAACCCTATTATGGAGCGTCCCAAGGTTACGCGCCTGGCGAGAAACAGCGATTTCTCCAAAGTGTGAGGCAATTCATGTGAGGAATGTCGCTCGACTGCGTTCGAGCAGCGCATGCCCAGGGCGGCAGGGATCGTTGAGGTCGCAGCCGCCCCGATTGCGGCGGGCGCGCGGGAGCGTTTCGCGAAAGCGCAACGCGGCGATCCGATTCCGGTCGGAGATGATAAGGTAGACAGGGCGGCGAGCCTCCAGATCGCCAATCCCGCGGCGGCGATCAGGGAGGTGCAACGCCTACGTCTTCTTCTTCGCCTTCGCTTTCTTTGCGGCCTTCTTCGCCGGCTTCTCGTCCTTTGACTTCTTTTCCGGCTTCACCGTAACAGGCGTGCTGGCGGCCAGGCGCATCGATCGCGCGTAGCTGTCGGCGACGTTGTCGGCGGACATCTGCAGGCGCTTGGCGGCCGCATTGGCCTGTTCCATGGTGGCCTTGGCCATCATCTTGAAGCGCTCGCCGGTCTCCTTGCCCTTGGCCTTGGCCGCAAGGCTGTTGAAGCGATCCCGCCGCTCCTTGGCACGGGTCATCAGGCCCGTATGCAGCTGTCTGGCCAGTTGCCGGATCACGACATCCAGGTCGGCGTCCGCCATGTTCTCTTATCCCCTTCGAAAAACGGTATCGATGCGGGCGGGACTATGCAGATCGGACCCCGCCTTGGCAATTCCCGGCTGTGCGTCATCCGCAGCTTCCGGCATGCGAAACAAAAAAGCCGCGCTGTTCGCGCGGCTCCTTTGGCTTGGCTGCTTCCGCTCACTTGAGCGAGGCGACCGGGCCGTTCGTGGCTGCCGGCTCGGGGTCGAAGCCGAACACGCCGACCAGGTATTTGTAATAGTCCGGCATCTTCTCCTTGAGCGCCTCGCGCGACTTCGGATCGTGGAATTCGCTCTTTCCGGAGAGGAAGATGCTGGCGGTCACGGCGAAGAACTCCATCGGGTTCTTCATCGCATAGGATTCCTTCGGCAGCATGTCCTTGGACTTGGCCAGGGCATAATAGCCGATCACGCCCTTGTTGGCGTAGCCGTCCGGCAGAAGACGCGCGTGGAAGGCGTGCAGCATCTCGTGCAGCAGCACGGCCTCCTTCTCGTAGCGCATCATGTCGGGCCGCAGCATGATCACGCCGAGGCCCGAATCGACCGCGAGGTCGACGGCATTGGGGTTGGTCCAGCGCTGCTTGGCGGGGTCCCAGACCGTCAGGGTCCGGGGCGCGGTGCGCTGCATGTCCGGCGTGACCCGGCCGTAGCAGGCGGTGGCGGCGCCTTCGTCGAGGCAGGCGAGCTCGCTCGCGACGATCGGAACGGTGTGGAAGAAGCGCAGCACGCGCGGGGAGAGGCCGACGCCTTCGACGACGTCGATCTGGCTCTTCAGGTTCTCGGTGAGCTTGTCGACATCCTTGCGGTCGCGGTTCTCGGATGTGTCGAACATGTAGCCGCGGTAGCTCTGGAAGCCCGGCGGCAGCGGCTGCGCCGCATCGGCATCGAGCGAACCGGCATTGGACGGATTGGCAAAGAGCGCGCCGACAATGGTCGCGGTCAGCAGCAACGCAATGCGCATGATGAACCCCCTGATGTCACTTCGCCCGGCAGATTAGGCCGCCGTTGTTTGCGAAAAGTGAGTGCGGCGAGACTAAGGCACCGATGTTGAGGCGTGCTTAACCGTTGGTTGCAGATCGCGGAGACGGATTAGGATCGGGTTAACCAAGGAGGGTTCCGCGAGCGCTAACCTATCACCGTCACCCTGAGGTGGCCGCTTCTTCAGCGGCCCTCGAAGGGCGACGGCCCGGCTGTATCGGGGCCGTGCATCCTTCGAGGCTCCCCATGGGACGCGTTGCGTCCCATGCCTCGCGCCTCAGGATGACGGAGTGGCTGCTAACGGTGTAGATTCAGCGGAGGGCAGCAAAGCCCGGAAGTCCAGACAGCCGGAAGGGGAGGATGCCATGTATGCCGCCATCCGTCAGGCCAAGGCGAAAAGCGGGAGCGCGGAAGAGCTGACGCGCCGCATCAAGGACGGCGCCGTTCCCATCATCAGCGACGTCGACGGTTTCCGCGCCTATTACGTCGTCTATGCCGGCGACGACACGGTCACCGCGATCTCGATCTTCGACAAGTTCGAGCAGGCCGAGGAAGCGAACAAGCGCGCCATCGCCTGGATCGAGAAGGATCTCGGCCCGCTGCTTGCCGGCGACGCCCGCGCCATCGCCGGACCGGTGATCGTGCATACGCTGGCGTAGGACCGATAGTTTCGTGCCCCGGACGCAGCGCAGCGCCCCGGGCGATGCGAAGCATCGTCCGGTGCGGTGCGCTGCAGAGCCGGGGCCCATGGTGCGGCGTTGCGTGGCTCGCTGGGTCCCGGCTCTGCGCAGCAGCGTAAGAGCGCTGCAGCGCGTCCGGGACACGAGACCTCAATCCTCTCACAACTCCCGCGCATTCGAGAACGCAAAGCTCGACACCCGCCGCGTCGTCTCATCCAGGATCAATGTGCGCGTGATCGGCGGCTCGGCGCGCTGAGCACAGTTCTCGCGCTCGCACAGGCGGCAGTTGACGCCGATCGGGGTGCCGTCGGCCTTCTCCAGGTCCATGCCGGTGGCGTAGGTCAGGCGGGCGGCGTGGCGGATCTCACAGCCGAGGCCGATGGCGAAGCGCGGCTGCGGCAACGGATGCGGCGCGACGGGGCGGCGCACCATCTGCGCGATCGAGAAATAGCGCGTGCCGTCGGGCAGCTCGATCACCTGCTTGAGCAGGCGATCCGGCGTGTCGAAGGTCGAATGCACGTTCCAGAGCGGACATGTGCCGCCGAATTTCGAGAACGGGAAGGTGCCGGAGGAGAAGCGCTTGGAGACGTTGCCGGCATTGTCGACGCGCAACAGGAAGAACGGAATGCCGCGCGCGTTCGGCCGCTGCAGCGTGGTGAGGCGATGGCAGACCTGCTCGAAGCCGGAATTGAAGCGCTGCGCCAGCACGTGGATGTCGTAGTTCAGCGCTTCGGCGGCTGCGAGGAACGCCGGGTAGGGCATCATCACGGCGGCCGCGAAATAATTGCCGAGCGTGATCCGGAACAGCCGGCGCGGCGCGTCGTCCAGCGGGCCGGCACGGCCGATGATGGTCTCCAGCGCTTGCGCGCATTCCCCGAGGCCCAGCTGGAAGGCGAGCTGGAATGCGCGGCCGGGCGGATCGACCAATTCCGAGATCAGCAGCTGCCGGCGGTGGCGGTCGAAGCGGCGGAGCGTCTCGCGCATCACGTCAACCGGCATGATGCGGGTCTGGATCGAGTGCTTCTCACGCAAGCGCGCGACCAGCGCCGCATACAGCCCCTCGGCGGGCACGTTCAGCTCGTCGCGCAGATTTTCCGCGGCCTGCTCCAGCTCCGGAAAATAGTTGCGGTTGGCCTCGATCAGCTCGCGCACGCGCTCGACCGGATTGGCTTCAAAGCGCGTGCCGACGTCGCGATCGGCCATCTGCGCAGCGGCCAGCGTCTCGCCCTGGCGGGCCTCGGTATAGGCCGCATAGAGCCGCTGCAGTGCATGGGTGACGCCCGGGCAGAGCTCGGCGAGGTCTCGCAGCTCCTGCTTGGGCACGTCGATCTGCCGGAACAAGGGATCGGAGAAGATCTCGTTCAGCTCGGCGAAGAAGCGGTCCTCGTCCGCGGTGGCGAGGTCGCGCAAGTCGAGATCGTAGGTCTCGGCCAGCCGCAGCAGGATCTGCGCCGTGACCGGGCGCTGGTTGCGCTCGATCAGGTTGACATAGCTGGGCGAGATCCCGAGCCCCTCGGCGATCTGGGTCTGCGACAGCCCCAATTGCTGCCGGATCCGCCGGAAGCGCGGGCCAACGAAGAGTTTCTTGCCGGACTCGGCGGCCATTTCTCAGATCTCCAGACTGATCAAGGTCAGAATCGCTGACCAAATATTTACAAGATTTACAAAATAACATCTATTACACGTTCATATGTTACATGACATCACCAATAAAAAACAAGCCACTATACGAACTTTGTCTTTTCGCGTTTAGCTCCTGACACGCATCTCGCAATGCATTGTCAAGAATGTCGATGGCTACCCATCGCCATCGTCAGCGAAAGGATCAGGCACATGAACTACCAGCCCCGCGGTATCAGCACCTTCCAGGGTCCGTCCTCGTATCAGGACGAGGTCAAGGCGGCTCAGGCGCTCCTGGAGACCCAGCCGACCTGGAACGGCGTGTCGGCCGAGGCCGTCGCGCGCATGCGCCTGCAGAACCGGTTCAAGACCGGCCTCGACATCGCCCGCTACACCGCTGCCGTGATGCGCGCCGACATGGCCGCCTATGACAAGGACCCCACCAAGTACACCCAGTCGCTGGGCTGCTGGCACGGCTTCATCGCCCAGCAGAAGCTGATCTCGGTCAAGAAGCACTTCGGCGGCAAGACCGACCGCACCTATCTCTATCTCTCCGGTTGGATGATCGCGGCGTTGCGCTCCGAGTTCGGTCCGCTTCCCGACCAGTCCATGCACGAGAAGACCGCGGTGCCGGCGCTGATCGAGGAGCTCTACACCTTCCTGCGTCAGGCCGACTCGCGCGAGCTCAACGACATCTTCCGTCTGCTCGACAAGGCGCGCAAGGAAGGCGACAAGACCCGCGAGAAGGAGCTGATCGAGAAGATCGACAACTTCCAGACCCATGTCGTCCCCGTCATCGCCGACATCGATGCCGGCTTCGGCAACGCGGAGGCGACCTATCTGCTCGCCAAGAAGATGATCGAGGCGGGTGCCTGCGCGCTGCAGATCGAGAACCAGGTTTCGGACGAGAAGCAGTGCGGCCACCAGGACGGCAAGGTCACCGTGCCGCATGACGTCTTCCTGGCGAAGATCCGCGCCTGCCGCCACGCCTTCCTCGAGCTCGGCGTCGAAGACGGCATCGTCGTGACCCGCACCGACTCGCTCGGCGCCGGCCTGACGCAGCAGATCGCCGTCAGCCACAAGCCCGGCGACATCGGCGACCAGTACAACAGCTTCCTCGATTGCGAGGAAATCACCGCGGAGAACGCCCGCAACGGCGACGTCATCATCAACCGCAACGGCAAGCTGATGCGTCCGAAGCGGCTGCCCTCGAACCTCTACCAGTTCCGCCCCGGCACCGGTGCAGACCGCTGCGTGCTCGATTGCATCACCTCGCTGCAGAACGGCGCCGACCTGCTCTGGATCGAGACCGAGAAGCCGCATATCGAGCAGATCGCCAGCATGGTCGATCGCATCCGCAAGGTCGTGCCGAACGCCAAGCTCGCCTACAACAACTCGCCGTCGTTCAACTGGACCCTCAACTTCCGTTGGCAGGTCTACGACGCGATGAAGGAAGCGGGCCAGGACGTCAGCAAGTACAACCGTGCCGAGCTGATGAAGGCGGAGTACGACGACACGCCGCTGGCGAAGGAAGCCGACGAGCGCATCCGCACCTTCCAGGCGGATTCGGCCAAGCGCGCCGGCATCTTCCACCACCTGATCACGTTGCCGACCTATCACACGGCGGCGCTCTCGACCGACAATCTCGCCCGCGAGTATTTCGGCGAGCAGGGCATGCTCGGCTACGTCAAGAACGTCCAGCGCGCCGAGATCCGTCAGGGCATCGCCTGCGTGAAGCACCAGAACATGGCCGGCTCCGACATCGGCGACGACCACAAGGAGTACTTCGCAGGCGAAGCCGCCCTGAAGGCGGGCGGCGTCCACAACACGATGAACCAGTTCGGCTAACGGCGGATCGGACCGGTCTGGAAGCCAGGTTGGAGTCCAGGCCGGTCACGCACCTCAACAGGAGACTGACAATGACCAAAGGCAGCAATTTCTGGGTGATCGGCGGCGAGTTCGGTTCGATGAACTTCCACAAGCTCGTCGAAGGTTCGGCCCAGGTCAAAGGTCCGTTCAAGACCCGCAAGGAAGCCGAGGACTGCTGGCGCGAGGTGTCGGAACAGAGCCGTCACATGGCCGGCGTCCGTTTCTCGATCGTGGAAGAGCCGCAGCGCGCCCCGGCAGCCTGATCGGCAGCTGCCGAGCTGAAACAAGAAGACGTCCAAGGACGGATGGTCCCATCCAGGCCTAGCCTGGGTGGGATCGTCTGCTTTTGGCACAGGTGAAACGGCTGTGGGCGCCGTAAGTCTCTGGAATTGTGGGCCTTTGCGGAGGGTTTGGTTGCTGATAGGTTAATGGGGATAAGTCGAGGACGAGGCCGACAATGTCAGAGCCCGAGACCAGCGGGACCCATCCCGGCCAGCCGCGCCCGGTGCGGCTGCGCGATGCGCTGCTGCGCGCGCGGATCGAGGCGGCCGACCGGACCGGCGTCGTCGTCGATCTGCGCGACGCCGAGGTGGCGCGGCTCGAGATCCTCAACGACGCGCTCGATCCGCTGTTCGCGCAGGTGCCTGATCAGATCGACCTGTTCGACCGCGGCATCAGCCAGGGCGACACGCCGAGACTCTGGATCGACGTCGTCGCCCACATCGTGATGGGCCGCGACAAGCGGATGTACCGCTTCGTCCAGGACACCCGCTTCGGCCGCATCGTGCTCGCCGAATCGCACGACACCGCCGTGATCGTCGAGGCCGTCACCGACTATGTCGCACGCCGCATGATCGAGCGCGAACGTGCGATGGTGATTGCGCCCGAACCGCAGGCCCGGGCCGCCGCGCCGCCGCGCCGCTCGCGCCTCTGGCCGTTCGTGTTCGGCTTCGTGCTCGGCGCTGCCGCGTTGTTCGGGGTGGCGGTGATAGCGGTCTTGCGGAACTGGTAGATTTCTCTCCGTCGTCATTGCGAGGAGCCCTCGTAGCCCGGATGGAGCGAAGCGCAATCCGGGAAACCTGTTGCTCCAGATGCACTGTCCCGGATTATGCTTCCGCTCCATCCGGGCTACGGAGCCGGGCTTCGCATGCGCCAGCGGGACTAGATCAACCGCACATGCTTGATCTGCCCGATCTGAAATCCAGCCCCGAGGCTTCGCACCGTCTGCTCGCAGCGCCAGCCGGTATTGTCCTTCTCGATAGTGAACAGATTATACGCCGCCGCCGGATAGCGTCCGTGCGCGAGCGCGGAGGCCGACGGCACGCCGAGCGCGGGGATGTTGCCGTTGGGACTCTCGAACCACATCGTCGAATGAATGTGATCGTGCCCGTGCAGGACCAGCTCGACGCCGTGGCGCTTCAACAGCGCCAGCAGCGCCGGCGCGTCCGTCATCCGCTTCTGGCGCGCGCTGGATTTCAGCGGATGATGCACCAGCAGCACGCGGAAGACGTCTTCCGCCGCAAGCCGTTCGAGCACCTCCGCGAGGGCGGCGAGCTGATCGCGCCCGAGCGTGCCGGTCGCCATCAGCGGCAGGGTCGGCACCGCCGTGGACAGGCTGATCAGCGCCAGCGGCCCGCGCCGGCGCACGGCGGGAAAGGCCGCGGCGCCGGGTGTGTCCGCGGCGATGTAGTGCAGGAACGTCTCGCCGAAGCGATGACGCGTCGCGCTGACATAGGCGTCGTGATTGCCGGGAATCGCGGTCACGCGGTCGGGCGGGCCGACGCTTTCGAGCCAGGCCAGCGCCGGCGCGAACTCAGCCTCCAGCGCCAGGTTGACGAGATCGCCCGTCACTGCGATGTGGTCGGGCGCCTGCGCCTTCATGTCGGCGACGAGCGCATCGAGCACCTCGCGGCGCTGGTACTTGTGGCGGTTGCGCGTCCAGTTGACATAGCCGAGCGCGCGCTTGCCGGCGAGCTCGATCAGCCGCGGCTTCGGCAAGGGCGCTAGATGCGGATCGGACAGATGGGCGAGCGTGAAGGGAGCCATGGCGCGCGATTGCCTCGCTATTGCTCCACTGTAATGGCAAGGTCGCCCGCGCCGCGCAAGCAGGGCCTGAAACGGGGGACGCCAAGGAAGCCTGATGGGAGAACGTCTGAACCGAGCCCGACGGAAAGCCGAGCCGCTGCTGCGGCGGATCTTCCACGTCTATTTCCTGCTCGTCCGCGGCATGACGCTCGGCGTCCGCGCCGTGGTGCTGGATGCCGACAATCGCGTGTTCCTGGTCAGGCACAGCTACGTCAGCGGCTGGTATTTGCCTGGCGGCGGCGTCGATTTCGGCGAGACCATGGAAGAGGCGCTGCGACGCGAGCTCAAGGAGGAGGGCGACATCGATCTGACCGGCGAGGCGATCCTGCACGGCGTCTTCCTCAACAGCCACGTTTCGCGCCGCGATCACGTCGCGGTCTACGTGGTCAGGCAGTTCAGGCAGGACCGCGTCCCCGAGCCCAACCGCGAGATCGTCGAATGCGGGTTCTTCGACAATGCCGCGTTGCCCGAGGGCACCACGCCGGGCACGCGGCTGCGGATTGCCGAGGTGCTCGATAGCAGGCCCGTGATTGCGACGTGGCGCTGAGGGCGGCTTGTGCTAGTAACCCGCTCGATGCGCACGGCAGGCCATGCCGCTCGGGCGCGAGCCGACAAGCCTCGGAGTGCTGCCCTGATGAGCTCAACGCAACTTCGTATCGCGGTGCTGGTGCCCTGCTACAACGAGGAGGCCGCGGTCGCGACCGTCGTTGCCGATTTCCGCAAGGCGCTGCCCGCGGCGGAGATCTACGTCTACGACAACAATTCGCGCGACCGGACCGCCGCGGTCGCGCGCGAAGCCGGCGCGATCGTGCGCAGCGAGCACCGGCAGGGCAAGGGTCACGTCGTGCGCCGCATGTTCGCTGACGTCGAGGCCGACGTCTATGTGCTGGTCGATGGTGATGCCACCTACGATGCGCCGAGCGCGCCGCGCATGATCGACAGGCTGCTCGACGAGCATCTCGACATGGTGGTCGGCCTTCGCGTCGATCAGGTCCAGGCCGCCTACCGGCTCGGCCATCGCACCGGCAACCGCATGCTGACGGGCTTTTTGTCCTCGACCTTCGGCCACGCTTTCAAGGACATCCTGTCCGGCTACCGGGTGTTCTCGCGCCGCTTCGTCAAATCCTTCCCCGTCCTCTCCGACGGTTTCGAGATCGAGACCGAGCTTGCGGTCTATGCGCTGGAATTGTCGCTGCCGGTCGCCGAGGTCGAGACGCCCTATTATGCGCGCCCGGAAGGCTCGTTCTCCAAGCTCAACACCTGGCGCGACGGCTTTCGCATCCTCGGTACCATGCTCAAGCTCTATCGCGCCGAGCGGCCGCTGCGCTTCTTCACGGTGATCGGAATCCTGCTGGCGCTGGCGTCGATCATCCTCGCGATCCCGATCGTGATCACCTTCATCGAAACCGGCCTCGTGCCGCGCCTGCCCACGGCCGTGCTGTCGATGGGCCTGATGATCATGGCCCTGCTGTCGGTGTCATCAGGGCTCGTGCTCGACACGGTGACGCGAGGGCGGCGGGAGATGAAGATGCTGGCCTACCTGTCCCAGCCGGCGTCGAAACGGGACGCGGGTTGAGCCAGGCCTGCACTTCACCCCGCTGGGCCCGGCACGGACAGCGCCCATGGACCTTCGCATGCGCAAGTGCTACTCCGCGAATTGACATGAACGATCTCTCACTGACCATCCTTCCCGAAGCCGCCGGTGACGCCCAGGCGATCGAGCGGCTGCACGAACGCACCTTCGGCCCCGGCCGCTTCGTGCTGAGCGCCTACCGGATCCGCGAGCACGTCGACCATCTGCTCGAACTGTCCTTCACGGCCCGCATCGGCACGCTCCTGGTCGGCTCCGTCAGGCAATTGCCGATCCTGATCGGCGACACGCCGGCGCTGCTGCTCGGGCCGCTCACCGTCGAGCCGCCATTCCGCGACCGCGGCATCGGCCGTCAATTGATGGAGCGCGCGGTGAAGGACGCCAAGGCGAAAGGACACCGCCTGGTGCTGCTGGTCGGCGACGAGCCCTATTACGGCCGCATCGGTTTCAAGCCGGTGCCGAAGGGCCGCGTCACCATGCCCGGCCCGGTCGATGCCGCCCGCATCCTGGTGTTCGAGCTCGTCGATGGCGCCTTCGAGGGCGTGTCGGGCGCAGTCGGCCCCGATTGGAGCAAGGCGAGGGTGTAGAGTGGCCCGTAGCCCGGATGGAGCGCAGCGCAATCCGGGAAGGTCCCTCCGCGGCGAGAGAACCCCGGATTACGCTGCGCTCCATCCGGGCTACGACAGTGAACATTGGGAGTGCAGCAGCCGCGCCTCATACTCGTCATTGCGAGCCACCGGGTCCGCGCGAAGCGCGGCCCGATGACAAGCTCCGCGAAGCAATCCAGAATCTTTCTGCGCAGGCAGTCTGGATTGCTTCGTCGCAAGGGCTCCTCGCAATGACGGCGTGTGTCGTCACCTAGAACTTGAAATTCGCGAACGCCCGCACGCCGATGCCCGGCATCAAGACCTCGTCCTTGGTGTAGGACACCGAGTTGCGGATGTTCGCGTTGAGGAGATTGTTGCCGACGATACCGGCCATCATCTCGCGCGCGCCGAACCAGTTCGGGGCGAGCTTGGTCTTGTAGCTGATCTCGGCCTTCAACAGATTGTAGCCCGCCGTCGGCGTCTCCGCGATCACGGCGACGTTGTTCTGCGCGAAGGCGTGCAACAGGTTGACGCGCATCAGCCAGTTGTCGTCGCGCCAGAACAATCCGCCGCCCATGCGCACCGGCGGAATCCGCGGCACGTTGGTGCCGTCGGAGAAAGTGGCGCGGACCACGTCGAGCTGGTTCTCGATGCCCCAGATGCCGCCCTGGAACGCGCCGATATCGAGCTGCGACTGGAATTCGCCGCCGCGGAAGTTCGCGTTGCGCTGCGAGTAGACCGCCTGGTTCAGCTCGGCCCCCGGATTGCCGCAGGATGCAAAGTCGTCGTCGCACATCACGCCGGTAAGGCGGCGATAGATGAAATTGTCGAAATGCGTGTAGTAGACGGTCGCCTCGAACCGGAACGGCCCCGTCGCCTTGCGCACGCCGAGCTCGACCGATTTCGCGGTCTCGATCGTGAGGTTGGGATTGCCGATGTCGAACGTCGCCGTCGCGTCATGCGGGCCGCGGGAAAACAGCTCGGCTGCCTTCGGCGCGCGCTCGACATATTGCGCGGTGATGCTGCCGACCATGCCGCCCGGCAGATCCTGCAGCAGGCCGATGCTGCCGCTCTTCGGCGTGTAGGCGGGATTGCGCGCGACCGCCGCCTGCGGCGTGCCGTCGGGCAGGTAATCCGCCGGGAAGTTCGGCGTCGTGCCGTGCAGCTCGACATGCTCGATGCGGCCGGCGATCTGCGCCCGCGTCGCTTCCGAGAACTTGAACTCGTTGAAGGCGTAAGCCGCGACGCGCGTGTTGGTGTTGGGATCCCACAGCCCGTTGAACAGCGTGCCGGGATTGTCGGGGCTCGGCGCGCTCAATTCCTGATGCCCGACCTGGAAGCCCAGTGCCGTCGTCACCTCGGCGAAGCGTGCGTTGAACGGCATCAGCTGCACCTCGGTGCGGATCTCCTGCTCCTTGTTGGTGAAGGTCTGCCGGATGCCGTCGCTGTTGAGGTCGGCGGGATCGGCCAGGCCGAGCTCGTTGTGCCGGTAGTCGGTCGCGCCGGCCCAGAACCGGATCGTATCGATCGCGGCCGCGTCGGGGCGGTACTCGCCCTTGACGTTGATCTTGGTCTGGTGACCATCGATCCGCGTCTGGTGGTCGGCGCCGTCGATGCCGGGGATGTGGTAGAGCGAATCGTTCTGCGTGATCGACGCACCGATATAGCCGCCCTGGAAGAAGTAGGAGCCGCCGATCGAGGCGCCGTCCGAGCGCGTCGCCGAGTTCGGCTGGCGACCGTTCACCGGGCGCGACTGGTCGGTCAGATACGGATAGCTCGGGATGTAATAGTCCGAAGTGGTGCGGCCATAGGCGTCGGCATGGAAGGCAAAATTGCCGCCGCCGGTGTCGAGCAGCACGCCGCTTTCGACGCCGCGGTCGACCGAGCTGAAGGCGGTGCGCGTCTCCGCGGTGACGCAGGGCGAGGTCGCAGCGTTCGCGAGCGGGGCCTTGGTCGGCAGGCCGTAGGCCTGGAACGACGGCGCGCAGGAGGGCAGCGCATCCGGAATCCGGTTGTTGGTGGCGCTGACCACGCCGCCGATCGAGGTCGAGCCATAGCGCAGCGCCGCCGGCCCGCGCACCACCTCGACCTGGTTGGTCGCGAGCGGATCGATCGGGACGAAATGATCCTCGCCGAGGTCGGAGGCGCCGCCGCCATTGGTGCCGTTCTCGACGATGCCGACGCGGTTGACGTCGAGACCCCTGATGATCGGCCGGCTGGAAGCGCCGGGCGCGAAGCTCGATCCTGTGATCCCGGGCTTGGAGAACAGGAGATCGCCGAGCTGACCGCCGCCCTCGCGGCGGATCTCCTCGTTCGGCACCACGGTGACCGTCGCGAACTGGTTGGTCACGATCGGCAGCACGCCCTGCTGGGGCGCGGCGGGTACGGCAGCTGCCGGCGCGGCTTCCGCCGTCTGCTCGCGGCTGCGAACCCGCGCGGTCCGCGTGCCGCGGCCTGCGTTGCGCGACGGCACGACCGCTCGACGTACGATCGGGCTCGGGGCCGTCACGGTGACGGCGGGAAGCTCGGTCGACGATTTGTCTTGTGCCGGCTGTTGCGCCGAGTCTTGGGCGAACGCGGATGTAGCGGCGGCGCCGAGCAGGAGCAGGCTTGCTCCGCCAAGGCGCTGCACGCGTCGCAATTGAAATGACATGGTCCTGATTCCAGTCAGGCGCCGTCCGGATGATGCTCTGCTGATCGGAGGCGGCCTGCCGTCGCGGCGCGACGGAATTCGACTTCAACTTCTCCCAGGGACTTGCCGATGCGCGGCGAGGCTGGGCGTGATCAAGCGTTGGAGATCAGGACGCAGGAGGGCCGCGCGGCTGGAACGCCGCGCCGGCCGATGTCAGATGAGCGAACTCGGCGTCGAGGGTGCGCTGGAGCAGCTCGATCGCCTGCGGCAGCAGCAGCACAGGCGGCGTCGCCGACACGATTGTGCCCGCCATCGCAATGATGGCGCAGATGGCGCAATTGTCCTCGCCCGAATGCTCGCGGTCAGGACTTCCCGGCGATTGCTTCTGCACCGCGACGCGGTCGATCGCAGCAACGCCCTTGGTGCTGTCCTTGGCGCTGTCGGTCTGCTGGGCTGAGGATTGAGCAAGGGGTGCGGCCTGCGCGAACCAGTGGCTGTGCCCGAATGTCAGCGCGAGCTGCACCAGCATCGCGAACAACGCGAGCCGGGCGCCGTGCCTGCTATTCGACCGGAACCACTTCATCTGGAAACGCCACCCCCACACCGGGGCGCCAATCCCGGGACGCCGCGATGTTATAGTGTAACATCGCCCGACCGGATGGCAGATGTCAACCGCGGCCGATCTGCTCAGGCGGGCCAGTCACACGATGTGTCGTCCATGCAACTAGCGACGGTTACGTGCGCCGTAGAGGGCTTGTGATCGGTCACGACGACGACGGACTGCTGTCAATAGCGATCATACGCTGAGCAATGATGCCGTAAACCTTACGCCAGGCCTGCTCCACCTCATCGGTCCAATGCGCGCCAAGACCGCGCGCAAAGCTCCAGATCAGAGCTTCGCCGACGACTGGGTAGTGCTCAGGTCTCACGCCATAGCGCATGTGATTGCGGCCGAGGATGTCGGCACCCGACAATAGGCCAGTCGTCTCATCGAGGCTGCCAACCAACACCGCGAGCTTCGAGATGAAATCATGCTTGAGGTTGGTCATGTCGGCCGGAAACATCGGTCGGATTTCCGGCGCAAGTTCAAACATCCGATCGTAGAACGTCGTCGTCATGTCGGTCGCGTTCGCGAATACCCTGTCGAAGGAAGACCTGACGCGAACGATCTCCTCTGCGGTCAACATCTCAATTCCCATTTGTAAAATCTAGCCGACAGGGACTGCGCAGATGCTGAGTGGCAACGGCACTTGCCCGTAGGCCTCAACATTCGGTCCGTATGACACCGGCGCAAAATTCTAGAGAATTCCCCGAATTCCGCAAGCTGGGGTGACCGGCAGCGAAGCGCACGAAGTTGGGCCGCGCAGTTGATCATCTCGACCGCGCGCACGACTAATGTTCATGAGATTGTCATCCGACGGCGGGCGGATTCAGAGAGCTTTCGTCAGCAGCTTTCAGCGCCCCTCGCGGACCCAAGTCGCCGCAAACGCGCCGAGCAGCAGCAACAGACCGACCAGGCCGGAGAAGATCGGCAGCACGCCGACGCCCTTGACCACGCTGGCATCGCGCATCCGCACGCCCATCCAGCCGTCGCCGTGGAACATGCCGACCGAGCGCACCGGCAGGATGCGCGGCAGCTCGACGCTCGAGCCGCTGGCCACACGCACGGCATCGCCGCCCGTCGCCTGTGTCAGCGGCTTCAACGTATCGACCGTGGAGGTGACTTCCGAAAACTCCTTCGGATTGGTCGGGCCGACATTGATCAGCGCCTTCAGCGTGCCGTCGGTGGCCTGCCACAGGCCGAGCTCGTTGGCCGGCAGGCTGGCGCGCCACTCGCCGGGATCGCCGGGCGAGAGCGTCAGATCCTGCGATACGCCCGACGGCGAGGTCACGCTGACGGGCTGGACGCTGTCCGCCATGGTCTGACGCACCACGACGAGGTCCTTGCCCTGCACCTGGAGGCGCAGCGCCTCTTCGTCGAGATCAGGCTGCTTCATCAGCCAGTGCGACATCCGCCGGAGCAGGTCGAGATGCGGACCGCCGCCCTCATAGCCGCGCGCCCACAGCCAGATGTGATCGGACAGCAAGAGCGCGACGCGGCCCTCGCCGAAGCGCGACAGGAACAGCAGCGGCTTGCCGTCGACGCCGGTCATGACGGGCGGGTTGACCGCATTGCGGGTATCGACGGTACGGAAGAACCGGCTCCAGCGCGGCGGCTCGCTGGCGGAGCCTTCGAGCCCGCGCGTGACGGGATGACGTTTGCCGATGTCGGACAGATGCGCATAGAACGGCTTCTCGGTGACGCCGACGGGTTCGGCCGGCAGCACCGAATCGAGCGGCGTGCGCCAGATGCTGCTGTTCGAGGCGTAGTCGGGGCCGGCCGAGACCAGCACTGCGCCGCCTGCGCGCACATAACGCGCCATGTTCTCGAAATAAGGGATCGGCAGCACGCCCTGGCGGGCATAGCGGTCGAAGATGATCAGCTGGAATTCGTTGATCTTCTGCTGGAACAGCTCGCGGGTCGGAAACGCGATCAGCGACAATTCGTTGATCGGCGTGCCGTCCTGCTTCTCCGGCGGGCGCAGAATGGTGAAATGCACGAGGTCGACGCTGGCGTCGGACTTGAGCAGATTGCGCCAGGTGCGCTCGCCCGAATGCGGCTCGCCCGAGACCAGGAGCACGCGCAGCTTGTCGCGCACGCCGTCGATGGCCACGACGGCGCGGTTGTTCACCGGCGTCAGTTCGCGCTCGAGCGGCGAGGCCTCGATCTCGACGATGTTCGGCCCGGCATGCTTGATATCGACGTCGACGCTCGCGGCCTGGCCGCTCGATAGCGTGCGCTCGTTGATGACCTCGCCGTCGCGGCGGACCGTGACCCTGGCGCGCTCGCCGGAAACGCCCTGGTCGTCGAGGCGGTAGGAAATGGTCTGGTTCTGCCCGACGATGCCGAAGCGCGGCGCCGCCGTGATCGCGATGCGGCGGTCGCGCTCGTCCTTCTGGCCGGTGACCAGCGCGTGCACCGGCGCCTGGAAGCCGAGCGCGGCGGTGTTCGCCGGAATATCGTGGACGCGGCCGTCGGTGATCAGGAACGCGCCGGCGACGCGGTCGACCGGGACGTCCGACAAGGCCGAGGCCAGCGCCCCGAACAGTTTCGTGCCGTCGGTCTCGCCGTCGGCCTGTCCGGCCTCGACGACGCGGACCTCAAGGCCCTTGATCTTCTTCAGGCTGTCGACCAGCGCTTCCTGCGCCTGCGCAGCTTCACGATTGCGGCTGCCGAAATTCTGGCTCGGGCTTTTGTCGACGACGATTGCGGCGACCGAGGTGAGGGGATCGCGGTCCTCGCGTGTGAAGGACGGGTTGGCGAGCGCCAGCAGGAACAGCGCCAGCGCCGCCACGCGCACCGCGGCGCCGCGCGCACGCGCCAGCAGCAGCACAAGCGCAATGACGACGATCGCGGCGAGCGCGAGCCACAGCACGATGGCGGGAACAAGCGGTGTGAACGCGATGCCGTAATTCATCAGACAGACCTATCAACGTCATTCCGGAGCGGTCCGCAGGACCGAATCCGGAATCTCGAGATTCCCCGGTGGGCATTGCGCACCTGCGGTCTGGTCCTTCGGACCATCCCGGAATGACGGAACGTGTGGATCGAGCTCGTCATGCGCGTCTCTATTGCCCCAGCCGTTCGATCAGCGCCGGAGCGTGCACCTGGTCGGCCTTGTAATTGCCGGTCAGCGTGTACATCACGATGTTGGCGCCGGCGCGGTAGGCAAATTCGCGCTGGCGGGGGTCGCCGCCGGTCACCGGCAGCATGGCCTGTCCGTCGGGCCGTACCGCCCAGGCGCCGGCCAGATCGTTCGAAGTGATGATGATCGGCGAGACGCCGTCGCCGCCGCGCGCCGGCCGCTGCGCGCTCTCATCGTCATCTTCGCGCGGCAAGGTCTCGACCCAAGTCTGGCCGGCGGTGAAGCGGCCGGGGAAGTCGCGCAGCAGGTAGAAGGTCTTGGTCAGCACGTGCTCGCGCGGCACCGGCTCGAGCTCGGGCACGTCGAGCGAGGACAGGATTTCGCGCAGCGTCTGCATGGCCGGGGTCTGCGCCGCGCCGTTCGCGCCGGGCGGTGCCTCGATCGCGTCGCGGGTGTCGAACAGCACGGTGCCGCCCTGCTTCATGTAGGCGTCGATCCTGTTGATGGCGTCCTGCGGCGGCTTCGGCGCGCCCGGCACGATCGGCCAGTAGATCAGCGGGAAGAAGGCGAGCTCGTCGCGCGCGGGATCGACGCCGACGGGATCGCCGGCCTCGAGCGCAGTGCGCTGGGCCAGGAACAGCGTCAGCCCGTTCATCCCCGCCTTGACGATGGAATCGACGTCGGCATTGCCTGTCACGACATAGGCGAGGCGGGTCTGCGACACCGCCTTCATCGCGAACTCGTCGGATACGCCGTCGGCGCGCGACGGCGTGGGCGAGAGCAAAGAGAATCCCGCGAGCAGGGCGAGCACGATCGTGGCGGGCGCAGCACGGCGCCTCAGCAGCGCGGCAAGCCCGCCGCCGAGCACCGCGACGATGATGGCGTCGATCAGGAACAGCGCGAGCGCCGTCGACAGCAGCCAGCCGCGCAGGTCGCGCGGCTCGGCATTGGTGTAGGTGGCGTGCCGGGCGCGCAGGCTCGCGGTGTTCAGTGCGGCGATGCGGTCGGCGCTGGCAAGCGTGTTCACGGCGAGCGGTCCTTCTGCCGGACCGTAGAAGCCGGGCGGATGGTCAGGAGTGGCGCGGTCGCGATAGTCCGCAGGCAGCGGCTTTGCCGTCGCGGGCGGCGGACCGAACGCGCCAAATCCGTCGAGGATGTGCAGCGGCGCCACCGTGTCAGTGGTCGCTTCGCTGGCAACGCCGGCACCGGGCTTCGCCGTGTAGCCGGACATGTCGACCACCCGCCGCAGCATTTCGACGAAGGTGCCCGACATCGGCAGATCCGACCAGCGCATGTCGGCGCTGACGTGGAACAGGCTGACGAGGCCCTTGCCGCGATGCTCGCCGGTGACGAGCGGCGTGCCGTCTTCCAGCGAGGCCCAGCTCTTGGTGGCGAGCACGGCGTCGGGCTCGGCCAGCACCTGGCGGCTCACGGTGACGTCCTTGGGGACCGCGACGCCGGCGAACGGACCATCGGCGGTGAAAGAGGCCAGATGCTGCGGCTTCTCCCAGGTCAGGCTGCCGCCGAGCGTGCGGCCGCCCTTGCGCAGCTTCACCGGCACGAGGTCGTCCTCCGCCTGTGCCAGCCGGGGCCCAGCGAACCGCACCAGCACGCCGCCCTGGTCCACCCAGGCATTGAGGCGTTCGCGCAGCTCGGGGGCGATGGTGCCGACATCGGCGAGGATGATCATCGGCAGCTTTTGGTCCAGAAACTGCGTGATGCCCTGCTGCGGCGAGCCCTTGTCGGCGAGCCTGACGTCGGCGAACGGCGCCAGTGCCCGGGTGAGATAGAAGGTCGGCGCCAGCAGCGGCTGCGCGGTCTCGCTGGTCGCGCCCGAGACGATGCCGATGGCACGGCGGCGCCAGCGCTTGTCGAGCAGCTGCACCGCGCCGGCGGAGCGTTCGCCGGAGATCTCGAGCCGCGTGATATCGTTGCGCAGCTCGACCGGCAGGTCGAACGCCGCTTCGGTTTCCTTGTCCTGCGGACCGAACGAATAGCGCGCTTCGCCGATCGGCGACGCCTTCTGGTCAAGCGCGCGCACCGTGCCGACCGCAATCCCGCTGTCGGTGCGCAGCACCTTCACCGTCATCTTCGCTGCGGCGTTCTCGGCGGCGACCAGGGCCAGCGGCGAGGAGGCGCCGCCTTCGAACACGGTCAGGGCGCGATCGCCGATGGTCTTGCCGAGGCCGGCCACGAAGTCCTCGCCGCGGCCGGTGTCGACGCCGTCGGACAGCCAGGCGATCTCGCAGTCGCCGGTGACCTTGAGGAAACGGTCGACCGCGGCCAGCGTCTCGACGCGGTCGACCGAATAGGGCTTTGGCGCGAGCTGCCGCAGCGCGACGCGGGCCGCCCCTGCCGGCATCAGCGTGATGTCGCGGTTCGGCTCGGACAGCGGCACCAGCGCGATGCCGCGGCCGTCATTGTCGGCATTGGCGATCAGCTCGTCCGCGGTCCTGATCCTGACGTCCCAGTGCGACGCGGCGCTCCAGCCGTCGTCGAACATGATCATCAGCGGCGCCTTGCTGCCGGCAAGGCCCGTTTGCGGATTCCAGATCGGGCCGGCGGCGGCGAAGATCACCAGCGCGGCGGCGAGCAGGCGGAGCGCGGTCAGCCACCACGGCGTCCGCGAGGGCGTCTCTTCGCGCGGCGTGATGTCGAACAACAGCCGCGTCGGCGGAAACTCGATGCGCCGCGGCCGCGGCGGCATCACGCGCAAGAGCCACCACAGCACGGGCAGGCTGACGAGGCCGATCAGGAGCAGCGGTTGCGTGAAGGCGAGCGGCAATCCCATCATGCGGCCGGCCCCCCCTTGATCGTCGTGGTACGTGCGCCCGACTTGCTCACCTGCATGCCCGCATGCAGGAACAGCAAGAGCTCGGCGGCCGAGCGGTCGGTGGCGTGCGTCGTGAACAGCCAGTCGAGCTTGCCCGTCTCGGCGCGGATCTGGTCGCGGTGCAGCGCGAGGCGCGCGGTGTAATCCTGCGCCCAGCTCTCGGCGCGGCCGGCGGTGATCACGCCAAAACCTTCCGGCTCGACGAACTCGACGCGGCCGGAATAGGGAAACGATTCCTCGGCGGGATCGACCACCTGCACCATGGTGCCGTGGGCGCCGGAGCCGGAGAGGCCGGCGAGCGTCGTCCTGATCTCGGAGACAGGCGACCAGAAATCCGACAGCACGATGATCTCGGCGAGCGCGGCCGGAACGAAGGACGGCGGCAGGCTGAGGCGGTCGGCATCGTCATGCAGCATCGCCTGCGCCATCTTGTCGATGACGCTGCGGCTGGCGGTCGGCGCCATCAGTCCGGGAATGCCGACGCGCTCGCCGCCGGCGACGAGCAGCTCGGCGAGCGCAAAGGCGACGATCAGCGTCCGCTCGAGCTTGGATTCGCGCGCGGTCTTCGAGGCGAATGCCATCGAGGGCGAGCGGTCCGGCCAGATCCAGACCGTGTGCGAGGCTTCCCATTCCAGCTCGCGGACGTAGAGATGGTCGTCGCGCGCCGAGCGGCGCCAGTCGACGTTCTGTGCCGGCTCGCCCGAGACGAAGCGGCGATACTGCCAGAAATTTTCGCCGGAGCCGGCGCGGCGCCTTCCATGCAGGCCGTGGATGACGTTGGCGGCGATGCGGCGGGCCTCGAGCACAAGGCGCGGTAACGAAGCGGCGAGCGTGCGGCTTTCGCCATCGGCACGTCGGATCGCCAGTATCTCCTTCGCTGCCCCGTTCTCTGCTGCCATCAACCGATCCGTGTCTTCAATTGCCGGATCACGTCCGGAATCGTGCGGCCTTCGGCACGCGCCTGGAACGTCAGCGCCATGCGGTGCTTCAGCACGGGCTCGGCAAGGTCGAGCACGTCGTCGATGGAGGGCGCCAGGCGCCCGTCGATCAGCGCACGCGCGCGCACCGCCAGCATCAGCGATTGGCTGGCGCGCGGGCCGGGGCCCCATGCAATGAACTTGCCGGCTTCGCCGGCGTCCGGACCCGGGCGGGCCGCGCGCACCAGCGACAGGATCGCCTCCACCACGGAATCGCCGACCGGCAGGCGCCGGATCAGGCGCTGCGCGGTGATCAGCGCATCGGGCGTCATCGCGCCCTTGGCCAGCGTCTCCTCTGCGCCCGTCGTCTCGAACAGGATGCGGCGCTCGGCATCGCGGTCGGGATAGTCGACGTCGATCTCCATCAGGAAGCGGTCGAGCTGCGCTTCCGGAAGCGGATAGGTGCCTTCCTGCTCCAATGGGTTCTGCGTCGCGAGCACGTGGAAGGGTTTCGGCAGATCATGACGCGCGCCGGCGACGGTGATGTGCTGCTCCTGCATCGCCTGCAACAGCGCCGATTGCGTGCGCGGGCTGGCGCGGTTGATCTCGTCGGCCATCAGGAGCTGCGCGAACACGGGACCGGCAATGAAGCGGAAGGCGCGCTTTCCCGCGGTGCTCTCGTCCAGCACTTCGGCGCCGAGAATGTCCGAGGGCATCAAATCGGGCGTGAACTGGATGCGCTTGGCGTCGAGACCGAGCGTGACGCCGAGCGTCTCGACCAGCTTGGTCTTGGCAAGGCCGGGCACGCCGATCAGGAGTGCATGGCCGCCGGAGAGGATGGTGACCAGCGTGTTCTCGATCACGCGATCCTGGCCGAAGATGACGGAGGCGATCGCGTCCTTGGCCGCGCGAACCTGGCTCGACACCTGCTCGGCCGAACGGACGATCCCGTCCTCGAGTTTCTCGACACTCTCCGCCATTCGCTTGCTCCTTCAGCCTGCCACGCGGCTTGCTTGCCTCGTCACTTTCCTGCGTCGGCGCGCCAGCACATGGGCCCTATGCTAGACTTGCAGGAAGACCATGTATTCGTTGAATTAACCTATCCCCACCTTATCGGCTTAAGGGTATGTAGGGCATCACGAAGTGGCGACCTGCACACCGGACTAATCCGGGGTGGAACCGAGCACCAATCGACAACGTAGACCTGCACCAATCGTGCCAAATCACAAAGTCAGGGCAAACCATGGCGAACCAAGGGCAGAGCGCCGATCGCGGTCTTGAAGGGCTGACTGCCGCCGCCAAAAGTGCTGCCGGTGCCGAAGGCGCCAAGAAGGGCCTGCCTCCGGTGCATCTGTGGAATCCGCCGTTTTGCGGCGATCTCGACATCCGAATCGCCTCCGATGGTACTTGGTTCTACATGGGGACGCCAATCGGGCGTCACGCCCTCGTCCGCCTGTTCTCGACCATCCTCAAGCGCGAGGGCGACAAGCATTTCCTGGTCACGCCGGTGGAGAAGGTCGGCATCCGCGTCGATGATGCGCCGTTCATGGCGGTCGAGATGCAGAAGGACGGCGAGGACAGCAATCGCGTGCTGCGCTTCCGCACCAATGTCGACGACTGGGTCACCTGCGATGCCGCGCACCGGCTGCGCTTCGAGCAGGCGGCGGACGGCGGGCTGACGCCCTATCTGCACGTTCGCGCCGATCTCTGGGCCAAGGTGACCCGTGCGCTCTACTACGATCTGGTTGACATGGGCGAGGAGCGGATGGTCGATGGCCAGCCGATGTTCGGTGTCGAGTCGGCCGGCGAATTCTTCGCCATGGCCGACGCGGAGCAGGTGAGGGCGGCGCTTTGAATCTGAACAACCCTATCCTGACCAACGAGCCGGTCGCGCTTGGCGCTGCGGATTTCTTCGCCCGCTCCAGGGCGAGGCTCGGCTTCGACGTGCCGCCGGGCCTCTATGATCCCAACATCATCCCCGCCTCGGGCGACCCCGGCACCGACAAGATGCTCGAGATCATCGCGCGCGAGCAGCCGGTGCGCCCGGCAGCGGTCCTGATCGCGGTGGTCGATCATCCCGAGCCGACCATCCTCCTGACCCAGCGCTCGGCACATCTGAACGACCATGCTGGCCAGATCGCGTTTCCCGGCGGCAAGATCGACGCGACCGATGCCTCGCCGCTGGATGCGGCGCTGCGCGAGGCCGAGGAGGAGGTCGGGCTGTCACGCGACTTTGTCGAGCCGCTCGGCTATCTCGATCTCTACGGCACCGCCTTCGGCTTCCGCATCCTGCCGACGGTCGCGAAGGTCAGGCCCGGCTTTTCCCTCAGCATCAACCATTCCGAGGTTGATGATGCGTTCGAGGTGCCGCTATCCTTCCTGATGAATCCGGTGAACCACCAGGTGCACAGCAAGGAATTCCGCGGCACGCCGCGATCCTATTACGCGATGCCGTTCGCGGAACGCTACATCTGGGGTGCGACGGCCGGAATGCTGCGTGTGCTGTATGAGCGGATCTATTCATCATGATCCGGACGGTTCTGACCGAGATCGGAATCTTCCTCATCCCGTTTGCCGTCTATGCGCTGTTCCTGGCCGCCACCCGCTCCGGCCTGTTCGCGCGCTCCTCCTGGCCGGTCGCGATCGTGGCGCGCCTTGCGCTGGCGGCGATCGTGCTGGTCATCGCCGGCCTGATCGGCCTCGCGCATTTCTCCGGCGCGCCGCCGGATTCGACCTACGTCCCCGCCCATATCGAGAACGGCAAGCTCGTGCCGGGCGTGGAAAAATAGGGGCCGATTGATGAGCGCAGAGCCTTTACTTGCCGATGCGCCCTGGCTGACCGCAGGCGGGACCGCGCGCGTCCTGGCGCTGCTCGGCACCGATGGCGAGGAGGCGCGGGTGGTCGGCGGCGCCGTGCGCAATGCACTGCTCGGTCTTGCGCCGGGCGACATCGACATCGCGACCACGGCGCTGCCGGACGAGGTGATACGGCGTGCCAAGGCTGCCGGCATCAAGAGCGTGCCGACCGGCATCGACCACGGCACCGTCACGCTGGTGATCGACGCCCACCCCTATGAAGTCACGACGCTGCGCGAGGACACCGAGACCTTCGGCCGCAAGGCCAAGGTCGCGTTCGGCCGCGACTGGGTGAAGGATGCCGAGCGGCGCGACTTCACCATGAACGGCCTGTCGGTCGATGCGCGCGGCGTCGTCTACGATTATGTCGGCGGCATCAACGACGCCAAAGCGCGGCGCGTGCGCTTCATCGGCGATCCCGACCAGCGCATCGCCGAGGATTATTTGCGCATCCTGCGCTTCTTCCGCATCCACGCCGCCTTCGGCGCCGGCGAGCCCGACCGCGACGGCTATCTCGCCTGCATCCGCCGACGCGCGGGCCTGGCGAACCTGTCAGCCGAGCGGGTGCGCATGGAGATGCTCAAGCTGCTGGTCGCCGCGGGTGCAGGCGCGGCCGTGCGGGCTATGGCCGAGGGCGGATTGCTGCAGGCATTGATTGGCGGCGTCGTCTATACGGGTCCCCTGGACACGATGATCGCGATCGAGCGCGAGCTTGGTCTCGCCGCCAGCAGCACGCGGCGCCTCGCCGCGCTCTCGGTCGCCGTCACCGAAGACGCCAAGCGCGTCGCGGCGCGCCTGCGGCTCTCCAATGCCGAGGTCAAGGCGCTGGATTCGATGGGACACCGCTGGTGGCGCTTCGCCACCAAGGACGACGCCAATGCACGGCGGTTGCTGTACCGGCTCGGGCCCGAGCGCTATCACGATCGCGTATTGCTGGGCTGGGCACGCGCCGCCGCTGATGTGCATTCGCCGCGCTGGCGCGCGCTCGCCGAGCTGCCGCAGCGCTGGACCGCGCCGAAATTTCCGCTGAAGGCCGCCGACTTCATCGCCCGCGGTCTGGCCGAAGGACCCGCGCTCGGCCACGTGTTGACGCTCGCCGAGGACGCTTGGCTCGCGGCGGATTTTCCATTAGAGGAAGCGGCACTCGCCGCCATCGCCGATCAGGCTGTCGCCCGCGTCAAGCGCGACCAGAAAGATTGACCATCGTGGTTTCGCAAGGGATCTACCCATCCTACGCTCGGGTCGCGTAGATCCACATTCCGCCGCTTCGCAGTCTCGTGTTCCCAAACTTGGGCGTGCTATCCCTTCCAGGAGGGTAGCCCGTCACCATATGCGGGCTGGGAGTCTTCACCTCTAGGAAACGCGATGAAAGCACCCGCAAATCTCGCCGAGAAGCTCGCAACGTTCACCGATCGCTTCTCCCCGCGCACGGTGGCGACCTATAACGACAACGACATCATGGTGGCCAAGCTCGAGGGGCCATTTCATTGGCACAAGCACGAGGACACGGACGACTTCTTTCTCGTGCTCAGCGGGACGCTCGACATCGAGCTGCGGGACCGCACGGTCACGCTCAACCCCGGCGAGGTCTTTGTCGTGCCGAAGGGCGTTGAGCACCGACCGGTGGCGCGTGGGGAAGTGCACATCCTCTTGATTGAACCGACGGGGACGCCGAATTCCGGCGACAAAGCCACGGCAGCGCCTCGTATCCTCGTCTGATCAACCCGCGCCCGTCATCAGGGGAAGAGCTCGGCTCTCGCGGGAATGCAGTCCGAGAAGTGCCTACTCCTCGTCATCATCTTCGTCTTCGTCATCATCTTCCTCGTCCTCTTCTTCCACCTGCACGAGCACGGCGAGCGGCAGCGTCTCGCGGAACAGGTCGCCTTCCATGCCCATCCACAGGCACAGCGCCTCGTTGTCCTTCACCTCCGCGACGGTCAGCGGCTGACCGCCGGATTTCAGCATCACGACATCGCCGGCCTTCAGATCCATGGATTGTCTCCTTTCGGGTTGATCGACAGGGCCGACGCTAACAGGCCGTCATGACAGGCCGATCACGCCGGCTGCCGGTGCCGAAAAAGTCCGCCGCTCTATCGCGGTACGGCTCAGCTGCGCTCGCTCGTGACCGGCTGGTTCGGCAGGCACTCATTGCTGAAATAGCCGATGGCATCGCGTGCGAACGGAACATGGCAGAAGAAGCCGGTGGGACGGTATCGCACCCTGATGCGGTCCAGCTGCGCCATGGTCAGCGTCATGAACGCGTCCAGCCGGCGGGCCTGAAGCTGCAGCCTGTGCTCGTTGCTGTCGCGCGGCTTCTCGAGCTTGCGATCATTGGGGCCGTCGTTGCCGGGGGCCGGAGCTTGCAACGCATTCGGCCCGCCGCGGAGCACCTCGAAGCAATGATGCATCACCAGGACGTGGTGCTTGGCGCTCCACCAGTTGATGGTCACGACCTTCTGCAACGCATCGATCTCGCCATCCGCCCGCCTGGCACAAAGGTTGACGTAGGACTTGAGCCCATTGGCCGTCGGGTCGTTGCACAATTCGTCGCTTGGGCGTCCGGGATCGGCGCCATTGAAGATCGCGCCTCTGAACTGGGGGAGATTGGCTTCGGAATCGCAATCGAAATTATACTTGATGAGCAGCGTTGCCGTCAGGGGATCCTGGTCGAGCGTGTGCTCGGCGGCCGGATCGCGCCCGAGATCGCTGGGCCAGTCGATGTAGATCTCCGCCTTGCGCGCGAAGATGGCGCCGTTCCGCCGCAGCGACGTGCGCGCCTTCCAATAGTCCGAGAGCGAGTCGAATGTCTTGGAATCCACCGGGATGAAAGCGGGGGTTGCCTGCGCCTTCAGCGAGCCGAACTGCTCGCGCAGCATGGTCTCCTGCTGGATCTGCACGTCGGCGAAGGCATCCGAGATCTCGAGGAAGGTGTCGGTCGCCTTCTGCATGTCCGCCTTGGCCTGCTCGCCGACCTTCTGCTCATAGGAATTCAGATACTGGAAATATCCGCCCAGGAAGCCGGTCAGCAGGGTCACGGCCGTCAGTCCCTTGGTGACCGAGAGACGGCTGTCCCAGGATTGAATTCTCTGCCAAAGACCCGCCGCCTTCACCGGGGATCGCGTGCGCGCTGCCTGCTTCGGAAGGTCCTGCTCCATTGTCGCCTCCAACTCACCACGCCCCGTGACACAAGGCTACCGCAATCCCGGATTGCGGCTTGTGAAGCATTTCACTTCAAGTGAGGCAGGCGGGCTGTCGGATGTCGGGCGGCGGCGGCTTGGCGAGCGAGCGGGGAAGGGCGTCTGGGGCACCTCCGACGCGATGCGCCTGCTCGGAACGTCGCCTTGAATTCGCAGTCGGCATGACCTAGTTTTTCGACGTGCTGCACGGTGTTCCCCAACATCTTCGTCAACTCGCCAGAACGGCCATGTTCGTGGCGA